>VYBO01000118.1:31688-40675 GCA_009844405.1 Acidimicrobiaceae bacterium
CGCTCGGGCCCGGCTTCCCGCTCCTGTTCGCTTCGCTCACGGGCCGCTCGGGCCCAAGGGGCCTCGCAAGCTCGGCCTCTGGCCACAGATGACCGGCAGGACTTCGCTGATGGATCCGCCCACCAGCACGTCGGCCAGCGCATCGAACTCGGTGGGCTCGCCGTTCACGATGATCACACCGGCCCCCGACTGCGCGGCCAGAGGCGCGGTCATGTTGATGGGCGACACGGCCAGGGTCGTGCCCACCGCCAGGAACAGCTCGCATTCCAGGGCGGCCCGCTCGGCGCGGGACAGGTCGACCGGGTCGAGGCTCTGGCCGAACGACACCGTGGCCGACTTGAGGATCCATCCGCACGACGGGCAGTGCGGGTCGGGCTCCCCGGCCCTCACCCGCTCCAGAGCGACCTCGATGTCGTCGCGGTAGTCGCAGGACAGGCACTGCACCTTGCGGGTGGTGCCGTGTATCTCCACCACCCGCCCGGGGTCGCTGCCGGCCCGCTGGTGGAGCTCGTCCACGTTCTGGGTGATCAGCATATGGAGCTTGCCCCGCCGTTCGAGGTGGACCAGCGCCTCGTGGCCCCGGTTGGGCTTGACGTCGGCCCACAAGGCGCCGGAGGCCCGGCGGGCCCAGTTGCTGCGGCGGACCTCGGGATCCGACACGTAGACGTTGATGTTGGAAGCCCGCTCGGCCGCCGGGTCCCGCGTCCACAGTCCCTTCGGACCCCGGAAGTCGGGCAGCCCGCTGTCGGTGGAGACGCCGGCCCCGGTGAGGACCGTGACGCTATCGGCGGCATCGACCATCCGGCGGGCCGCGGCAACCGCGGCCGCGGCATCCGCGAGCACCCCGCCAGGATAGCGGAGCTGGTGAGACCATCACCTTATGTTGCTAAATCAGCAGCACATCTGCCCCAATATTTCTGTTTGACAAATAATAGCGGTCATCATATGTTCGAACGTCGATGCTCCCGCCCGGATATCTTGCAACCAAGGCGCCCGCGAGCGCCCGTCTTCTTGGAGAAACACCATGACTTCATCCATCAACCTCCCGCCTGCAGTCGTCAACTCCGAGGTGATCACCGTGATCCCATGGATCGACCACCGCGTGGACGCCGTCGGTCACGACCCGAGGTCCGTCTACGTCGAGCAGTTCTGGCTCGGAACGCTGGGCCCTTCCACCATCTGGTTCCTGCGACATTGCGCCAACCTGCTCGACGCGGCCAACAGCACGGCCCTCAATCTGCGGGAAGCCGCCAGCACCCTGGGTATCGGACACGAGGGCGGCTCTCGCAGCGCCATGGTCAAGACGGTGGCTCGGGCCTGCCGGTTCCGAGCGGCCCGGTCCGTGGGGCCTACGACCCTGGCCGTCCGCCTCCGACTGCCGCAACTCAGCCACCGCCAACTGCAGCGCCTGCCCGAACCGGTGCAGCGACACCATACGGAGTTCACCTCGGTCGAGTTGAGCAGTGACGCGATGTGCCGGCAGCAGTCGCGGGTCCGGCGGCTGGCCGGGTGCCTGATCGAGTGCGGCGACAGTTTCGAGGAGACGGAGAGGCTCCTGGCTCGGATGAGCTACCACCCCGCCATCGTTGCCGAGGCGGTCCGCTGGGCATGGCATCTCCATCACGGACGGTCCTCCCCCGAAGCGGCCTGACTCACGCCCTTGCCGTGAGGTAGCGTCGGAACCGGTCAGGGGGTGCACATGGAGCCCGCAATACCTGCCGGTATCGACGACATCGACGACGAATGGCTGTCGCAGGCCATGGGTTCGCCGGCGCGGATCACCGGCATCACAGACATCGGGACCGGGGTCGGGATGATCGGCGCCATCTACCGGGCGACGCTGGAGGGCGACGGCCCCGACACCGTGGTCCTGAAGATGCCCGGGCTCGACGAGACGGCCCGCTTCACGGCACAGATCCTGCGTCTCAACATCCGCGAGGTCGGCTTCTACCGCGAGCTGGCCGCCGAGAGCCCCATCCGGGTCCCCCACTGCCACTTCGGCGGCGTCGATGTTGAGACCCACCAGTTCGTGCTGGTGCTGGAGGACGTCGGCTCCTACCGGGCCGTCAGCCAGATCGAGGGAATGGGCCGGGCCGACGCCGAGCAGGCCGTGGACGAGATGGCCGCGTGGCACGCCCACTGGTGGGGCAAGGCCGGCCCGATCGTGGAGCGGGGCACCGCGATGGCCATCCACGATCCCATCTACCCGATGCTGCTGCCGCCGGTGTTCTCCGACGGCTGGGCCAAGGTCCGGGGGGCGATGAGCGTCCCCCGGGTCGTAGAGACGGTCGCCGACGGCTGGGTTGAGGCCCTGCCCGAGATGCTGGGGTCGCTGGCGACGACGCCGAGCACCCTGGTCCACGGCGACTACCGGGCCGACAACATGTTCTTCGACGAGGAGGGCCGGGTCGTGCTGCTCGACTTCCAGGTCATCGGCCAGTCCATGCCGGTCGGCGACCTGGCCTATTTCGTCACCGGGAGCCTCTCCCCCGCCACCGCCTCGGAGATCGAGCCGGGGCTGTACGAGCGCTGGCGGCGAGCGCTGGCGACCGAGGGGATCCCCGAGTCGGAGCTCGACGGGATGTGGGACGTCTACCGGGGCGCGGCGCTGTTCTGCGTCTGCTACCCGATGATCGCCGGCGCGGGCATGGACCTCACCGACGAGCGCCAGCGGGGACTGCTGGAGGCCACCTTCGAGCGCTTCGAGCGGGCTGCCGACGAGCTGAGCCTGACCGACCTGCTCTGAGTCGAGTGGCCCGGCCTTCTGGCCGCCTCAGCTTGGTGAGAAGGGTCGGGGCGGGTCGGCAGACGAAACTGAGTCGAGTGGCCCGGCCTTCTGGCCGCCTCAGCTGCTCGCGGTGTACGACAAGGCCAGCTCGATCAGGGTGCGCACGCCGAAGCCGGTGCCGCCCTTGGAGATCTCGCCGTCGTCCGACTCGGCCCGGGCCGGACCGGCGATGTCGAGGTGGGCCCAACAGATGCCGTCCGCCACGAACTGCTGGAGGATCAGCCCCGCGGTCAGCGCACCGCCGTGGGTGCCGCCGATGTTCTTCATGTCGGCCACGTTCGACTCGAACTGCTTGGCGTAGTCGGCCGGCAGGGGCAGCGGCCACACCCGCTCCCCGGCGCGGTCCGCGGCGGCCCGGATCTCATCGATCAGCGATTCGTCGTTGCCCATTAGCCCGGCGATGGACGGTCCCAGAGCCACCATGCAGGCGCCGGTCAGCGTGGCCAGGTCGACAATGGCATCAGGCTCGTCCTCGCAGGCCAGCGACAGGGCGTCGGCCAGGATCAGCCGGCCCTCGGCGTCGGTGTTGAGCACCTCGATGGTCTTGCCGTTGCGGATTGTGAGAACATCGCCGGGCCGGGTGGCGTCGCCGCCGAGCATGTTGTCGGTCATGGGCAGGTACCCCTTGACCCTTACCGGTGCGCCCACCGCGGGGAGCACCGACATGGCCCCGATGATGGCGGCGGCCCCGCACATGTCCATCTTCATGGCCATCATTCCCTGGGCGGTCTTGATGGACAGGCCCCCGGCGTCGAAAGTGATCCCCTTGCCCACATAGGCCAGCGTCGCGGCGGGGTCGCCCTCGGGCTCGTAGGTGAGCTCCACGAAGCGGGGCGGCTGGGTGCTGCCCCGGTTGACGCCGAGCAGGCCGCCCAGCCGCTGCTTCTTGATCTCCGCCTCGGTCCAGACCTTCGACTTCAGCCCTGCCTCGCGGGCTACGGCGTCGGCCTTGCGGGCGAAGGCCGGGGCAGTGAGCGAGCCGCCCGGCTCGTTGGACAGGTCGCGGGCCACACACACCCCCGCGGCGATGGCGGAGCCCCGCGCCAGGGTGTCCCTGGCCGCGGCCGAGGCACTTCCCACGACGTCGACCCGGGCCAGCTTGGGGGTGCGGTTGCCGCCGTTGGACCCGCCGGCGGACGACTTGTAGGCGGTGTAGCGGTAGCCGCCCAAGATCACGCCCTCGGCGAGCGCCTGGCGGGCTGCGGCGTCGTCGATGGCGGAGTCGCCGGGCAGTCGCACCGCGGCCCGTGCGTGGCGCGAGCAGGAGCGAGCCAGCGCCGCTCCGGCCCGCCGGATCGTGGCTGCGGTGACCTCGCCGGCCGGGCCCACTCCGACCAGCCCGGCGACGCCGCCGCCGGCCGGCTGCAGGTGGACCTGCTCCGCCTTGCCCTCGAACCCGGCGGTGTCCAAGATCGCAGCATCGAAGCCGTCTATGCCGGATCCGACATCCTCGGAGGTGACAAGAGAGACGCTGGCGGTGGCCGCCTTGGGCACGGCGCGAACTGCATGGACTGTGATCGGCATCCGGTCAGGCTAACGGCAGGGCACCCACCCGGCCCCAACCGGAATTGGCAGCAGAATGCCCCCTATACGGTGCACAACGCTGCCAATTCCTTCGGACGGCTAGGACGACGACGGAGCCGGCAAATCCTGCTCGACGGTGAGTGTGGGCGCGAACAGGTCGCCGAGTTCTTCGACCCGGTCGAGGACTTCGGAGGCGGTGAATGCCAGCGGCTCGCCGTCGGCGCCGTCGGACACCTCGTCCCAGGTGATGGGCGTGGAGACCGTGGGGCGGTCGAGGCCCCTCAGCGAGTAGGGGGCGACGGTGGTCTTGAATCGGGCGTTCTGGCTCCAGTCGATAAACACCTTCCTTGGGCGCAGGCTGCGCTTCATCACCGACACCACGAGCGCCGGCAGGCGCTTCTCGAGCAGTTGGGCCACGGCCAGGGCGAAGCCGGCCGCGTGGTCGTGGGAGTGGGGACGGTTGAGCGGCACGTAGAGCTGCATCCCTTTGCTGCCCGAGGTCTTCGGCCATCCGGACAGACCGACCGACTCCAGGACCTCGCGGACATGCAGGGCCACCTGGCAGCATTCGACGATCGTGGCCGGCTTGCCCGGGTCGAGGTCGAACACGACCATGCCGGGCGAGTCGAGGTCGCCGCAGCGGGCCATCGGGGCGTGGATCTCCAGCGCGGCCAGGTTGGCCGACCAGGCCAGCGCGGCCACCGAGTCGAGCCGGCAGTATTCGATCGGCCCTCCCCTGTCGCCGGGACCACGGCAGGTGGGAACCCAGTCGGGACGGTGCTTGGGGCAGCGCTTCTCGAAGAACGATTCGGCGGTCACTCCGTCGGGCCAGCGCCGCAGGGTCACGCCCCGGTCGCCGACGTGGGGAAGCATCACCGGCGCGACCCGCACGTAGTAGTCGATCACCTGCGCCTTGGTGAAGCCGGTCAGCGGGTACATGACCTTGTCGAGGTTGCTGACCGACAGCCGGCGCCCATCGATGGTGACGGGCACCCGCTCGGGTGCGCTCACCGGGCCCTCCGCAGGGAGTCCGACCCCAACTTCAATAGGTCAGCCACCCCAGAGGTGGTCAACTCATTGAAGTTCGGAGCCGCTCGGGCTCTCACGCGGACTTGCGGATCTTCGCGGCCGGTTCCTCGGGCTTGGCCTCCGGCGCCGCGGTGGCGTCGGCGTCATCGGCGGCGGCCTTGCCTGCCGCCGGATGCCGCTTGCGAGCCTCCTTGGCCGCCGCTACCGAGGCCTCCAGAGCGGCCATCAGGTCGACGACCGTACCGGATGTCGGCGCGGCCGAGACCACCGTGACTGTGGTGTCGCCGGAGGCTTTGCGCTCGATCAGCTCCAGCACCGCCTCCCGGTAGGAGTCTGTGTAGCGGTCGGGCTCGAATTCGGCCTCGAGGGCGGCGATGAGCTGGCGGGCCATGGCCGTCTCCCGCTCGTCCACGTCTATGCCGTTGAGCCCTTCGAAGCCGACGATGTCGTCCGGAGCCACCAGCTCGTCGGCGTACACCATGGTCGACAGCATCAGCCGCCCGTCGACGGGACGGACGGCGGCCAGGTACTGCTTGGAGCGCATCACGAAGTGGCAGACCGCCACCTTGTCGGCCTCCTCCATGGCCTCGGCCAGCAGCTTGTAGGGCTTGGCCGCGGCCTCGTCGGGCACCAAGTGGTAGGCGCTGTCGTAGAAGACGGGATCTATGTCGGCGAGGTCGATGAAGGCGTCTATGTCGATGGTGCGGGCCGCGACCGGGGCCAGTTCCTCAAGCTCGCGGTCGGTGACGGTGACATAGTCGCCCGAGGGCAGCTCGTAGCCCTTGATGATCCGCTCGGGTGGCAACTCTGTGTCGTCGGCCGACGACACCTTCTTGTGGCGCACACGGGCGCCGGTCTCGGCGTCGAGTTGGTTGAAGCGCACGTTCTTGCGGCTCACCGCGCTGAAGAGCTGCACGGGAATCGTGACCAGTCCGAAGCTGATGGATCCCTTCCAGATCACTCTCGGCACTGTTGGCCTCCTCGTTCCGGCCCGGGCCCGGCGTAGCCGGAACCCGGTGCACAGGCCTCCGCACCGCCTATTTCATTCTAGGGGGCGAGCAGGATGCGGGCCACCAAGTCTTGGCCGAAGGCGGTGACGATGGCCAGGTACACCAGTCCGGTGGCGGCCATCACCGCGGAGTACTGGCGCTCGCGCAGCGCGGCCCTGGCCACCCCCACGAGCAGGATCGTCAAGGCTGTGCAGCCGACCCAGAACCAGCCGAGCAGGCCGTTGTAGCCGTCGTCGATGGTCCCGTTCAGCACCGACACCATGCCGGTCGGCCACAGCAGCACCGCCACCGACGGCACCCACAGCACGGCCGCGGCCCGCAGCATCTCCAGCAGCGGCCCGCGGGACAGGCCAGGCTGCACCAGGTACCAGTGGCCCAGCAGCATGGCGCTGGTGACCGCGCCGACGAACAGGGCTCCCACCAGCGTTCGGGCTAGAGCCAGGCCGGTCGGTCCGCTGGCGGCCAACGCCCCGAAGACGGTGGCGGCCAAAGCCACTGCGGCCGTGTACAGGTCGAGCACGGGCGGGAACTCGGGCACGTCGGGATCGAAGCGGGTCTCGGCCCGGTCGATGCCGGTCATCTCCGCCACCCGGGCCGACCGGCGCTGAACCTCAGCCCGCTGGACCGCCACGCCGGCTGAACGCAGACGAATCGACTGGACAAGCGTCATGGCGCCCGCACCGAGAAGTCCTGCCGTGGCAACGTTGCGGGCCATCGTCGCCCACTCGTCGGACCAAGGCGATGCGTCGATCGCGCCGAGGATCAGTGAGCCCGCAGCCAGAGCGAGGAAGATGCTTCTCATCAGCCAGCCGTAGCCGAGCCCGACCTCGCGGCGGCGGGTGGTGACCCACAGAAAGAACCACCCGCCCGCGGCCCAGCCGACCAACAGGGTGGCGGCCTCTAGCTCAACCATGGCGCCGGCCCGCGCTGTCTCTCAGCCGGCGGCGGCCGGGACCGTTGCGGCGGCGGACACAGTCGACGGGAGCCGGACTCGGGCCGCTCAGGCGACGACGGCCAGGTGGTGGTCGGCGCGGTTGAGGGGGTCGGGACCCGTCGGCGAGGCGGCCACGATGTCCTCCAGGCGGGCCCCCCACCGGCCGGGCACGTAGATCCCCGGCTCCACCGAGAAGGCGTTGCCCGGCTCCAGCGGCTGATCGTTGCCCTCCACGATGTAGGGGTCCTCATGGGCCTCGGTCCCGATCCCGTGACCGGTGCGATGCACGAAGTAGCCGCCGTAGCCGGCGGCGGCGATGATCGACCGGGCCGCCCGATCCACATCCTGGGCGGGCGTGCCCACCGCGACCGCGTCCACCGCCGCGGCCTGGGCCTCGAACAGCACGTCGTAGAGCTCTTGTAACTCGGCCGGAGGCTCACCGGTGTACACGCAGCGGGTGATGTCGGAGCAGTACCCGACGCCGTCGTCGCCCACGATCGTGCCCCCGAAGTCGCACAGCACGACTTCATCTTTGGCGATCACCCTCTGTCCGGGCTCGTGGTGCGGGCTGGCCGCGTTGGCGCCGGCGGCCACGATGGCGAAGTTCACCCGGTCGTGGCCCTCGGCCACTGTCTGGCGGCCCAGCTCGGTCGAGACTTCGGCCTCGGTCCGCCCCACCAGATCGATCTCGCCCCGCTGGAGCCGGCCCGCGATCCGGTCCACCGCGGCCCCTGCCGCCCGCAGGCGCTCGATCTCATCGGCACTCTTCACCGACCGGATCGGAGCGGTCACCTCCGAGCCCCGCCTCCACGCCGCGTCCGGCATGACCGTCATCAACTCCACAAGGAACCGGGACCACATCTGGTCTCCGGCGGCGGCCACCGCCGCCGCCCCGGCCAGGCCGGCCACGATGGCCACCGGATCCTCAGTCTCGTCCCAGGGCCTGATCCCGAACACCTCGGGCCGCTCCACCACCCGGGAAGCCTCCAGGCGGGGCACGACCAGGGTGGCCTCACCGTCGCGGGGCACGACCAGCATCGTGAGCCGCTCCAGCGGCATGGCCTCGTAACCGCAGAAGTACGGCAGGTCGGCCCCCACTGACAGCAGCAGCACGTCCACGCCCTGCTCGGCCATCAGTTCCCGTGCCCTGTCCAGCCGATCAGCGAACATCGCGACCAGCGTAGGACGCCGCTCGGCATGTCGGTGCTAGACTAATACAATGAAACTGATCAATATTTAGTATCATTGGGCAGTGTTCATTAGGTCGAGCGCCCGCAAGCACGGAGTTCGAGACGAGGACATGCGGCACGCCCTTCGGCACCACTGGAAACAAATCGAGACCGACGACGTGGCTAGGACCGTGTTCATCGGCCCGTCAACCACCGGCGAGCCCTTGGAGATCGTCGTCGTCTACGATAAAGCTCGCACGGTTATCATCCATGCCATGGTCGCCCGCAGAAAATACCTGGAGGCGTAGCGCAATGGGCAAGACCTTCGCCCAGCACTTGGAAGAGTACGAGCGGTGGGCAGAGCGCGTACAGCCCCACGAACTCAAGGTCCATGGCCGTTCACAAGAGCTTGTCGACCTGCTCGACGCCGATTCTGGCGCCGAGACCGAGACCGATCCGCCCGCTCTAGCAACTGGGGGGTGACTACTGACGTGGCTAGCGGGGTGGGGTTCGAGGATGGCTGTTGGGGGTGC
>VYBO01000092.1 GCA_009844405.1 Acidimicrobiaceae bacterium
GGGCGTGCGGGGCGTGCAGTCGCCCAACCAGGACCAAATCGTCCAGCCCGTGGACGCCCGCTACCGCTACCGCTACCGGGTCACAGGCACGCTCGGCAGCGCCTACACCCACCTGTCGGCGTGGAGCCAGCCCATCCCCGACGATGTCGGCGCGTTCGACGCCGGCCCGGGCGCCGAGGACTTCATCGGTGGCTTCAATCCGAGCACGGCGCTTGCGGCGTGATGGGCCTGCGCTTCGTCCAGCCCGACGCGCCGCCCGAGACCTCGTGCCGCCTGGTGCCGCTCGAGGAGCTGTCTGCGTCCTGATCGCAGTGGCCCGAACGGCCCGCGAGCGAAGCGAACAAGAGCGGGATATACCGATCGCGGCGGGCCGCGATGCGTTCGGGTTGTCGCCGGGCCCAGAGTGCGCGAACATGGATCCGGTTGTCCTTCCTTGACCGAAGCCTCGTGGGCATTCGGTCACCTAGCGGGGCGGTGGTGCGCACTACCGGGGGGAGGAGGTGCGCACCACCGCCACCGCACGAGCCGCGGCGGCGCTAGTGCCCGCAAGGACGCACCGCGATTGGTGCCGATCAGTTGGCGCGGTGCTGGTAGGCGGCGATCAGCATCAGCATGCTAGCGAGCACCAAGTGGAACACCGTCGGGATCCAGGTGCTGAACCACCCGGAGTCCGACAGCACGCTCAATCCGAGCACCAGCCGCACGGCCATCACTACGAAGTAGAGGGCGGAGAACAACGCCACCGGGATGATCAGTCGGGGGCTGACGATTCCTTTGCCGCGGTGCATGCGGACCAGGACCACGGCGATGATCGCCAGGATGAGGACCTGCGCCCCCAGCAGCACCGGGTACGGCAGGCCGCTGCCCTGGAAGTCGTCGAAGGGCGGGAGGAAGGACACCGGTCCCCACCGCTGAACGGCCTGGGCCAGGACTCGGGCCCCGAACGCGAGGCTCAACACACCGAAAGCCACGGAATAGCGGCGGTGCGTCATGGTCGTGCGCCCCGGAGTTCAAGGCCTTTCGTGGCCTGCTCGTCGACGGTCAGCCCGAAGCCGCCGCGGCCGGCGTCGACGGCTTCGGCGGCGGCGAGCACTCCGCCCCGACCGAACATGATGCTGGACGTAGTCAGGTCGCCCCGCAGCAGGTGGGTACCGAAGGCGCCCTCGGCCGCCACCAGGTCCGCCCCGACCGACTGCATCACGGTCAGGGCAGCCCTGGTGAGGATGCTGGTCTCTCCGACCTGACAGCCGACGATCACTCCGACGCCCAAGTCGGTCGCCCTTGCGGCCACGTCGAGCGAGCGGATGACACCCCCCATCTTCGATACCCGGACGTTGGCGATCCACGTGTCCGGTTCTCCGGCGACTGAATCGAGTTGGTCGAGGCGCAGCATGCTCTCGTCGAGCACTATCCGCGTCCCGCACTCCGCGGCCACTTCACGGAACCCGTCGATGTCGTCGGCCTGAAGGGGCTCCTCTAACGCGAAGACGGGCCGACCCAAGCCCGTTACATGCTCAATGCAGGTGTCGGCCGACCGCCAGAGGTTGTTGGCGTCGATCCGAACCCGCAGAGTTCCGTCGGATCGAACCGGCTGCGGGGAGTCGAGGGCTGCCATTCTGCGTCGATCGCGGCGAAGCTTGCCGGACACCTTCACCTTGAAGTCGCGGAATCCCTCGGCCAGGTACCGGCGGGACTGCTGCCGGTACACCGGCCAGGGCGAGTCGCCGAGCACTGCCGAGTAGTGGAATTCGGCGGCCGGCCGGTCGACGCCCAGCAGGTCCTCGATAGCCAGACCCTCGTGCTTGCCAAGCAGGTCAAGCACCGCGATCTCGGCCGCGCAGAACGCGGCCGGGTTGCGGTCGACAGCATCCTGATGGGCCGCGATCCAGGTGCGCAAGCTCTCCACGTCGGCGATCTCGGCCGCCATTGCGTCTCGGTGCTCGAGGACGAAGGCAGCCGCGCCGTCGACGGTCTCGGCGGTGACGTACGGGCGCGGGCAGCTCTCGCCCCATCCGGTGGCTCCATCGGGGCCGCGTGCGGCCACGATCAGGTTGCGGGCCCTGCGACGGCTCGCCGACGCGTGGCGGAACACCGTCTTGAACGGCACGCTGAACGTGAAGACGTCGAAGCGCTCGATCCGCATGCGAGCCGTCAACCGGCCTCGGCGAACGCGTTGAAGTCGAAGGCGCAGTCGTGGCCGTACTGCACGTGCAGGTACTTGAACTGGGCGTCCCTCTGGCCGGCGGCCACCAGCGCCCGCCGGTACTCGGCGCCTGTGCCGGGCCGCAGCCGGCGCAGGGCAATCCCGGTGAGCCGGCCGCTGGCGCGCTTGCTGTCGTACTCGATGTTCAGCCTGCGCAGCCGGGAGTCGACTCCGGCCGCGATCGACTGGTCTGCGTTCGCCCCGTGGCCGGCGGAGGGCGACCGACCGGCTGTGGCGCCTGCCGGCAGTCCGGTGGCCTCCATGTAGAGCCGGTAGCAGGCCGCGTCCACGTCGGCGAGCATGATGAAGAAGTCGGCGATCAAGCCGTGCTCGCCGAGAGCCGCCGGCACCGCTTCCAGCACCTGGGCCTCGTGGAGCTTCTCGCCGGTGATGCTGGTTATCCCGCTGCCCTTCTGCACGAAGACCAGCGCCGGGGTAGAGCCGACCCATCCGGTGACCCTGACGATGTCGCTCATGTCGTAGCGGTAGAGGCCGTCGGGCGTGGTCACCACCACGTAGTAGTCGCATCCCGTCTCGAGTTCGCTCATCGAGAGCATCTCCGGCGAGCTGGACTCCCATGCGTCCCGCTCGGCAAACTCGAAGAACGTGTCATGGAGCGCCGGCAGGCAGGTGTTCGACGCAGGGTCGATGTTTATGGTGCCCTGCATCTCGCTGGCCACGTAGCCGGCCTCCATCACGATGCACGACTCCGGAAGCGAGGGCCGGACGTTGGCGACGGCCACGCCGCAGCTGCCTCCGGTCCACGTCACCACGCCTGCGAGCCGGGGCCAGACGTCGCGGTAGGTCAGCCGGCCGCTGGCGTCCAGTCGCCTCTGAAGCTCGGCCGCCCTGCCGGGCTGGGGCTTGAGGCCCGGATCCTCGGAGGGGTCCAGCAGGGCGGATAGTCGATCGGGCAGCCGGCCATCGGCCACCGCGGGCATGATCGTGTGGACGTGTTCATGCATCACGGTCAGCAGCCGCATGAGCGTGGAGGGGTTGGCGGTCCCGAAGGAGGTCACCCTGGCGTCGGCCAGTCCCAGGATGGCCATGATGATGTAGCGGGACTCGTAGTCCTCGACCGTGTTGATCGACGCGGGCAGTGTGTAGCGCCGTTTCAGGAGGCGGGGCTGGTTCTCCCGCAGCTTCCCGGTAGCCGATCCGTACGGCGTGCCCCCGGCCATGTGGCCCTCGACCCCGGCACCGCCCACCATGAACACCCTGCCCGAGAGGATCGGAGCGCTCTTGGACCAAACGTGCGTGGCCAGGCGCTGGTGGGTCTTCATGCGCTTGAGGCCGGACGGGGTCAGCGGGATGTTCTTGGGGTCACCGCCGGTGCCGCTGGTGCGGTTGTAGTACACGGGCTGCTCGGCGGTGAGACGCTTCTCGCCGGTGAGTTCCTGGCGCTCCACATGATGGCGGAGGTCCTCGTAGGTCTGCACCGGCACGGCCCGGCGGTAGTCGGCGACGCTGCGGATCGTCTCGAAGGAGTGGTCGACACCGAAAGAGGTGCGAGCATTGGCAGTCAGGATTCGGCTCAGCAGCGCCCATTGGGTCTTCTCCGGTCCTTGGGCCGAGGCGAGGAACCGCCGCAGCCGGGGCTCCTGGCCCATTGTCAGTGCCGCTCTGAGCGCGAGGTAGCCGGCATCCGCCGGCATCAGTGTTGGACCTTGTCCAACTTGGGAATGAACGGTGTTCGCATCTGCGTCCAGAACCCGGCCGGATAGTTGCGGTTGATGAGTCCCAGGTCGCCTACCTCCCGTTCGGGGGGAAGGAACCGCGTCCCGAACAGCACATCCCACACGATCAGATTGTTCCCGTAGTTGTTGTTGGACTCAGCGATTACTTCCGAGTGGTGCCAGCGGTGCAGTTCAGGGCCGCTGATGAGGCAGTTGAGCGGCCCTAGCCGCACCTCGCAGTTCGAGTGCTGGAAGAATCCGTTGACCGCGTAGAACACGAAATAGGCGCCGAGCACCTCTCTCCCCACCCCCATCACCGCGAAGGGCAGGGTGTCGAGCGCCAGTTGCACGGCCTTCTCGAAGGGGTGGAAGCGGCCGACGTTGAGCCAGTACAGGCGGTGTGGCGAGTGGTGGACTGCGTGGTAGCTCCACATGAACTGGTAGCGATGGAAGGCTCGGTGCAGCCAGTACCGTCCGAAGTCGGCCGCGAGGAGCATCGTCACGACCTGCAGCGCGACCGGGAGGCTGTGCGGCCAGAGCGTGTCGACGGTCAGCCCGCTGGACCGGAGCAGGTCGGTGAGCCAGATGGTGGCCGTGATCGACACCAGGTACGGCAATGCCATCTGCATGACCACCATGAACAGCAGGTCGGTGCCGACCTCGCTCTGGCGGGGTTTCCACCACGGGCGGTAGGGGAGCGCCAGCTCGTGCCAGGTCACGAGGGCTGCCGCCACTACAGCCGCCGAGTACGCGGCGGGCGTAACGTGCACTCCTGCCGCCGTGATCAGCCCGAACACCCCGAAGGTGATCAGCACAACCGTCGGATAGGAGGCCTTGACGACGAAGTCGGCTGCTCTAGTCCTTTCGGGCATTGCTGCAAGTCTGGCATCGGACGGCGGCCGTCCTCAAGGGCGCCGACAGGCCGATAGAGGGCGTCATGGCGACGCCGGCCGACGACCGGGGCGCATGTTCCGGGCGATCACCCGCAACCCCGGTCCTCTCGACGGCGCCCCCTGAGCCTGGTCGGACCCGTTCGGCGCGCTCAGGCGTCGGCGGGGGGAACGATGATCTCGCACCGAGGGCCGTTGGATCGGCTGAGCCGTCGGTCGAGCGTCACCAGTGGCCAGTCCAACGCCTCGGCCAGAGCCACGTACCAGGCGTCGTAGGCCGTGAGGTTCTCGCGCAGTTGCCACACCCGTTCGGCGAACGGCGTGAACGGGTAGAGATCGATGCTGAGACCGAGCAGGTCGCTGTGAGCGAATGTGGATTCGAGGCGAGTGATCCCTCCGGACAACTCCATCCGACGAAAGAGATTGGTGGTTTCGGCCAGTGCCATTTCGGGTGCGGCGATGTCAGACCGATCGAGCGCCGACCTGCACCACTGCGCCTCTGGGCCGGAACTCGTCAGGGCACCGACGAGCAGCGACGCGTCAACGACCGCGCTCATTGCGGTCTTCCTCCAGCATCCTGACGATGTCCGCGGACGTGACCCTCGAGTCCGAGGCTTCGACTCGCCGCCGAGCCCTCTCCAGGACGGCCTCGCGCGATGGCACACTTGCCATGCGTTCCAGCTCCTCGCGCAGGAACTCCTGCATGGACTGGCGTCTGAGCGCGGCTCGCGTCGCCAGTTCGTCGCGGACTTCCTCGGGCACGTTCCTGATGGTGATCTGCACTCCCATGACAGCATTATGACAGCAATGCCAGCATTTTGAAAGCAGCTATTTCGTTTGCTGTCAGGTTACCACGATCAATTCGGTGGCCTTGAGGGAGGCCCAGACGGTGAGCCCTGGACGCAGTTCGAGTTCGTCGGCGGAGCGGCGCGTGACGTCGGCTCTCACCGCCAGGGGACCTGCGAGATGCACACGGGCGCGCTTCCCGTCGATGTCGACCCGCTCCAGTTCGGCCGGCCAGGTGTTGCGGGCGCTGCCGGCAGGCCGGTCGTGGTGCAGGGTCACGGCGTGGGCCGGGAAGGTGACGTAGACGGGTCCTTCGGCCTCGGAGGCCACCGTGAGCACCAGGCCGGCCTCGGTGGTGACCGATGTGCCCCGGGCTCGGCCCGGCACCACGTTCGCGCCGAGGAAGGTAGCCCCCCACTCGCACCCGGGCCTGGCCGTCACCTCTGCTGGTGAGCCCCGGCCGACGACGGCGCCGCTGTCGAGCACCACCACCCGCTCCGCCAGCGTGGCCACGTCCACCGGGTCGTGGGTGATCAGAAGCACGTGCCGGGCCGGCGAGTCGCCGAGCAGGGAGCGCAGCCGGGCGCGGCCCGAGGAGTCCACCGAGGCCAGCGGCTCGTCCACGATCAGGACCTCGGGCTCGGGTGCCAGGGCCCGGGCGACGGCCACCCGCTGGCGCTGCCCGCCCGACAGCGCGGCCGGTCGCCTCGGCCACGCGGCGGAGTCCACGCCGACCCGTTCGAGCAGGGTCCCTGCCTGCCGTCGGGCGCTGGCCCGGTCCGCTCCCGCCCGGCGCAGCCCGAACGCCACGTTGTCGATCACCTTGAGATGGCCGAAGAGACGGAGGTCCTGGAACACCATGGCTGCCCGGCGCCGGTGAGCGGGAACGAACACGCCGGCCGCCGGGTCGTCGACCACGGCGCCGGCGATCTCCAGGCGACCGCTGGCGAGGCGGTCGAGCCCGGCCACGGCCCGGCCGAGCGTCGTCTTGCCCGTGCCGTTGGCCCCGATCACCGCGGTGACCCCCTCGGCGATGGCGAGCTGGTCCACCTGCAGCGTCCAGCCTGAACGGGCCACCCGGCCGTCGAACTCGACCGTCATCGCGGCGTCCCTACGGGAATTGGCAGCAGAATGCACGCATAGCGAGCAAAGTGCTGCCAATTCGGGCTGCGCCTGCATCCCTAACGGGAATTGGCAGCAGAATGCACGCATAGGGAGCAAAACGCTGCCAATTCCGGTTTCGGCGACGAGTCATCGCGACATCCACCGGTCTCGTAGGGTGACCAGCACGGCTAGAGCCACCGCCATAAGAACCAGGCTGATGGCGACAGCGGCCTCCGGGTTGCGCTCCAGGGCGAGGTAGGTCTCCAGCGGCAAGGTGCGTGTGCGGCCCGGGAAGTTCCCTGCGAATGTGAGGGTGGCCCCGAATTCGCCGAGCGCCCTGGCCCACGCCAGGGCGGTGCCGGCCGCCAGCGCGGGGCGGATCGTGGGCAGCGTGACATGCATCAGGGTGGCCCAGGCACCCGCACCGAGAGTCGCCGCGGCCTCGTCGAGCTCGCCGCCCGCTTGGCGCAGGGCGGCCTCGACGGTCACCACGAAGAAGGGGAGGGCCACGAACGCGGCCGCCACCACGGACCCGGCCGTCGTGAACGGCAGGCTCACCCCGAACCATTCCTCGAGCCACTGGCCCACCAGGCCCCGGCGGCCCAGCGCGAACAGCAGGGCGGTGCCGGCCACCACGGGCGGCAGCACCATGGGCAGCATCACCACGGCCCTGACGATCCGGGGGAACCGCAGTCGGCGGCGGGCCAGCACGAAGGCCAGGGGCAGCCCCAGCACAATGCAGGCTGCGGTGGCGGCCAGGCTGACGATCAGCGAGACACGCAGCGCCTCCAGGACCTCGGACTCGCCCAGGATTGAGGGCAAAGCCGACCACGGAGCCCGTTGCAGCAGCCCGACGATGGGCAGCAGCAGCAGGCCGAGAGCCACGAACCCAACCCAGGTCACCGCCGCGGGCAGCTGGCTGGCGGGCCGCGGCTCGGTGCCCGGATCGGCTCGGACGCGGGTCGGGGAACTCACGGCCGTCCGAACCCGTACGCGTACAGGGCCTTGGCACCGGTGCCGCCTAGGCCGGTGAAGTCGTCGATGACCTCCCGCACCTCGGGTGCGGGCTCGGCGGACACCGCGGCGATGTAGTAGCCGTTGCGGTGATCGTGCAGTTCGGGGGCGTCCACGGTGGCCAGTCCCGCCGTTCGCGCGTCGGTGGCGTACACCAGACCGGCATCGAGTTCACCGATCGAGATCTTGGTCGCCAGAGCCCGCACGTTGGGCTCCAGCGTGTCGGCCAAGGCCGTGACCTGCGTCTCGCCGAGTGCCTGCTGAGCCAGTGCTCCGCAGGGGACCTCCACCGCACACAGACCGATCAGGAGGCTTCGCCGGGACAGGTCGGCCAGTCCGGTGACGTCCCCCGGATTGCCGGCCGGAATGGCGAGGACGAGGGTGTTGACGGCGATCAGGACGGGCTCGCCCCGGACCGAGCCTTCAGCGACGGCCCGGTCCATGGTGGCCGCATCGGCAGTGATCAGAACGTCGGCCTCGGCGCCGGCCGCCAATTGGGCCACCAGCGTCGAGCTCGCCGCCAACAGCGGAGTGACGCTCTCACGGCCCTCGAACACGGTCTCCATCACCTCTGTGAGCGAAGAGGCGGCCATCACCACGACGCCTCCGTCTTCGGCGCCGCTGCCGGCCGTGCTGCTGCATCCTGCGGCCAGCATCGACACCGACGCAACGGCGGACGCCATTGCCAGCCGCGCGGCCCGCGGCCGGTGCCAGTGGCCGGTGATGGCGCCCCCCGCCATAGTCCGCCGGATCAATCGAAGTAGCCATGGGGCGATCTTCCGCTGTCTCCCGCTCGGGAGCGAGCGTTCGAATCCTGGGAGACTGCTGAGCGATGCCCGATTTCGCGCGACACACAAGCCGTAGACCGGAGGTTTAGTGATCACGAAATCGCGATTCTGGGACTTGCTCATCTCTCTCCTAGGCGGCGGGCAGCGGCTTCAGGAGGCTGGCGTCGATCATGCCTTGGAAGTGGGTTGTGACGCTGGCAGCCAGGGCGCGGTCGCGGGTCAGGAGGCCGAGTTCGATGTTGCGGTCCAGCGCGGCGGCGGTGAGGTTGGCGGAGGTGATGAAGACCGCTTCGTCGTCTACGACGACTGCTTTGGCGTGGAGGACGCCGGATAGACCGTCGGGCTTGAGCGAGCGCGGGTCGTAGAAGACGGCCGGTTTGGAGGTGCCGGGCCAGTCTGTTCCCCAGAAGCGGTCCGCGAATCGGCGCACGAGCTGGTCCGGTGCAGTGGTGTCGCCCCTGACTCGCTGGATGTTCAGCATGAGAACAACCCGCAGGCCGGGGATCTCCTCCATGCGCTGGGCGAGGTCCGCGAAGGCTCGAGGCCCGTCGAAGTAAACGTATGTGCTCATCCACACTGACTGGGTGGCGGTGCGCACGAGTTCCTCGTACACACGGCGGGTGTCGCGGGCGTGGAGACCGGGCACCTCCGGGCCTGACCACACCAGGTCGAGAGCCGGGGCTCCGCCAGTGGCCTGATCCAGGGAGCGCACCCACGCCGAGACGGCACGGCCCGCGATTCCGATCTGCGACAGTTCGGCCAGGTCGGCGGCGAGCTCGTCGGTCCCGGTCGGCATTCCCAGCACGGATCGAAGGGCGAGCGGCGAGGGGGCGTCGGGCAGGGCCCCGGTCTCGTAGGCGTCGGCGAGGCGCTTGCGGAGGTGTGCTGGGAGGGCTGCGACTCGGCTGCCTGGGGCCATCACGGTGTCACTCGTTCACACGCTCACGGCGCATGGAAGAAGGCGGCGTCGGGCACTCCGAGTACCGGCACGACCAGCGCTCTGTCGAGATAGTCGTTTCGCATCTCGCAGGAGGTCTCGGCGATCAGGGCGCAACCGTGGCAGGCGGCGCCGTGCAGGAAGCGCTGCTCTAGGCCGTCGCTGGCGGCGTGCTGGGCGCAGATCGGGTCGTTGGAGCACAGCAGCGCGATCTCCAACGCGTTGGCGAGGTGGTCCTCGATGTGGCGGGCCTGCTGCACCAGCCCGCCGAGCGTGCCTTCGGCGTCGGGGGTGCCGGTGTAGAGCAGCAGGCCGTGGTGGTCGTCTTCGACGTAGATCCGCTCGCGGATGGAGCTCGCCGGGTAGCCGCAGCGCATCGACATCGATTGGATCAGCAGGTGCGCCAGGGTGTGCAGCAGGATGTAGGGGCCACCGGGGAACGGGCGGTGTCGGCGGCGGTCTCGTTGCCAGGCGTTGTGCTGCGCGAGGAGCCGGTCGAGGCGCTGGGCCACCGGCGCGCGCTTCAGCCACGCCCGAACTGCGGCTTGGCTGAGATGCACGAACACGCCTTCGCCCCTGTTCTCCACCGCGGGGAACCAGAGCGGCTCGACGGCGATGTCGGCGCGCTCCACGTCGGTGTCGTACTCGCCGTGAATGTCGCGCATGGCAGCCTCGAAGCGGGTGAACCCGATCAGCGCCTGGACCTCGCGCAGCCGATGCAGTTGCACCACCGACTCGACGCCGCTGCTCAGCCGCGACTCGCCGTGCCGCCAAGCGGCGTCGGGTAGTCGGCGGGCGTGGAAGTTGGGATCAACGGGCACGTCGTCGCCGAAGCCCTCGGGAGCGGCGAGCAGCGCCTCAAGTTCGGCCACCTTGACGGGACGGTCGCCGGTGCCGCCTCGCTTCAGTCTCGCTGCGGCTGCGAGCACCTCGTCGTCCGAGAACGCGCTCAGCCTTTCGGTGACCTTCGGCTTCTTCTTGATGAACCGCAAGTCATCGGAGTCGTCCACGATCGCCAGGTCGTCCCACAGCTCGCGCACGGCCTGCTCGACGGCCGAGCCGCGGTCAGGTAGCGACAAGGCGCTCAGGACCTGCGCGAAGTAGGCGTTGGACGCCGTGCGGATGAGCAGCCGGCTCGGCTGGTCGCAGTCCTCGTCGGTGTCAAGGCCGAGCCACGGCCGCTTGCCCCGGCAGTAGCCGAGCGGCCTGTGCTCGAGTTCTGTCGCCTCGTACAGGCGCCGGGACTTTCCGCATTCGCACCGGACGACGAGTTCGGCCAGGTCGCCGGTGGTGCCGCGCTCGTCGAGCCAGAGCCGGCGCCGGCAGCGCTCGCCGGGGCCGTGGGCGAACCCGGACCAGTCGAGGTCATCCACATGGCCTCGGGGGCAGGCTCGCACGAACCGGGTCGGCACCACGGCTTTGCTGTCGAAACGGCGCCTCTCGTCCAGCGCCCGGCGGTGCACGAGGCGCCGGGAGCGCTGACGTTCGGGGTCGCCGTCGTCGTCCTGGACCACGAACCACTCCGGGAAGCTCCACGCACCGATCCCCTGACCCGGCGACCAGGGATCCGGGGGCTCCGGCGGTGGTGCATACATCCGAGGCGACGCGACACCGGTGACGGCCCGGAGCAACCCGGTGAGCCGCTCGTCGATGATCTCCTCCAGGTTGCCGGTGTAGGGCCACGTCTCGAGCCCGGCGACTATGGCTGAGTGCTCGGGCAGGTCCAGGAGTGCACCCGGCCCGTAGGTGGTGATCACCTGGCTCTGGCGGAGTTGCCCGTGGCCTCGGCTCACGGCCCGCGCCCATCGAACTCGAGGGCGCGGCCCGCCATTGCAAAGCGGAGGCGTGCGCGGCCCATCACCCGCCGTCCTTGCGGGAGGCCGAGAGGGGCTTGATATAGAGGTCCACTTCGGGTTCCACGTCGCGCAGTGAGCGGTTGGCTCGGAACTTGCGCTGATGGGGCGACTCGAAGTCCTCTTCGAGCATCTCGCGCAGCAGCGGGCGGGGCGTGCGAAGCTCGTACTTCTGGTATTGGACCTCTGCGTTGGCGTCCCGGTAGTCCTCGACCACCGTGAGCCACGAATCGAGCAGGTCGACGACGCGGGACCGAACGCAGAGGAGCCGTTCGGCCCGCTCGGCCTCGTCGGCGAAGGGCTGCCGGTCGACGCGGTCGATGAAGAACTCAAGAAGGGCACGCTCGATGTCGACGCGTGTCGCAGCGAGCGCCTCGACGCCCCTGGGCGGTGTCAAGGTTGCGTCGGCGTGGCGGGCCAGCCCCACAAGCGCGCCGGCGAGACCCCGGTCGAGGGCTCGGGCCGAGAACGGCGTCACACTCGACACCTCCACCGACCGGTAGAAGGTCTCGTGATAATGGCGGAACCGCTCGTAGTGCGACCGGTCCCGCGGCTTGTGCACGTTCAGCAGGGTCACCACGAGCCCCGGCTTGTCGTCGACCCGGCCCACCCGGCTGGTGGCCTGGATGTACTCTGCGTGGGTCTTGGGCTGGCCGAGCACGACCATGAGCCCCAGCCGCGGAATGTCGAGGCCGACCGAGATCATGTTGGTGGCGATCGCGCTGTCCACCCGTCCCTGCTCGTGGGCGCCGCGGCTCAGCCGCGCCCGGGCCTGTGCCACCTTGTCGGTGGAGACCCGGGAGGTCAGCTCAACGACCTCCGACATGGTCCTGCGGTCCTGGAACAGGCCCCGGGTCTCGCCGATGCGCTTGCGCAGGCCGTAGGTCTTGACGGTGTTCTGGACCTCCTCCTCAAGGATGCGGCGGGCCCCGCCGAGTTCGCGAAGGCTGTTGAAGTAGCCGAGCACCGTCATGTACGGGTCAGCGGGATTGCGCTCGTTGCGGTGCCCCCCGGCGTCTCGGTAGGCCCGCTCGGCTGCGCCCATCAGCGCCAGCCAGACCCGCCGCATGAGCACCTTGGGGTTGCGCCCCGGCGACGCGATGCCCAGATACATGCGCCCCGGCACGCGCTCCACGGGCACTACCTGTGCGAAGAACGAATCCCGCCGGTCGGGACCCGGGGGCGGGAACACCTCCGTGAGCGACCGAGCGAACAGCGCCTGTATCTGGTCCTGGGCCTGCCGGACGGTGGCGGTGGACGCCACGATCTTTGGCCGCGCCGGCCGGGCGACGGGGTCCTCGGAGGTGTCGTCCGGGTGCTCCGAGGCCCGCACGCACAGGGCCTCAATGGCGGTCTCATACAGGCCCACCATCGTGCCGAGTGGTCCCGAAATGAGATGCAACTCGTCCTGGATCACTAGGTCGGGGCCGTCCAGCGGCCGTTCCAGCGGACTTCCCCGTCTCGGCTCGGCTGCGCTGCAGAAGCCGGTGCCGTCAAAGCGGTCCGCGCCGCCGAGCAGGGCGCCGGTCTGGCCGGTGAACGGAAGCGACGCGAACTTGTCCACGGTGGCGATGAGGAACGCCGGAAGGCGCCGGTAGATCGGCTGGTCCACTGCCAGTATCGGCAGCGGCCGGTCGCCGCTGAAGTCGCACTCGAAGTTGGCGCAGACGATCCGCAGCTCGCTCGGCTGATCGTCGTCGGGCAAGAGCGTGAACGACGCCGGCTCAAACCGGGTTCCGCACCAGGGGCAACTCTCAAGCGGAATGGGCATCGGCTTGCCGGGGTCGCTCTTGAACTGTCGGGTCTTGGTACGGGCGGTGTCGGATCGGCTGTCGCCCTTGCGGCCCATCACGTTGGGAGTGGCTGCCTTGCCGACCCACAGGCCGATCTCGATGGGCCACCTGCCGTAACGAGCCGGGTCTGCCTCGCGTTCAAGCTCCAACGCGCACACGAGGCCCGCGGCCCGGCCGAGCTGGTCGAGGGTGAGCAGCCGCAGCGTATAGCGCATGATCACCGCCACCCCCGCCCCTTGCAGGCCGTCCTGTCCCGGCCGCCGCAGCCGGCGCAGCATGATCGTGAAAGCGGCCAGCCCCAGGTACGCCTCGGTCTTTCCGCCACCGGTCGGGAAGAACAACAGGTCGACGATCTCACGCTCGGGACTGCGCCTGTCGGCCAGTCCGCCGACATTCAGCAGGATGAACGCGAGCTGGAAGGCGCGCCACTCCGGCGCCTCTTCGCCCGAACGCCAGCGCAGAGCTCGGGCCACGGCCCGGTTCGCCACCTTGAACGCGTGCAGCGCGTCAGGGTCCTCGACCAGTACGCCGATGCCCCGCTCGATGCGATCCGCGGCCATCCCGGCCCGTCGTAGCAGTTCCTCGCCGACGGCGTGGCGGTCATCGCCTAGAGCATCGAGCCCGTCGCGCTGCTGGCCGATCCATGTGCGGTAGCGAACCACCAGGGGCTGCAGTGCCTCGGATGCGGCGTGCCCGTCGGCAAGCGTGCCGAGCGTCTCCATGGACAGTTCCGCGTCGGGCACCGACGCGGTCTCGGTCTTGGCCACCGTGGCGCCCGGAATCCAGGCCGTGCGCAGCACCCGGCACTCGCCTTCGTCGATCTCCCACTCTGCAGAGGTTCCGTGACCGACGGCGTATTCGGGAACGTCCGCGTAGTGGAGGTCGGCGACCTGGTCGTCCCACTCGGTGGCCAGCACGCCGCGGGGGTCGGGCCGTGGCACGAACGGCACCGGACCCGCCACCTCTAGTTCGGCCTGGAAGACGTAGGACTGCTCGACGTCGCCTCCGCTCTCGGGATCGTCGGGGCGCCCGGCCACTGAGGGTCGATTGTTGACGAGGAACACCGACACAGACCGTGTGCCCTCAGCGAGGCCCGCGAGCCGCGCCGTGTCGACCGGCCTGACAGCAGTGTGCACCCTGAGACCGCCCGACTGCGGGACCGGATGGTCGGCGACCGCCTTGGAGAGTGCGACCGACACGGTGCGCTCCCGTGGCTCGCGCTGCCACACCGGCAGCGTGTCGCCATCCGGGCCTTCGTGCCCGGCCTTGCCGTAGTCGCCCCACCGCACCGTGACTGTCAGTTCCTCGGCAGCGTCCGGCACGAGGAAACTCAACCCGACCGACGACGGGAAGAAGCCCTTCTTGGCGGCAGTGCGCTCCTCAGACGACTCCTCGGCCAGCCCGGCGAGAGCTGGGGTTTCGTCCAACGGGTCGTCCTCGTCGGCATCGGAACGCTGCTCGGGCGGCGCATCCGACGGCACCAGGAACCCGGTCAGGTACCAGTTCGACGGACGCACCCACCCAGGCAGCCGCTCCTCGGCCAGTTCATGCCCCGCGCCCGGCCCCACCAGGTCGAGCCGCAGTGCCTCCGCCAAGTACTCGCGCACCCGCAGCGAATCGGCGTCAGCGAGCGCGGGAGGCGAGGTGACAGCGTTCATCTGGCAAGCACACCTCGTCGCACTGTGACCTGCAAGCGGGATGTATCCGGAGTGGTGTCGAAGTCTCAGCCGCTGACACGCCCTTGGAGGCGACGGACGCGCTCAAGGCTCGAAGGGTTTCTGCGAGGCGGGCGGCGTCGCTCTCGACAGTTCCATACACCACATGGCCCGGTCGGGGCTGCGTCTCGGCGTACGACGCCGACAGGTCGTGGGAGGCAACGATCAGCTTCGCGGCCTGCCGCACGTTCGACGAGTCTGGGGAGAACCCGTGGGACTTGAGCTCAACGACCAGAGTCACCGGGTCGTCCTGATGGTCGATGCACAAGTCCGGACGGCATGGCGAGCGGTCGGCGGAGCCCGCAATGTCGCGAAGGGCTGAGACTGTCGGCTCCTCGGCCGGCACGAGCAGTCGTCGGCCGAGCGACTCCAGCTCGTATCCGGCCATGCACAGGACCGGTCGCACGGCGATGACCTCGGGGAGGTCCTCGAGCGCCCACAGCAGGACGTTGAGTTGGAATACGGGATCGGAAACGAGAACGGCGTCGGAGGTCATGCCGCGATGCCGGCGGCATCGGCCACCGCCTGCTCGTAGGGCTCGCTGCCGAGCCAGGCTCTCGCGGTCGGAGCCAGCTCCCGCTGCACGTTGGTGACGAGCCGGTGGACTGTGTTCCCGCAGGTGCCGTGGGGCAGCACAGCGAGGAGATGCTGGCTGGTGGCCTCCAGCAGGAACGGTTGCCACAGGTGCCGGTCCACAGCGACGACATGTGCCTTGGTGGGCCCCCGACGCGTGACGAAGCCTCCGATACGGAAGCGGCTCGTCCGTCGTTCGAGCGCAAGCTCGACGAAACGGCTGAACAGCGGCTCGCTCAGAGGCTCGCCGAAATCGATTACCAGGGGGCTGCCGCGAATCTTGTACCCGTCATGGCCGGCGTCGGTGGTATCGACCCAGAGGCGGGCTTCGGCGTACTCGGTGACGCTGCGGTAGAGCGCGAGCACGCGCCGCACCGTCGCCCGGTGGTCGGCGAACGAGTCGCTCCGGTTCGTGGCGCGGCCGTCGTAGTTGAGGCGGTGGCCACCACGGCCGGCCGCGGGCATCTGCAGGTGCACCAGCGAGCGCAGCGGATCGTAGGAATCGATCAGCCGCTGCAGCTTCTCCTCCAGTACCGACAGGCTCTCGGTGAGCGTCACCACCGAGCGTCGGCGCTCCGCAAGAGTGTGCGGCGTCTCGTAGTCGGCATCGTCAACGCCGTCGTCCTCGGTGCCCACATCGAGACCGTCGATCGGCTCATAGCGCGCCTCGTGCTCGAATCCGAGCCGCGCATAGCGCTGCGGCGGCGTGGTCGCTTGCACCTGCCGCCACAACTCGAACAGGATCGGCGACGACAACCAGAGCCGGTCAAGCCACGGGCTGGTGTCCACCGTTTGACGCACCCATCGGTCACTGTGTTCGACGGCCATCTTCGTGTAGAAGACGGGGTGCCTTTCGTCGAGTTCCTCGATCAGGCCGACCACCTGCCCGCCGTGGCTAGCGTCCTCGACACGGAACAGCGTGTCGTCGAGACGGTGAAGGTGCACACGCCCGGCGAACCTGCTGGCCAGGTCAGGCATCTGTTGGTTGCTGCCCGCGGTCTCCAGCATGTAGGTCTTGACCAGTTTGCGGCCCGCGTCGGGGTGCTCGATGTCCGCCGCGGCGGGCACCGGATGGCCCTCCAGGTAGTCGACGAACTCGCTGCGCCTCTCCAGCCGCGGCAGGTATCCGACATCGTCGGTCATGGCCGACAGCGTAGGCCGTGCCTCATCCCTCACCCCGCTGAGACATTGACGTCGCCTTCAGCGCAGGTCCCTGTCCACAACACTCGCCGAACGATCGCGCCACCTCGCTTGCTACCCTGCCGCCATTGCTCTCCGCCTTCCCCGGCCGCGCCGGGAATGGCGGAGATTTATCGTCCTGGAGTGTCCGCCCTCATCCGTTGGAGGCAGCGCGCTGAAGTCCGTACTCGGCGCAGCCGCTGGCAACGGCAAGGGGCCCATGATGAGCGAGCAGTGAAGGACAGGAGACGGCCATGAGTGAACTGAATCTGCCTGTCGAGCACTACGCCGACGAGATCAACGCCATCTGTGCACGACCTAGCGTCACCCAGGGAAAGCTTGCGCTCTACAACGTGCGTGCCGACCTGGAGAGGCTGGGCAAACGCGACGATCCCGAGGATGGAGGGGGCGGAGAGGACCTGGCTTTGGGGGCGGTGGTGGCGGCGCTTTCCTACTACCAGAGAGACGGCGATTGCACTTGGTGGACTGACGATGACCGGCATCAGCTTCCATATCGACTGGCAGGGCGGCGAGGGGCTGCGGGGCGCCGAACTGGCCGCGACCTTCGCGTCGCTGAGGATCGACGTGCAGGGTGAGACATCGGTGACGCAGGTGTTCGAGTCGCGGGCGCGGACCGTGCGGAACCACCGGATCGCCCAGTTCGCTATCATTTGAGCCAGGGACCCGTGATCGGCCCGATCAGCGGTCCCAGCCTGCGGTTGTGTCGGGTAGTTGTGCGTTGTGTCGGGTAGTTGTGCGGCTAGCGTGGCGGCATGGGCGGCAGCGACTTCTGGGCGAATCCGTCCACCAGTCCGTTCGTGCCGCACTTCGGTGTCAGTCCGCCGCTGCTGGTGGGGCGCCGGAGTGAACTGTCAGCGCTGGGGTCTGGGTTGGCGACCGGTCCGCGTGATGCCAGGTACTGCAGCATTCTCATGGGAGTCAGAGGCTCAGGCAAGACGGCGCTGCTGAACGAGGTGCAGAGGGAGGTCGCCTCGGCAGGGTGGGTCGTGCTAGCTGTGGACGCAAGCACGCCGGGCTTGCTGGACAGGATCGTGGCGTCTGTGGACCGCGCCGAGGAGTCCTACGAGGCGCTCGATGTCGGGGACCGGCTCGACACCACGGCCAGCAAGAGCGTCGGAATACACCTGGGCGTACTGGCAGGCAAGCTGACCACCACGCGCCGGGCGCGCGAGGTTCACGCCCAAGCCCTGCGCGAGCGCCTCACCACGATGGCGGTCGCGGCCCAGAACCACGGCACGTCGATGCTGTTGACCGTGGACGAACTGCATGCCGTGGACCGGACGGAGGGGCGGCGTCTGGCCAGCGACCTTCAGCACATCATCAAGCGCGAGGAGCTGCCGCTGGCGTTCCTGGGCGCTGGCCTGTCGGAGATGAAGAACACGCTGCTGATGGATCCGAAGGTCACCTTCTTCCACCGGTGCGAGCCGTTCGATCTGCCGCCCCTCGCCACCGAGGACGCGATCAACGGGCTGCGCGACCCCATAGCCACCGCCGGCGGAAGGATCACGCCCGGCGCCCTCCAGCTAGCGGCGGAGGCCGTCGACGGCAGCCCGTACAAGATGCAGGTCATCGGCGACCAGGCATGGCGCCAGGCCGGTGCGCCGAAGGAGCAGATAAACGAGATCACCGCCGCTGACGCCTGTATCATCGCCGACGCCGTGTACGCCGAGCGCGTCAGCCTCCCGGCTTGGCGCGACCTATCGGACGCCGAGCGCTCCGTGCTGGTGGCCGTGGCCCACCTTGGCGGACAGGCGAAGCCGCGCGACGTCGCCGGGCAGATCGGATCCTCCAGCAACGCGGCAGCCGACAGGATGTCGCACATAGCAAACGCCGGATACCTCGCCAGGGCCTCAGCGGGCAACTACCAGATCACCGGCTTAGTCCCTCTGTCGGTGGTGTTGCAGGAAGGCCAATACCACGAACTGGCTGCCCCGACAAGCAGCGACGTCGCCGACGGCTCCACCGTCCCAGCAAGATGCAACCGCTGGATGCCGCGGGCCCGGGCACGGTGCGCCCTCGCAGCCGGGCACGCCGGTAGGTGCCGCTCACGGTGACCGTGCCTGGCCCCGGATGGCCGTCAGGCACGGTCACCCAGAGGATGGCAAGTTCGGTGCCCCCTCATTTACATCCACCGGAGGAGGTCGCCATGCTTCAATCTCTGAACGTGAGAAGAATATGGAGGCATCGCGCATTGCTTTGCGGACGGATCCAGGCTTCGCACCGACTACAAGTGCATGAGCCTCGTTGTCTGCCACGGGATCGCCGATCACCTGCTGACCGCAATTGTAAGCGACAGTGCTGTCAAAGGACGCTACGCCGACTGATGGGCCAGCGTCCAATGTGAGACGCATCTCCTTTCGCAGTTGTGCCCTATCCACGGACATTTCAAAATTCGTGAATGCGCCTGTCGAAATACGGTTATCCACATAGTGATCTGGATGCACTCTTCGCCACAACTCTTCGCCTCGCTCCACCGGGTAAGGTTGTCATGCCGCACCCGCTATTGCAATTCTACAATTACAGAACGAAGCATAGGCCATATCGGAGCGTCCAAGTCTTCGACTCTATCCTCACGCATTTTGCCGTCTGGCTGTACGATCAAGACAGACATCGGACCGGAAGGGGGTACGTCAATTTCGATCTCAGTTCCACTGTAGTACCACTCCACCTGTATGCCGCCATGGGACATAGGAACGACTACAGGAGCAGGTCCACCTAGAGCAACTTGATACAAGGCGACCAGTGCACGACCTACAGCCCGGTCACTAATAGCTTCTTCTCCATATCCGTTCCAGTTCGTGTCATATGACATGAACCGGTGGAGTCGCTCCAAGACATCCTTGAACCATGGCTGAGCGCGAAGTCCCTGAAGAATAAGGTTGGGCGACCGTGACGGCTTCATGGAGTGAGGGGAAGGAAATACTCTCGCCGATTGCGACACTGTCTCCGACGCTCCCCCAATAGGGGAGTAAGGCTGTTGATCATGAGTCGCGATTGGACTGGGACAGCAGATCGCAGTCATTGTATGCGTCCCCAAGTATCGTGTGCCTCCGGAGAGGTGATTGCGGTGAACCCTCGGATGATCCAGACATGTGCCATATCGAAGAAGTCTAGCGCGCTATCTAGGTCATTGGAAAGCGCATGCCCGCGCGAGGTTAAGTTCAATACCATTCTCATCGCATCAGCATCGTCATCTGTTGGGGCGGATGTTGTCCAGCCGTCAATGTTCAGCCATCCCTCTCGATCGTCGGGGAAGTGACAATGCAAGCTGAATTGACACAGGTGTTTTGAAGGTATGTAGCTGTTGTCGTCTACGCCTTGCCACGAAGTAATCAGCTTTTCCGTATCCTGTGGTGACTTCCAGCCTTCGTCTATGCCGATGTTATTGATGTATTGGATTTCACACAGGTTCGGTTCAGGTGCGTCTTGGTTGAGGTCATCGCAGACTTGGATTAACCGCCGCCATGCGTCCTGCAGCCGGTCGCGTACGATCTCGTACCGAGGATAGTCGCCGGACCCTTCCTTTCGCCAGTTCACGACTATCCTGTCTCGCTGAATCTGAACAACCTGATCGCCCGCAGAGCTCTGTAGCCAGAGGCGAGGGGGCGCCACCCGTTCTTCGTCATCGAACAGCGCATCCAGGAGGTCGTCTACCAGGTCGTCGTCGAGCCATTCCATGCGCGGCAGTGGAGGCCGCTCGTCAGCCACCGGTAGGGAATCCGCCCACGCGGCGGCGAGGTTTCCCAAGTCCAGCGCACGGAAGCCGATGGCCTGATCGAACTCGATAGCCAGCGCCACCTCGACAACCGGAGGCCGTTCGTATGCGGGGAGCGCTACTTCGTCGACCATGCGTCGCCACGCGGGAGGATTCTCATGAGGCCTCCTCGGAATGTCCTAGTTGGCGCGCGTACGCTACCTAGGACAGAGTCCACCATGCAACGACCCACCCGCAGCGGCGCTGGCTTGCGGGACAGAGGCGAGGCCGCGATCGCCAGCTCGGGATCACTGGGCACCGCTCCCAGGTAGGGTTCGGTCTGCCTCGGTGCATCCCTGTCGCGCGCGAGCCTTGGCTTGAACTCCTGGGTGGTGTGGGCGATCTGTTCTGGTGCATCCCTGTCGCGCGCGAGCCTTGGTGTCGGTCGCGGCTTCGAACACGGCACCGCCACAGAAGGAGTTGTGAGGTCCGATCAGCGGTCCCAGCCTGAGGTTGTGTCCGGTAGTTGTGCGTTGTGTCGTGTGGTTGTGCGGCTGGTGCGACGGCATGGGCAGCAGCAACTCCTGGGGGAATCCGTCCACCAGTCCGTCCCGTGCCGCGATTCGACGGCAGTCCGTGCAAGATGCAGCTGATCGGCGACCAGGCATGGCGCCAGGCCGGTGCGCCGGAGGCGCAGATAGAGGGGGCCGTCGCCGCTGATGCTGGCGCCATGCGGTAGTGCCAACTCTTGGCGCAGTCCCCCAAGCGCTTCAGTAAATCTGATGAGGGCCAGGACGCCGTTTCCGCATCCACCGGTTGAATCGCAAGTCATCCAATTCTAACATCTCGATGGAATTCTTGACTCGGACTCTAGATTGCTATTGAGGCTGACACAACGGCTGCAATGACTGCGAGATAGAAGGCTAGCAAGGTTCTTGAGAAGAGCGAACTACGCCACGTCAGCTTCCCGCCCGTAAAGGTGGCGGTCTTCATAGAGAAGTCGATCTCGTGCGGCTCCAGCATCCTCACATGGTCGTAGAGGGCACGGTAGAGGCGCTCCTGGCGCAAGAAGTAGGCATCTAGACCCCAGAAGACAAGAACGGGCAAGAGCCCGATCAGCGCCACCTCGCCGCTGTCCTCCCGTGCCGCCAAGAACAAGATGGCGGACACCAGCACGACGCTCCACTCCTTCAGCCGAAACGAGTTCGCGGCCATGCGGTTGATCACGCCTTGGATCAACTCCAGATGCTTAAGCTTGGATTCCATGGGCATCGCCTCCGGATGGTGCTCTGCCTCCATCGGTGCGTCCTCCACCAACGTGATCGCCCTAGCGGGCGGTGTCCCAGAGGGTAGCGGACGGTGCAGTTGCCGTCGTCAGGCCTGGTTCCGGACTCTTGCGCCGTCCCTTGGTCTGGCTTCGGGTGGGCTTCGTGAGGCCGGCACGGGCTTCCTCTGCGGCGCGTTCACCGTTGAGCTCGAGGAGGCGGGCAAGTACCTCATCCCGGACGTCATCGGGCCAGCGGTACCGGTACGGCTTCTTCTTGTTGCCCACCTTGGAAACTCTTTCGTTTATTGGCCTTTAGCTCAATCGGATCATCGTGGCCACCGCCGTTGAACAAGAAGGCCGTGATTCTGTCGACGGCCTGACCGTCTAGCAGAAAGTCATCACATTGGCTGCCCTTGCTGATATGAACGATACTTATTACAACTGCAGCTGTACCCGGCCACATGACACGACGCCTTGCGCTATAGATTTGGCCATTATTGTTGCATATCCACTGTAGTCCGCTTGCCCTCGTATCGCCTTGACTAATCGTATTTGTCGCGATCAAACCGGTTGTACCGTTCGTGCGAATCAGATCGTAATAACGGCGAAAGAAATGGGCGACAACGTCACACTTTCCCTTACTATCGGAATGAGCATAGCGAAGCCAGTCCGTATAGCCCGGTAGGTTCCCTGCCACGACAGTCACATGGCCGCCGAACGGAGGGTTGCCTACGATGGCGTCGAAGCCTGGGGTGTCTCGGTCGAAGACTTCAGGGAATTCGATTTGCCAATGGAAGGGAGCCAGTGGCGGGTCTGCGCGACGGAGATCGTCCAGCCATGGGCGGTGTGTGCCTGACTCGCCGTCGATCACTTCGGCGGCCAACTCCTTTCGGCGAGCTTCTCGATCCTTGGGCTTGGACTTGTCGAAGAAGGCGGCGATCACCAGATCTCCAAGTAGACGGACTGCTGCCGTCTCGGACTGGGCCTTGTCCCACAGTTCTCTCAAGTCGCCGTCGTCCATGGAGTCGTCAGCCCGGCGGATGAGCTGGCGCAACTCAGCCGCCTTGTCCAGGTGGGCGCGTCCCTCTAGGGTTTCGAAGCCTTCCTCGAAGTGTGGGGCGTCGCCCTTCCAGTGGAAGGCCTGAAGCTGCGGGATGGACAGGCCTACCAGCGAATCGCCGTGGCGCAGGGCGTGGTCGAGGAAGGTCAGCGGGTGCTCCTTGGCGAGCGTAGTCAGCCACAGCGACAGCTTGGCGAGGTCGACGGCCTTGGGGTTGCGGTCAACTCCGTAGAGGCAGCGTTGGGCCACCATCCGTCGGGTGAGGATTGTCTCGTCCTCGTCGGGCGGGATCTCAGGCGCGACGCTGTGGGTCCGCCAGGATTCGATGAGGGCATCTGCGAGTTGGCGGCAGGCCCCCACGAGGAACGCTCCTGAGCCCATGGCCGGGTCGCACACCTTGAGGTCGAGGATCTGCTCGGGGCGCAGCGGACCGCCGGCTTCCTGCTGCATGCGGTCGAAGATCGGCTCCAACGCGATCCTAACGATCGGCTCGGTGAGCTCCCGCGGCGTGTAGTGCGATCCTGAGCGGCGGCGCTCCTCGCTGGGCTGCAGCACCATGGAACCGGCCGGCACCAGATCGGGTGTGGCGTTCTTGTCGATGACAGAATCCAGGGCGGCGTGCAGTGCGTCGATCGTGCCACCGGCCTGGGGATCGATCTGCTGGACGGCCCTGTTGACGACGGCCGTGAGCTTGCGGTCGGTGCGGCCCTGGAGCCACTTGGCCCGTTTGGTCGGGGCCTCGGCCAGTAGTTCCTCCACGTTGATCGTGGCCGGAGCGCCGTGCTTCTTGGCGGCCTTGATGGCGATGCTCTGCCCGGCGGCAGTCTCGAGCCGGAAGCCCATCATGGTCTCGTAGACCGAGCCGATGTGCTCCACATCCAAAGCCCGATAGGAGATCCGCTCGGCATCGAGCACGATCAGCTTCTCGAGCACACGGTGAATGGTGCCGTCGGCCACGAGGGGCGGATCGATGCGCTCCTCCACCTGGCGCACATCTCCCCGGAGTCCGCCTCGGCCCTCCAGGAACGGGTAGCGGTCGGGGTGGAACAGGTCGCCGTGCCGGGCCGACAGGCTCATGTTCGTGCCTCGGGCGCCGTCGTGGACCATGCGCCACAGCGCGAGTAACTGCGCGTAGGCGCCGTAACGCTGATCCATGGTGTCGGGATGAACGGCGGCGTCCTCGCGCAGCCTCTCGTACAGGCCCGACACCGAGTAGGCGCCGAGGAACACCTCGCTCTGGGGTAGCATGTCTCGCTCCTCGGCGTAGAGCAGGAACACGAGACGCAGCACCACGGTGAGCAGGCCCCGGTAGATCTCGTCTGGTTCGTCGACGAGCTCCCGGCCGAGAAGCTCGCCCCGCGAGGCGTCGCGGGCGGCCTGGAAGCCGCGCAGCAGCTCGTAGAGCGCGTGCAGCACCTGCTCGGCGAGGCGCTCGCTGACTTCGTTCTGGAACTTGCGGCTGTCGCTCAGCAATGCGGCGAGGCGCTTGTCGGCGGGCATCGCTAGGAGGCGGGTCTGGCTAAGTAGTTCGCGCATGGCCGCGCAGATCGGCCGGCCCGCGGTCTGTAGCATGTCCGCGACCCGGAAGTCGAGCCAGCCCGAGTTCTCGCCCGCGGGAGCAGACACGAGCCGCAGCGCGGTTCCGTTGAAGATCAGCCCGGCCGGGGCGCCGGTGTGGCGCAGCAGACGCTCCATGCGACCGTGGGCTGACAGCTCCAAGCCACCGGCGGTCGTGCCGTCGAAGCTCTCGCCGGTGTCGATCACGCTCACGAGCAGTTGCCACGGCGACGGCTCGCCCTTGTCGCCTTCTGCCTCGGTCGCTTCGGGCACCGGCTTCGGCAGCGGGCTCCTCAGCGGCTCGGCACGGACCGCGAAGTCAGGTCGGAAGGTGCCTACGCCCTCCGGCAGATGCACCTCCAGCTGGTCCGGGATCGGAGCGTCCGATGTGCCTGCGTAGCCCTTCGGCGAGAAGCTCCAACCCAGAACCGACTCGGCGAAGGCACGAAAATCGCCCAGACGCGCCCCGGACGCCGTTTGTTCGTGATCGACCCCGTCGTCTTCGACGCACTTCCGCAGCAGGCGCTGGCCCTCGGCGTCTCGACGGTTCAGGATCACGCCGGCTCGCACCGGCGCCGACACCACCAATCCGGTGGGGCGAACGAAGCCGATCCACTCCAAGTGGGCGGCTACCTGCGGATCGAGCCTCGCCATCAGTTCGACTCCGGCCATAGATAGACAAGCCCGACCGGCTCCACGCGCTGCACCTTCACCTCGTAGCGACAGGTCGTGGTAGACGAAGCCCTGAGCCCGGAAGCGGGAAAGCAGCCGCTGTGCCACCCGCTGCTCCAGGTGCAGATGCACGGTCTCTTCGTCGAGCCTTCCCGCGTCCTCGAATACGACCGGACGGATAGGAGCGTCGCGTCGCCACTCGGGCAGCTTCTGGTCGAGCTTGCGCGGCACCCGCAGCGAGTCCAGCGTGGAAGTCCAGCTCGGGTCGGTGGCGGAGCGCTGCTCCAACGGCGGGAACGTCCACATCGGGCGGCCCTCGTCGTCGGTCCCGGCCACCAGCGTCGGCGCGCCCAGCAGCTCCAGCGAGCAGTCGATGGCGTCGCGGAACGGCACCGGCGAGAAGCCCGCCCACTTGCGGGATCGGTCCAGAAGGTTCTGGCACGCCTCGATCTGCGATTCCAGACTCTGGGCCCGCTCGCGAGCCTCCTCGAGTTCCTCCTCGGTGGCCCGCCGCCTGTCGTCATCCAGCGACTCCGCCTCTATCTCACTCCTCAGGGCATCGGCGTCACGGTGGCGGATTCCCTCCGACAGCATCCGGCGCTCCACGGAGTCGTCGATCACCTGCGACAGGCTTCCCAGCTCCCGCTTGATGGTCTCCGTCTTGGTGACCAGGACCTCCAGCACCCGGTCCTCAGTCCGCTGGGGCAGAACGAAGTAGTGGCAGTTGACCTGGGCCGCGGGCTGCAGCTTGCGGTCGATGCGGCCGTTGCGCTGCTCGATGCGGCCCGGGTTCCACGGCAGGTCGAAGTGGAACAGGTCCGAGCAGTGGGCCTGGAGGTTCAGTCCCTCACGGGCCGCGTCGGTGGCGATGAGGATGCGCAGCGGCTCCTGGGCCGGGTCGGCATTGAAGCGGCGCTGCACCTCGCGCCGACGGGCCCTGCTGGTGAGGCCGTCGATGATGTCGATGCGCTCCTCGGCCTGGTCGGTGTCCTCGATCGCCTGCTCCAGGATCGACTTGAGGTAGCGCTTGGTGCCCTCGCGGTTCTCGGTGAAGATCAGCACCCGGCGCTCGGTCCACGTCGGCGGCGACCCGGTTGCGGGCTGGCCGAAGGCGGGCAGCCCCGGGCATTGGTGCCGTCTGATCCAGTCGATGAGACGGAGCGTCTTGGCGTCGGGGAGATGGCGGGCATCCTCTGCGATCTTCTCCATCTGGTCGAGGAGGCGCTGCTCGTGAGCCCACGCGGCCGCTGCGGGGTCAGCAGCCGGCTGGGAGGCGGCGTCGATCTGTGCGATCTGCGCCTCCTCGTCGGCTTCCGCCTCGTCGGAGGTCCACCCGGCGCGCTCATCGTCGGCGTCGGCCGGCTTGAGGAAGGCGGTCGCCTGCTCGTCGTCGGGGTACAGCGCCGGATGCGGGTCGCCCCCGAGCTCGTGGGCTTTGTCCCAATGGCGCTGGACCGTCTCGCGGTGCTTCTGGAGACTGCGGGCGAACGCCTCGATCGACGACAGCAGCCGCTGCTGCAGGCCGACCGCCATGAGTCCGGCCGCGAAGCGGACCCTGGCGGACTCCGACGAGTAGCGCTGGTCTCGGGCGGTTCGATACTCGTCGAGCAGCCTCGACAGGGCCAGCTCCGGGGCGTCCTCGGGCAGCCCGTCGATCTCGACCCGTTCGACGTTGCGCTCCGGGAAACCGCCCTGGATCGAGCGGAGGTCCTCCTTGATGCGGCGCACCATCACCGGCTCCAGATCGGTCCTGGCCCGCACCTTCACCAACTCACCCACCCCGGGCAGCCGCTCCGGCAGCACCGAGGGCGCGACTGCACTCACGAGGCCCGCTCCCCTGAAGGCGCCCAGCCCTTGATCTGGGAGACCGTCACCAAACCGCACACTCCCGCCCGTCCGGCCATCGACGACTCTAGCGGCCGGTCTTCGATGGGCCCGAAGCTGGTCGGCCGGCAGGGACTTGCCTGGAACTGCGGGCGCCCGCTCGGCCTCTAGGGTGTGGCCATGCTCATCTTCGCCCAGACATCCACTAGCAGCGGACTCGCAGACGCCTGCGGTGAGTCGAACCGCGGCTTCGTCTGCGAGCAGGTCTACAACTGGACCGAGAGCGACGGGCTGGCCACCGCGGCCGACTGGCTGCTCGACCGGCCCATCCGCATCGCGCTCATCCTGCTGGTGGCCTGGTTCATCGCTCGCGTCGCCAAGCGGGCCATCGTTCGCTTCACCAAGCGGATCGCGGCCACGCCGAGCAGCTCGCGGCTGCAGAAGCTGCGGGAGAAGGGCCCCGGGCGGGCCCTGATCGACGAGGCGGAGCGGTCCAGGGCCGAGGCCCGGGCCGAGACGCTGGGCCACGTGCTGCGAAGTGTTGTCGTGTCTCTGGTCTGGGGCTTCACCGCGCTGATCATCCTGGGCGAGATCGGCGTGAACCTGGGGCCGCTGATCGCCGGCGCGGGCATCGGCGGCGTAGCCCTGGGCTTCGGCGCCCAGTCGATCGTGAAGGACTTCCTATCGGGCCTGTTCATGCTGATCGAGGACCACTACGGCGTGGGTGACTTCGTCGACCTCGGCTACGCCTCCGGCACGGTCGAGGAGGTGTCGCTGCGGTCCACCACCATCCGCGACGTCAGAGGCACGGTGTGGCACGTTCCCAACGGCGAGATCGCCCGGGTGGGCAACTACTCGCAGCTCTGGTCCAAGGCCGTGGTCGACATCGAGGTGTCCTACGGCACCGACGTCCGTGTCGCCATGGGGATCATGCAGCAGGTGGCCAACGAGCTCTGGGACGATCCCGAGTGGGGCGGCGACGAACTCTCCGAGGCGCCGACCGTCTTCGGCATCCAGAGCCTGGGCGCGTCGGGTGTCGGCCTCAGGTTGGCGGTCAAGACCGAGCCGTCGATGCAGTGGTCGGTGGAGCGCGAGATCCGCCTGCGCCTCAAGGAGGCCTTCGACGCGGCCGGCATCGAGATCCCGTTCCCGCAGCAGACCGCATGGTTGCGCGACGACAGCGGCTATGCAGCCACCGCGCTGTCCGAGGCTGAGCAGGCCGCCTTCCGGGCGCTCCATGAGGAGCAGCACGCTCCGAGGCCGGAAGAGGAGTTCGAAGAAGGCCGGTAACCGCTCGGGTCCAAAGGGTCCGAGCGCATATTGGTGTGGGCACTTCCGGGGGAGCCATTTGACAAGTCAAGTTTGTAAGGTAATGTTACTAACAATATGGGAGAGGGCTCTGGCTCGGGCGTCCTGAGGCTGCTCAACGGGCAGCGGATAGTCGACGCGCTGTTCTCGGCTCACCCGACCCGGATGTCGCGGGCCGGCATCGCTCGCGCCACCGGCCTGTCCAAGCCCACCGTGTCGGCTCTCATCGCCGACATGGAGTTGGCAGGCCTGGTGCGGATCTCCGACGAGAGCCCCAGCTCGGGATCGATCGGCCGCCCGGCCGCCCCTTACGAGCTGGTTCCCACCGCTCGCCACTCGGTGGTGGCCGACGTCGGCGCGACCAAGATCCTCGTGGGCGTCGCCGACCTGTTCGGCAATCTGGTCGCCGAGCAGGAATTCACCACCGGCCCCGACGCCCGCGCCGCGTTGGAGAGAGTCACGGCGGCCGCGTCGGAGATGCTGCGGGGCGTCGACGGCGGATGCCACGCGATGTGCGTCGGCGTGCCCGGGATCTACCGGCCCGACCGCGACCGCGTCGAGCAGGCCCTCAACCTCCCCGGCTTCGACAGTCTGGCCCCGGGCGCCTACCTCTCGGAGAGGTTCGACGCCCGCGTCCATGTCGAGAACGACGTCAACCTGGCCGCCCTCGGCGAGCTGACCCGGATGGGCGACGAGCCGGCCGACGGCGACTTCGCCGCCATCTCCGTCGGCACGGGCATCGGCCTGGGCATGGTGGTCGGCGGCGACCTCTACCGGGGCGGCACCGGATCGGCGGGCGAGCTCGGATCTCTGCTGCTGTCGCCGCCTGAGCCGGGCGAGGCGCCGGTCACCCTCGAGGATGTCGCCTCCGCTCCGTCCATCCGCAAGCGGTTCGGTCGGGCCATCGAGGACGGCCACCGCTCGGGCCTCGACGCCAGCGCCGACGTTCCCGACATTTTCGCGGCCGCGGCCACCGGCGACGCCGCCGCCGCGGCCGTGCTGGACGAGGTGGCGGCCGCCATGGCGCTGGCCGTGTCGCACCTGTGCCTGATCGCCGACCCGACCCGGGTCGTGTTCGGCGGCGGGGTCGGAGCCAACCCCGTGTTCGTGGACGCCGTCCGGGACCGTCTGTCCCGCCTCGTGGCCGCGCCGCCGGAGCTCGCGGCGTCCACGTTGGGGCGGCAGGCGGCCCTGGTGGGAGCGGTGTCCATGTCGCTGCGCTTCATCCACGAGTCCCTGGTGCCCGAGATCCTGGGGGACCAGCAGTGACGAGCGCGGCGGTGCAGGTCGCGTCGGCCGTCGACGGCGAGGCGGTCACCCAGCTGGTCCGCGAGGCCACCCGTATTCCGAGCGTCACCCCCAACGAGGAGGAGTTCGCGCGTTGGGCTTGCCGCCGGATGGCCGAGTCGGACGCCTTCGACTCGGCCGAGCTCTTCGAGTGCGAGCCGGGCCGGCCCAACGTCTGCGGAACGGCCGGGGGCGGCGCAGGAAGGTCGCTGCTGCTGGCCGGACACCTCGACACGGTGGCCGTCGAAGACTGGTCCCAGCACTGGGCGGGAACCGACCGGGAGGATCCCTTCGGCGCCCACGTGATCGACGGCGAGCTGTGGGGTCGCGGAGTCGCCGACCAGAAGGCCGGCATCTGCTCCACCATCGAGGCGGTCCGGGCCTTCGGCCGCGCCGGGCTGCGGCCCGCCGGAAGGGTGTCGACCCTGTTCGTGTGCGACGAGGAGTCGGGCCAGCCCGGCAGCGGCGTCTCGGCCGGGATCCGGGCGTCGGTGGAGGGTCGGGCCGGGCCGCGGCCCGATGCGGACTTCGCGATCTACACCGAGCCGACCACCTCCGCGATCTACACCGCCCAGATGGGCTTCCTCATCGCCGACATCTGCTATACGGGGGTCTCCGCCTACTTCGGCCGGCCCGAACTCGGCGTCGACGCCCTGCGAGCCGGGCACCGCCTGCTCGACCGCCTGTGGGAGCACTCCGACCGTCTGCGGGAGTCGGTGCCGGCCCACGAGCTGCTGGGCGAGGCCTTCCTGCTGGTCACGTCAGTCACATCGGGAGGCAACATCGCGGTGCCGGGCCGCTTCGAGCTGTCGCTGATCCGCAAGATCCTGCCGGGCGAGAGCCTCGATGACGCGGCCACCAGCATCCAGTCCATTGCGGCTAAGGTCGCCGGCGAGCACGGCGTCGAGTGCACCGTCGACTTCAGCGCGCCCCGCGACCACCGGTTCGGGGGCACACCCGACGAGGTAGCCGCCGACCAGCCGGGTGTGGCCGCGCTGGCCCGGTCGATCGAGGCGGTGACCGGCGAACCGGCCCGCATCGAGGGAGCGCCTTACTGGTCGGAGAAGCCGTTCCTGCGGGACCTCGCGATCCCCGGCGTCTACTTCGCGCCGGGCGACATCTCCAACTGCCACACCCCGTTCGAGCGCCTCGCCGTCGACGAGCTGGTGACGGCCACCCGCACGCTCGCGCATTTCATCGCCCAATGGTGCGGCGCCCACGATCCATAAACCGGACCCAAAGGGAGGGGCCATGACAAACAAGACCAAGAGGCCATGGTGGCTGCTGATCGCTTCGCTGCTCGCAGTGTTCGCAGTGGTGGCCGCGGCGTGTGCCGACGATGACGACGACGCGGCGCCGCCGGCCACGACCGCGGAGCCCGAGCCTGCGCCGGAGCCCGAGCCTGCGCCGGAGCCCGAGCCTGCGCCGGAGCCCGAGCCTGCGCCGGAGCCCGAGCCTGAGCCTGAAGCGGAGCCTGCACCGCAGCCTGAAGCGGAGCCTGCGCCGGAGCCCGAGCCCGAGCCGGCGCCCGAACCGCCCAAGACTCAGGGTCCTGGTGGTGAGGAGGCGGTTGCTTCCAGTGAGGTCGCTTTGGGCGGTGACGAGATCGCGGAGGTGCAGGGGGGCGGCTACACGGCTGCGTTGTTGTGGCACACGGCTGGGGCGTTCACCGACGCGGTGAGCGAGGGCGCTCGTGACGCTTTCGCGGAGCTCGGGATCGAGGTCATCGCGGAGACCAACGCCCAGTTCGACGCGGCCCAGCAGGCCAACGACGTGGAGACGGTCATGGCGCTGAGCCCTGACATCATCATCAGTCTGGCTATCGGCCCCGACGCCGGGGCCGAGGCGTTCCGCCCGGCGGTGGACGCGGGCGTGCAGCTGGTGTTCTTGTCCAACGTGCCCCAGGGCTACGTGCACGGCCAGGACTATGTGGGCATCGTCACCGACGACCTGGCCGCCATGGGCATCACCGCCGCGGACCTGCTGGCCGACGCTCTCGGAGGCGAGGGCGAGATCGGCTACATCTTCCACGACGCCGCCTACTACGTGACCAACCAGCGCGACCAGGCGTTCAAGACCTGGATCGAGATCAACTATCCCGGCATCGAGATCGTCGCCGAGCAGGGTCTGGCCGACCCGGCCGCGGCGGAGGAGATCGCCACGGCGATGCTGACCCGCAATCCGAACCTCGACGGCATCTACGCCCCGTGGTCGGCGGGCCCCGCCGACGGGGTGCTGGCCGCCCTTCGGGCTGCGGGCGCCTCCGATGTGGCGTTGGTGACTATGGACCTGGACACCAACGTGTCGTTGGACATGGTCGAGGGCGGCAACGTCGTGGGCATCGCGGCCGACGAGGCCTACAACCTCGGCCGCACCATGGCCATCGAGGGCGCCTACGGGCTGCTGGGCAAGCCGGCCCCGGCCTTCGCGGTGGTGCCCGCCATCGGCGTGACCGCCGACAACATCGTCGAGGGCTACCGCCAGTCACTGGCCGCCGACCCACCCCAAGAAGTCCTCGACGCGATCGGCTGAGGCAGACTGGCCCCCTAAGCCCCGGCGGCAACCAGCTTTGAGTTGCCGCCGGGGCTCCGGGCTAGGCGCCACAGTGACGAAGGCATGACAGACGAATCCGCCGCGGCCGGACGGATGCTTCCTGGCGCCCAACAGTGGCTGGCGCGGCGGCGCCAGGACGTTGGGCTGCGCCAGTACGTCGTGTATGTGGCCGCAGTGCTGATCTTCGGGCTGTTCGCCGTCATCCTGCGCGACGACGGGTTCCTCACCGCCTCCAACCTCCTCAACATCGGCCGCCAGGCGGCTCCGATCGCGGTGATGGCGGTCGGCATGGCCTTCGCTCTGGCCGCGGCCGAGATCGACCTGTCGGTCGGATCGGTCACCGCGCTGTCGTCGCTGGCGGCCGCCGAGGCGGTGGGGAGCTACGGGTTCGTGGCCGGCGCCGCCGTGGCGCTGGCAGTGGGCGCCGGCATCGGGCTCGTGAACGGCGTCATCGCCGTCAAGGTGCGCATCCCGTCGTTCCTGGTGACGCTGGGGATGCTGGGGATTGTCAGCGGCATAGCCCGCAACATGAACAACCTGCAGTCGCTGCCGATACGCAACGACACCTTCCTGGCCGTCTTCGGGGCCGGGTCGGTGGGGCCCATCTCGTCGCTGCTGATCTGGACCGTCGTGGTCGGCGTCATCGGGCATCTTGTGCTGCACCAACTACGCTGGGGCCGCCATGTGCTGTCGGTGGGCGCCGACCGATCGGCCGCCGCCGCCCTCGGTATCAACACCGACCGAATCCGCATCACCGCGCTGATGACCAGCGCAGCCGCGGCCTCCTTCGCCGGCGTGCTGCTGGCCGGACGGCTGGCCATCGGGCGCCACGACTTGGGCGAGAACCTGCTTCTGACCGTGATCGCGGCGGTCGTCATCGGCGGCACCAACCTCTTCGGTGGGCGGGCGTCGGTGGCCGGCGCCATCGCCGGCTCGGTGGTGATGGCCATGCTGAACAACGGCCTGATCCTCATGGGTCTGCGGGTCGCCGACCAGCTGATCGCCCGGGGCGTGATCATCATCCTGGCGGTGGCGCTGAGCATGAGAGAGCAGAAGGAGACTTGACGTGTTCCTGCAACCGCTGTTGAGGCGCAACCCGCGGTTCGTGGAAGCCGCCGTCGAGCTCCATCAAGCGGGACGGATACCGGCCAACAGCTGCGTCCTCGACCTCGACGCCATCGAGACGAACACGGCCGGACTGTGCCGGGAAGCCCGCCGGCTGGGCCTGACTGTCTACGCCATGACCAAGCAGATCGGCCGGGCCCCGGCGGCGCTGGCCGCCATGACCGCCGGCGGTGTCGACGGCTATGTCGCCGTGGACATGGCCTGCGCCCGACCGATCGCCCGCCACGGCCACAACCTCGGCCATCTCGGCCATCTCGTGCAGGTGCCCCGAGCCGAAACCGGCGAGGCCGCCGGGCTGGAGCCCGACTACTGGACGGTCTTCTCCGAGAACAAGGCCGAGGAGGCCGCGGCCGCAGCCCGTCGTCTCGGGCGGTCCCAGCGGCTGCTGGTGCGGGTGTTCGCCGAGGGCGACACCTTCTACCCGGGTCATGAGGGCGGCGTGGCGCTGGACGACTTGCCCACCATGATCGACCGCGTCGCCGGGGTGTCCGGAGCCGAGTTCGCCGGGCTGACCACCTTCCCGGCCCTGCTGTTCGACTCCGCCTCCGGCGATGCCCGCCTCACCCCCAACGCGGAGACGCTGGCCCGGGCCGCGGAGATCGCCCACGGTCACCCGGCCTGCCCGCAGACGCTGGAGATCAACGCGCCCGGCACCACCTCTACCGAGGTGCTCGGCATGCTGGCTGAGGCCGGCGCCACCCAGGTCGAGCCCGGCCACGGGCTCACAGGCACCACCCCCCTGCATGGGGTGCGGGACCTCCCCGAGCAGCCCGCCGTGCTCTACCTCAGCGAGGTGGCCCACATCCACCAGGGCGTGCCGCTCTGCTTCGGAGGGGGTCTCTACATCGATCCGGTGTTCGGCGACTACCAGGTGCGAGCCGTCGTCGCCCACGACCCGTCGGAGGTGTCGACGGAACCGGTGCCGGTGGACATGCCCGCCCCCGCGGCCATCGACTACTACGCCAGACTCCACCCCGGCGAGAGCCGGACTATGGCCGAGGGCGCCACCGTCGTCTTCGGTTTCCGGGTCCAGGCCTTCGTCACTAGGACGTTGATCGTGGGCCTCACCGGCGTTTCTTCGGACCGGGCGCAGGTGGCCGGCGTCTGGAACGGCTTCGGGGACGAGGTCTCCGTCGGGGGCTCGAAGTGACGGGCGCGGCCGGCACCTCCGCACTTGAGGTCGAGGGCCTGTGCAAGTCGTTCCGGGCCGTGCGGGCCCTCGACCATGTGGCGCTGAGCCTCCACTACGGCCGGGTCACGGCTCTGCTGGGCGACAACGGCGCGGGCAAGTCGACGCTGGTCAAGTGCATCTCCGGCGTGTACGCGCCCGACGCGGGCGTGGTCAAGGTCGACGGGACCGTCCAAGCGGTCGCCTCGCCCGAGGCGGCCCGGTCGCTGGGCATCGAGACCGTTCATCAGACGTTGGCCGTGATCGACCCCCTCGATGTGGTGGAGAACCTCTTCCTCAACCGGGAGCACACGCGCGGCGGCCGATTCGGCGCCTGGCTCGGCGTGCTCGACAAGAAGCGCATGCGAGCCGAGTCGGGCGAGATCCTGGGTCGACTCGACATCCGCATCCCGTCGTTGCGCCGGTCGATGAGCGCCCTGTCGGGTGGCCAGCGCCAAGCGGTGGCCATCGGCCGGGCGGCCGCCTGGGGACAGCAGATCGTTCTGCTAGACGAGCCCGCGGCTGCGCTGGGCGTGGAGCAGGCGGCCCGGGTGCTCGACCTCATCCGCAGCCTGCGAGACGCGGGCGTGGCGGTTCTGCTCATCACTCACAACATGGACCGCGTCACCGAGGTCTGCGACCGGGCCGTGGTGCTGCGCCAAGGCCGCAAGACCGCGGAAGTGGACGTGGGCGAGGTGACTAAGGACGACTTGGTCGCCTATATCACCGGCGCCCGAACGGGCGGTCCCGATACATGAGCGCAGGAACCGACACGCAGCTCGGCATAGACGTCGGTGGCACGAGCATCAAGGGCGCCGTCGTCGATCTGGGTACCGGCGAGCTGGCCGGAGCCATCCGCTCCGAGCCGACGCCGGAGACTGCGACACCCGCTGACGTCGTGTCCGCCATTGGCCGTATCGCGTCCGCGGTGGACTGGTCCGGCCCGGTTGGCGTGGCCCTGCCGGGCGTCATCGACGGATCTTCGCTGCGCCATGCCCCCAATCTCTCGGGCGTCTTCGAGGAGGACGGTGCGCTGGTATGCCTGCGTGCCCCCGACGGTGCCAACGCGGTGCTCATCAACGACGCCGATGCGGCCGGACTGGCCGAGTTGACCTACGGCGACGCCGGCATCGACCGCGACGGACTGACCATCGTGCTGACCTTCGGGACGGGCATAGGCAGCGCGCTGCTCCACAACGGCGATCTCATCGCCAACTCGGAACTGGGCGGCCTGGTCGGCACGAACGGGCGCTTCGAGGAGATCGCGTCCGGGAGGGCGATCTCCACCGAGGAGCTCACCCCGGTGGAATGGGCCCGGCGGGCCCAGCCCTTCTTCGACGAGTTGGAGGCCATGCTCAACCCGTCCCGCTGGGTGGTGGGCGGGGGGTTGAGCGAGAACTTCGACCGCTTCGCGTCGAGGCTGAAGCTGTCAAAGCCCATCTCTGTGGCCCACCTCGGCGTCCACGCCGGCGTGGTCGGCGCCGCGGTCGCCGTCGGCCGCTCCGGCGGCGGCCCAGCCGGGCCTGCGGCCTGTTGAAGGTAGTCGTTGCCGAGTCGGCCCCCGCAGCCGCGCGCGTGGTCGCCGATCTAGTCGAGCGGTTCGTCACCACAGCGCCGCGGCCCGCCCTCGGTCTGGCCACCGGCGGGACGATGGAGCCGGTGTTCGCCGAGCTCGTGCGGCGTCACCGCGAGCACGGATTGAGCTTCGCCCGCGTCCGTGCCTACCTGCTGGACGAGTACCTGGGCCTCGACCGCGAGGATCCGTGCGCCTACCGGAACGCCATCCGCCGGCTGCTGGCTCGCCATGTAGACCTCGGCGCCGGCGCCGTCCACGGCCCCGACACCCATGCGGCCGACCTGGATGCCGAATGCGACCGCTACGAGCGCGAGCTGCGGGCCGCGCCCATCGGGCTCCAACTGCTAGGCATCGGGTCGAACGGGCACATCGCCTTCAACGAGCCCGGGTCTCCGCTGGACAGCACAACCCGGGTGGTCGCGCTGCGCGGGCAGACCCGGGCCGAGAACGCCCGCTTCTTCCCCGCGGCCCAGGCAGTTCCCACCCGGGCCATCACCCAGGGAATCGCCACCATCGGTGCCGCCAACCAACTGGTGATGGTCGCCTGCGGGGAGCACAAGGCCGACTCGGTGGCCCGAGCGCTTGAGGGGCCGGTCACGTCGGAGGTGCCGGCCTCCGCGATCCAACTCCATCCGAATGTCACGGTGGTGCTGGACCGTTCGGCCGCTGCCAGCCGCGCCCGATGATCAGGCGGGGCGCCGGGTGATCATCGACAGACCGTCGCCCACCGGCAGCAGCGCCACCAGCACCCGTTCGTCGGCGATGACGTGGGCATTGAAGGCGCGCAGATCCTCGGTGGCCGAATCGGTCTGGTCCGGGTTGGCGACGTTGCAGCCCGCGCCGTGTGCGAGTGGGCTGCCGGGATCGGGTGGCCGAATCGGTCTGGTCCGGGTTGGCGACGTTGCAGCCCGCGCCGTGTGCGAGTGGGCTGCCGGGATCGGGTGGCCGAATCGGTCTGGTCCGGGTTGGCGACGTTGCCGCTCCACAGGACGTTGTCCACCAGGATCACTCCCCGCCCCGACAGCCGCGGAACCAACTCCTCGTAGTAGGCGATGTAGGACTCCTTGTCGGCGTCGATGAAGGCGAAGTCGACGGCCGGCTCGGCCGGCAGGGACCGCAGGGTGTCGAGAGCGGGGGCGATGCGCAGCTCGATCCGGTCGGCCAGCCCGGCCCGCTCCCAGTGGTCGAGGGCGATGGCAGTCCACTCCTCGGAGACGTCGCAGCAAAGCAGGCGTCCCCCCGGAGGCAGCGCCTTGGCCACGCACAGGGCCGAGTAGCCGGTGAACGTGCCGATCTCCACCGCGAACCTCGGCTGCAGCAGGCTGGCGAGCATGGTCATGAAGGCGCCCTGGGCAGTGCCGATCTGCATCACACTCCAGCCGCCGAGTTCGGCGGTGGCCTCGATGAGCTGGCGCTGGACCTCGTCGGGTCCAGCCGAGTGAGCGTTGACATGGGCGGCCAGCGCCTCGTCGAGGAAGTCGATGCGGGAACTCATGGCCCGCCGATGCTAACGACCGGTGCGGCGGGGCGGCATGGGGATGAAGGGGCTGGTGCGGGCCGCGTACTCGGCGTAACCGGGGCGGCGCTTGCCCATGCTGCGCTCCAGCACGGTCACTCCCGAGACCCTCAGCAGCAGGATGGTCATTAGCAACGGTCCGGCGACGGTCCACCACGCCCCGGCCGACACGGCGACTACCCAGATGCCCCACCAGACCATGCTGTCCCCGAAGTAGTTCGGGTGGCGGCTGTAGCGCCACAGGCCCCGATCCATGACCTTGCCCCGGTTGGCTTCGTCGGCCTTGAACCGGCGCAACTGCTCATCGCCCACCGACTCGAAGACGAGCCCCACCGCCCAGACCGCCGCTCCGACCCAGTCCAGCCACCGCAGCGGTGAGGGGTCGGGGTCGCCCAGCGCCGCCTGGACCGGCAGCGACACCACTACCGCCAGCACCGCTTGCAGCCCGAACACGACCAGGAGACTCCACAGCCAGAACGGCTGCAGGCGCCGCCTCAAGGCCTGGTAGCGGAAGTCCTCGGGCGCGCCCCACTTGCGAGCGGTGAGGTGGGCACTCAACCGCAGGCCCCACACCGACACCATCGCCAGCATCAGCCATGCCCGGCCGCCGTCGCTCCCGTCGCTCCACAGCCACAGCGACCAGGCCACGCCGACGAACACCATCGGCCACAGCGGATCGACGATCGACACGTCGCGCTTGGGCAGGCTCACCAGCCAGCACCCGGCCATCAACACGCCGGCCACTAGTGCGGCCAGGCCCAGTTCGCTCACGCCGCCTCCTTCACGCTTGCTCGAGTGTCTCGGGCTCGCGGTAGAGGACCGCGCCCCAGTGGGCCCCGGCTCCGAAGCTCGTGAACGCCACCAGCGATCCCGGCGTCACCCGGCCCTTCTGGCGCAGTTCGTGGTAGAGGATCGGCAGGGTGGCCGCGGTGGTGTTGCCCCAGTGCCCGATGTTGGACGGCATGGTGGCCTCGTCCGCCCCGAGCCGCCGCCGGACGCCGTCGAGGATGCGGTCGTTGGCCTGGTGGGCCACTACCAGGTCCAAGTCGTCGAGTCTGCATTCCGCGGCCTCCAGCACGTCACGCACCGCGGCCGGCATCGTCTCCACCGCCAGGCGGTAGAGCCCGCCGCCGTTCATGGCCGGATGGTGCAGACCCGCGGCGATCTGGGCCGCGTCGGCATAGGGACGCCGCTCCGACCCCAGGCCGGGCACCTCGATCAGGTCGGCATGGGCGCCGTCGGTCCTAAGCACCGATCCGAGGATCCCGGTCTCGTTCACGCAGTGGCGAACCGCCCCACCGGGCTGCGCCTGCAGCACCATGGCCCCCGCGCCGTCTCCGAACAGCACGCTCCAGGCCCGGTGGCGGGTGGCCAGGGCCCGCTCGTCGTCGGTCGGGGCGCGATCCGCCCGGCCCAGCACGATGTCCCAGGCTTCGCCCCACGGCAGGTAGCCGGCATGGACCTCGGCCCCCGCCACCACCACGGTGCCGGCCCGGCCGGTGGCGATGAGCATGTCGGCCAGGTCCAGCCCGAACAGGAAGCCGGCGCACTGCTGACGGAGATCGAACACCGCGGCGCCGTCGAGGCCGGCCTTTTGCTGGACCGCCCCCGCGATGCCCGGGTTCTGGCGGTCCGGGGTCATAGTGGCGCAGACCACGGCGTCGACAGCCGAGGCATCCACCCCGGCGTCGGCCAGCGCGGCCCGGGCGGCCTCAGCCGCCAGGTCCGAGGCTCCGGTACCCCGATCCACGAACCGGCGGGAGGCGACGCCGGTGCGGGAGCGGATCCACTCGTCGGTGGTGTCCATGATCCGGGTCAGGGTGTCATTGGTGACGACGTTGGGCGGGACCGCCACCCCGGTCCCTGCGATCACTGCAGGCATGTCGTGCTGATCCTAAGAGGCCCCGCGGATAGACGGGCAATCCGGCCTACACGGGCCGTGGCCCGAGCGGCCCGTGAGCGAAGCGAACGAGAGCGGGAATGACCACCCTGGGACGCGATTGGCCGCCGATCAATCCGTGCTCGCTCCAAGCTCAGTCCCGTATCGTCGGGCGGCGATGACCTCGACGGCGCTGGCATGGTTCAGACGCGACCTCCGCCTTGACGACAATCCGGCCTGGGCCTCCGCCACCGCCCGGGATGACGTTGTCGCGCTCGTGGTGTTGGAACCGGCTCTGCTCGCTGCGGCCGGGCCGTGGAGGAGGCGGGCCTACCTGAGCGCGGTGACCGGGCTGGACCGGTCGCTGCGGTCCTGCGGCGGGTCGTTGCGGGCGGAGACGGGTGACCCGGCTGAGGTGGTGCCCCGGGCGGTGTCCGAGACCGGCGCCGAAGTGGTGGTGGTCAACGCCGACGTGACCCGCTGGTCGGTCGAGCGGGACCGCCGGGTGGAGCAACGCTTGGGCATGCCGATCGAGCAGCATTGGGGGACGCTGGTTCATCCTCCCGGGAGCGTGCTCACCAGGGCCGGCGGGCTGTCCAACGTGTTTACCCCGTTCCACCGCCGCTGGTCCGAGCGGTCTCTGTCCGAGGCGGTCCGTCCCGGTTCGGGATGCGTGGTCGAGGCGCCCGACGGCTCGACGCCAACGGAAATGCTGGGAGATGGTCTGTACGCTCCGTGGGGCGAGCAGGACGCTGCCGCCCGCTTCGAAACCTGGCTGGACCGGGTCGACAGCTACGACGAGGAGCGCGACAACCCGGCGACGGACGGCACCTCGGGCCTGTCGGCGGCTCTGCGCTTCGGCCTGCTGTCGCCCCGAGGGGCGGCGGCCGATGCCGGCACGCACACGCCGGGCCGGGCCGCCTTCGTCCGTCAACTCGCCTGGCGGGACTGGTACGCCCATCTCACCTTCGAGCACCCCGACATCGACCGGGTGTCGCTGCGGCCCGAATACGACCGGATCGCCTGGGCCGAGGGCGACGCCGCGGACGCGGACTTCGAGGCGTGGAAGGCCGGCCGCACCGGCTACCCGATCGTGGACGCAGCCATGCGCGAGCTGGCCGCCACCGGCTGGATGCACAACCGGCTGCGGATGGTGGCCGCCTCGTTCCTGGTCAAGGATCTGCTGATCGACTGGCGCCGGGGCGAGCGCTGGTTCCGGCGCATGCTCACCGACGGCGACAT
>VYBO01000077.1 GCA_009844405.1 Acidimicrobiaceae bacterium
CCCAAGCCGCCCCTCCCCGAGCAGCGCTGTCTTTGCCCCACCACACCCCGCCTTCACGAGCAACTCCCGTAAGTCACTCCGACCTTGCCGTCTCTCTCGGCCCGACAACCTCCACGTCGCAGCGTATGCCGGGGGCTCTGGCGAGCTTGCCGTCGGCCGTGACCAAAGGCGAGTCCAATAGCTCGGCTAGCGCAACGTAGACCGCGTCGTAGACGGTCACGTTGTCTCGAAGGTCCCAGCAGCGCTCCATCAGGAGCCGATGCGAGACGCGTTCGACGGGAAGGTGCCTCAGATCGGACCGGGCCAACGCCGCCCGTCTCGAGTCGAGGCGGCCAGCAGCTTCGTGTCGCCGCCAGGCCGCTGTGACCTCCACGTCAAGCAGTTCGGGGGCCACGAGACGCTCGCCGTCAAGCCGCTCCCGGACGGCGTCGCCCGCCGGCCCGTCCTGGCCCAAGGCCAGGACCACAACGCTGGCATCGGTGACGATCAACGCGCGTCGCGCTCGGCCCGCACTGCGGCCACCGCTTCGGCGGCGCTGAAGTTGCCGCCGGCCCGACCGGCGGCTCGCTCCAGCACCTCCTCCAGCGTCGGGGTGCGGGCCTGTTCGCAGAGCAGCTGCAACAAGTACTCCTGCAATGACTGGCCTGAGCCGACGGCGCGTGCCCGGAATGTCTGATGGACGTCGCTCGGGACGTTCTTTACCTGGATGCTCGTCATGTCCCGAGGGTAGCGCTGATTCAGCGGCCGAACATGTGAAATAGCGCCAAACTAGAGGCCGGCGGCTACTCCTATGGCTGCTCTGGGGTCGGCCGCTCCGGCGAGGGTGCCTTGGTCTGTGACCTCAATGAGGTGGGCGTGACCGAAGCTGTGGGGCGTGTCCTCTCGCAGGGTGGTGGTGTGGCCGCGGGCGGCTAGGGACTCGTGCCAGCCGGTGGCGGCGTCATCGATCAACACCCGCCGGCCCTGGCCGGGGACCCAGGTGGCGAAGCCAGCGTCGGAATCGTCGGGGCCGAGCACCCAGCGGGGTGCTCTGATGGCCGCTCCCGGCGACTGGACCAGTCCCAGGGTGCGGGCCAGCAGTTGCAGCAGGATCTGGGGCTGGGAGTCGCCTCCCATCGTGCCGAGCACTTGGCGCAGGGTTCCGTCGCCGTTGGTGACCAGCGCCGGAGACAACGTGTGGGGCGGACGGCGGCCGGGGCCGTACTCGGCCGGATGTCCGGGCACCAGGTTGAAGCCGAGGCCCCGGTCGTGCAGGAAGATGCCGGTGGTGCCGGCCACCAGGAGGGCGCCGAAGCCGTTGGCGTTGGAGTTGATGAGCGACACGCCCATGCCGTCGCCGTCCACTGTGCACAGGTAGGTGGTGTCGCCCATCGCGCCGGGCGCGACCACGTTGCCGGCCCGGTCGGGGTCGATGGCGTCGCGCCGGGGACCTAGCCGAGCCGGGTCGACCAGTGCCTGGCCGTCGGCGCCGTCGTACAGCACCCGGACCCGGTCGTGGGCGGCCTGGGAGGCGGCCTCGATCAGCAGATGGGCCCAACGCCCGTCGTCAGAATCGCCGAGGTCGAGACCGTCGGCGATCCACGCCCCGGCCAGGGTGAGATAGCCCTGCGAGGTGGGCGGCACCGTCCACAGAACGTGGCCGAACGCCTCTGCCCGCACCGGCTTCACCCAGCGGGCGATCGGTCGAGCCAGGTCATCCTCGTTGTACTCCCCCGCGCCCAGTGCGAGCAGGCCCTCGCCGAACTCGCCGCCGAAGTAGCCGTCACGACCCTGCTCGATGATGGCCCTGAACGCCCGGGCCGTGCTCGGCCGCCGCACCACCGCTCCAGCCCGCAGACCGGCCGGGATGTCAGTGTTGCCCTCCACCCCGGCCACCTCTCCGGCCCGCTCTGCCAGCAGCGGAGACGCCGCGAACCCGTCGTCAGCTATCCGGATGGCCTCGGCCAGCACGTCGGCCAGGGGCAGCCGACCGTAGCGGTCGTGCAGGGCCAGCCAGCCGTCCACCGCGCCGGGCACGGTGACCGAAGCCACATCGCCGTGCAGCGGCATCTCGCCATGACCCCGCGCCCGCAGCCGATCAGGGTCGGCTCCCGACCCGGCGAAACCGGCCGCGTCGAGCGCAGTCGGCGGACCACTACCCCCGTCGTGCACCAGCGCCCACACGTCTCCGCCAGGTCCGCACATGTGCGGCGAGGTCACCGCCAGCACCGCGTTGGCGCCTACGGCCGCATCCGCGGCGGACCCACGCTTTCGCAGCAAGTCCACCCCGACGCCGGTGGCCAGGTGATCGACGGTCGACACCATCCCCGAAACCGAGGTGCGAGTCACAGCGGACGGCAATCGAGACATAGCGCCCAGTGTTGCCCGCGGCGAGGAAGTTCGCGCCATCGCGCCGTCGGGGGGCCGCAGTCGGTCAGTAGGGCCAGCCGATCGCGGTGGTGAGGAGTTCCATTGCCAGCGATGTCTCCGTCGGACAGAGACCATAATAAATTATAATACTGATCTATTTGATATGTAATAGTCACTGGATTTGCTAGCCTTGCCTTGTGCCTCCACGGCCAGAACGCCACCCTGACAAGGACGTCAACACGGCCCTCGCCCAGTTGAGGCGTGCGGGCTGGCGGATTGAGCGCACTAGCGGCCGTTCCGCTCACGCGTGGGGGAAGGCGTTCTGTCCCCAGGAGGGGCACGGAGCGCATCTGGACTGCGCGACCTCGATATCGGGCACGCCCCGCAGCGGTGCGAACGAGGCTCGTAGACTGAGGCAGCGCATCAAGAGGTGCCAGAGACTCAGCGAGGCGAGATGACGGACGCGGCTCCCCAGGACAGCAATCCGGTGCATCACCTAGTGCTGGTGACCGAGGGGCGAGACCTGCTCGAAAACGAGGTGCTCGATGCGCTGTACGAGGCGGGGTGCACCGATGCCAGCATCGGTCACCGCATTGTCGAGTTCGACCGGGAAGCCCCCACTCGCTGGGACGCAATCCAATCGGCGATCCGGGACGTGACCGCGGTGGCCGGTGTGAAGGTCGTCGACGTACGCGACAGCATGGACACGCTGCCCGGCAACCGAACCGAGCGCGCCCTCGCGTAGGCGCGCGCCGATCGGGTCCTCCCGACCGGCGCTTGCTTCAGCTAATGCCTATGCCACTCCGGCGGCGTTGAGGGCCCGCTCGGTTAGCACCCTGGCCAGATGGCTGCGGTACTCGGCGTCGGCGTTGAGGTCGTCGGGGGGCTCGAGTCCGTCGGCGGCAGCCGCGGCAGCCTCGGCGGCTGATGCCCCGCCGGCCAGCGCGGCCTCCACGCCGGAGGCCCGGATGGGCGTCGAGCCCATGTTGACCAGGCTGACGCCGGAGCCGCCGCCGGCCACGGCCACGCCGACGATGGCCCAGTCCTGGGCCCGGCGGTTGAACTTCTGGTAGTTCCAGCCGCCGCTGCCGGACGGAACCCTCACCTCGATGATCATCTCGTCGTCGGCCAGCACCGACTCGAAGTACCCGGTGAAGAAGTCGGTGGCCGCGATCTCACGCGACCCGCCCGATCCCTGGGCCACGATGGTGCCGCCCAGGGCCAGCACGGCCGCGGGCAGATCCGACGCCGGATCGGCATGGGCGATGGTGCCGCCCAGCGTGCCCCGATGGCGCACGGCGGGGTCACCCACCAGCGCGGCCACCGAAGCCAGCATCGGGCAGGCCTCGGCCAGCGCGGCCGAGTGCTCGAGCTCGCTGTGGCGGGTGAGCGCCCCGATGGACACCGTGCCGTTGCCGGTGCGGATGTACCGCAGCTCGTCGAGACGGCCCACGTCGACCAGCACGCTGGGCGTGGCCAGCCGGTACCGCATCATCGGTATCAGGCTGTGACCCCCGGCCAGCAGCTTGGCGTCGTCGCCGCGCTCGCCCAGCAGCGAGATCGCGTGGTCGGCGGACTCGGCGACTTCGTAGTCGAAAGCGGCGGGAATCACGACGCACCTCCTTGGGCATCGGCGATGGCTCTCCAAACGGTCTGGGGCGACGCGGGCATGGCCACGTCGGTCACCCCCAAGTCGCGCAGGGCGTCCACCACGGCGTTGATCACCGCGGGGGCGGCTGCGATGGTGCCGGCCTCACCCACGCCCTTTACCCCCATCGGGTTGGTGGGGCTGGGTGTGGCGTGGCTGTCGAGCCGGTAGCGGGGCGCCTCCGCGGCCGACGGCACCAGGTAGTCGCCCAGGTTGGCCGACACGAGCTGGCCGTCGGAGTTGTAGACGGCGTCCTCGTACAGCGCCTGGGCGGCACCCTGAAGGATGCCCCCGTGCACCTGGCCCTCGACGACCAGCGGGTTGATCTGCACACCGCAGTCGTCCACCGCCACGTAGTCGATGAGGTCCACGTCCCCGGTGTCGGTGTCGACCTCCACGGTGGCGATGTGGGTGCCGTTGGGGAACGTGAAGTTGGGCGGGTCGTAGGTGACGTGGGCCTCCAGGTTGGGCTCCATCCCGTCGGGCAGGTCGTGGGCGGTGAACGCCGCGAAGGCGATCCCCGCCAGCGGCACCTCGGCGTCGGGCGTGCCCCTCACCCGGAAGACGCCCCCGGAGAACTCCAGGTCGTCCTCGCTGGCCTCCAGCTGGTGGGCGGCGATGGCCCGGGCCTTGTCGATCACCTTCTCGGTGGCCATGTAGACCGCCGTGCCGCCGACCGCCAGCGACCGGGACCCGTAGGTGTCCAGGCCGGTGGGGCTGACCGCAGTGTCGGAGTGCAGGACCTCCACGTCGTCGGGATCGACGCCGAGCTGGTCGGCCACGATCATCGACCAGCAGGTCTCATGGCCCTGCCCGTGGGGCGTGGACCCGGTCACCACCTGCACCTTGCAGGTGGGCGAGATCCGCACCGTGGCCGCCTCCCAGCCGCCGGCGCCGTAGTCGAGCGACGCCAGCACCCGGCTGGGCGCCAGGCCGCACATCTCCACGTAGCTGGAGAAGCCGACGCCGATGCGCTTCGACGAGCCCGAGGCCCGCCGCTGGGCCTGCTCGGCCCGGCGCCCGTCGACGTCGGCCAGCGCCACCGCCTTGTCGAGCACGGCCTGGTAGTCGCCGCTGTCGAAGACGAGTCCGGCGGCCGACTCGTACGGGAAGGCGTCTGCGCCGATGAAGTTGCGGGCCCTGATCTCCTCGGGCGACACCCCCACCGACTCGGCCAGCGCGTCCATGGCCCGCTCCACCGCGTAGGTGGCCTCGGGACGGCCCGCTCCCCGGTAGGCGTCGGTCGGGGTCCGGTTGGTGAACACCGAGGTGCACTCGAACATGTAGTTCGGGATGTCGTAGCAGCCGTGGTACAGGAACCCGCCCAGCAGCGGCACGCCCGGCGTGACCAGCTGGAGGTAGGCGCCCATGTCGGCCAGCAGCTTCACCCGCACCGCGGTCACCTTGCCGTCGGCGTCGGCGGCCAGCTCGATGTGCTGGACCTGGCCCCGGCCCTGGATGGTGGACACGGCGGCCTCGGCCCGGCCCTCGGTCCAGCGCACGGGCGCACCCCGCTGCATGGCCAGGGCGCTGCAGAGGATCTCCTCGGCGTAGACGTTGAGCTTGCAGCCGAAGCCGCCGCCCACCGACGGGGCCACCACCCGCAGCTTGTTCTCACCGATGCCGAGCACGACTGCGGTCATCACCTTGAGGATGTGCGGGATCTGGGTGGCCGAGTACAGCGTGAGCTCGCCGCCGGCCGGCGACGGCACCGCGGCACAGCCCCGGGGCTCCATGGGCGCCGGGATGAGGCGCTGCTGGAGGTAGCGCTCGCTCACCACGTGGGCCGCCTCCGCGAAGGCGGCGTCGATGGCGGGGGCGTTGTCGCCCCAGAGCCCCCAGGTGTAGCACTCGTTGCTGTCGAGGTCGGCGTGGACCAGCGGCGCACCGTCGGCCACCGCGTCCTCGATCTCGACCACGGCGGGCAGCGGCTCGTAGTCGACGACGACCGCGGCTGCGCCGTCGGCGGCCGCGTAGCGCGAGTCGGCCAGGACCACCGCCACCGCGTCGCCCACGTACTTGGCCGTGCCGCGGGCCACCGGCAGGTGCGCCGGGCTCTTCATGTCGGGGGTGACCGGCCAGGCGCACGGCAGGGCGCCCTCGCCCCACAGCGGGGCCAGGTCCTCGCCGGACAGCACCTCGTTCACGCCGTCGATGGCGAGGGCGGCGGAGCCGTCGATGCCGACGATGTGGGCGTGGGCCTCGGTGGAGCGCACCACGCCCACCCAGATCGCGCCGGGAAGGGCGAGGTCGTCGATGAACTTGGCCTCACCGGTGAGCAGGGCCGGGTCCTCCTTGCGGAGCCGGCGGGAGCCGACGTGGCCGGGAGCTTCCTCGGTGACGGTCATGTCAGTCACCTCCCGAGCCCGCCGCGGCGAGCACGGCGTCGACGATGTTCTGGTAGCCGGTGCAGCGGCAGAGGTTGCCCTCGAGGCCGTGGCGCACGCCGCCCTCGTCGAGGCCGGGATACTCGTCCACCAGCGAGATGGCGGCCATCACCATTCCCGGCGTGCAGTAGCCGCACTGCAGGGCGTGGTGCTCGTGGAACGCCTGCTGCATGGGGTGCAACGTCCCGTCGGCGTCGGCGACACCCTCGATGGTGGTGATGTCGGCGCCGTCGGCCTGCACCGCGAACATGGTGCAGGACTTGGCGGATTGGCCGTCCACCAGCACCGTGCACGCCCCGCAGCTGCTGGAGTCGCAGCCGACGTTCGTGCCCGTGAGCCCTAGGTCGTCGCGCAGCGCGTGCACCAGCAGGGTGCGAGGCTCCACGTCGAGGCTCCGTTCGG
>VYBO01000045.1 GCA_009844405.1 Acidimicrobiaceae bacterium
CACCGCCATGACCACCACCACAGCCGCCCCAACCATTTAAGCGACACACCACTAGTGCTCTCGAACCGTGTCAGGGCGTCCCGGCCAACCCGACTCGGTGCCCGGCAACGCGGCGGCTAGAACTCGGCGGCGAGGGCCTCGTCGAAGCTGGCGCCCTGCTCGATCAGGGCCCGGTAGCGCATCACGTGGCGGGGCCGGTTGAATCCGAGCACCCCGACAATGCGTCCTGCCCGACCGTAGATCGCGGCGAAGCGCCGCTCGTCGACCGAGCCGGTCACCACGCGAACCTCGTCGTCGCCGCGCACCCGGCCGGCCAGCTGGATCTTGCGGTCGTACTGGTCGCTCCAGAACCACGGTACCGGAGTGAACGGTCCCGCCGCCGCGTCGAGCAGGCGGCGGGCAGCGTGGGCTCCCTGCTGGGCCGCGTTGTCCCAGTGCTCCACCCGCATCGTCTCGCCGAAGAGCGCGTTGGGCCAGCGGGCCACGTCACCCGCGGCGGCCACCCTGTCGGCGGCCAGGCACGAGGCGTCGCACATCACGCCGTCGTCCACCTCCAGGCCCGATCCGTCCAACCATTCGGTGTTGGGGATCACGCCGATGCCGACCACCACCACGTCGGCGTCGATCGTCGAGCCGTCCGACAGGGTCACCCGCTCCACCCGGCCGTCGCCGGAGATGCGCTCCACGCCGACGGCGGTTCGCAGGTCGACGCCGTGGTCGCGGTGGACTTCGGCGCACACCTCGCCCATCTCGTCACCGAGCACCCGGCTGAGAGGGGTGGGCAGAGCCTCCACCATCGTGACGTCGAGGCCGCGGCCCCGCGCGGTTGCGGCCACCTCGGCTCCGATGAAGCCGGCGCCCACCACGACCACCCGCTGCGGCATCGCCTCGAGGTCGGCTCGCAGCGCCAGACAGTCGTCAAGTGACCGCAGCACGTGGACTCCGCCGACCTGATCGGTGCCCGGCATCGTGCGGCAGCGGGCCCCGGTGGCGATAACTAGCCCGTCGAACGCGACGGTCTCGCCGGAATGGAGGGTCAGCTCGCGGGCGTCCAGGTCCAGAGCGGTCGCCCGCACGCCGAGACGGGCCTCGATGCCGTCCTCCTCCAACTCCTCAGGGTCGGTCAGCGCAGCCCGCTCGGGCTCCCAATCGCCCGCCAGCACCTGTTTGGACAGCGGAGGCCGGTCGTAGGGCAGGTGAGTCTCGGCACCGATCAGCGTGACCCGACCATCGAAGCCCTCGCGACGCAGAGCCTCGGCCGCGTTCAACCCGGCCAGCGAGGCCCCGACGATGGTGACGGAGCGCGGGGCCCGGGTCATGTGCAGCCGGCTCCCAGAGTCGGCTCAGTCTTCGGCAATCGAGATGGCCTGCTTGGGGCAGCGCTGCACGCACTCCTCCACCCTGGCCCGATCGGCCTCGCCGGGCGTCTCGTCGAGGATGTAGAGGAAGTCGTCGTCTCGCACCTCGAAGATGTCGGGCGCGATCTGCATGCAGACGGCGTTGCTCTCGCACAGGTCAAAGTCAACGACTATGCGCATCGGCTCTCCTTGTGGTCGTTTGGCGATGTGGTCGGCTTGGCCTTAGCCCACGGTAGCGAACGGCACCGGCCGGCCGCGAGATCAGGCGTGTTCCCGCTCTTGTTCGCTGCGCTCACGGGCCGCTCGGGCCCAGGAATTCAGCCAGCCGATCCTTGGCCTTCATGTCACCGAGGGGCCGTCCGATGATGGCACGGTCGCCCCGCACCAGCACCGGGCGCTGCAAGAGCCTCGGATACTGGAGCAGCACGTCCACCACCGCGTCGGGGTTGCCGACGTAGTCGTCGGCGTCCAGCCCCAGCTTCGAGAACTGCGAGTCCTTGCGGACCAGGTTCTCCACCGGATCCTCCAGCCGGTCGACGATGCCCTGGAGCGTGTCGCGGTCGGGACGATCGGACATGTAGAGAACAACGTCGATGTCGGCTCCGGCATCCGTGGCGACCGCCACGGCATTCTTGGAGGAGTTTCAATGCTTGTTGTGATAGATGGTGGTGTCGGCCATGGGCGGTGCCTCTCAATCCTCTTCCTGTCGGGCTACGTAGACCTCTCGCCTCTCCAAGAACACTGGCCGCCTGGTCTCGTAGACCTCCCGCAGCTTGTGCTTGAGAATCTTGAGGGTGGCATTGCGGGGCAGGGGGCCGGGGTGGATCTCGAGCTGCTCGGGAACCTTCTGGCGGGCCAGGCCGGCTGCCAGGCAGGCCTCGACCATCTCCTCGAAGGTCAGATCGTCCGAGCCGGGCGCGGTCTCGACCACCGCGCAGACCCTCTCCCCTCGCGTGCGGTCCGTCAGCCCGATCACCGCGACCGCCCCCACCTTGTCGTGGGCGCACAGAACGTCCTCGATCTCCTTGGCGGAGATGTTCTCGCCCTTGCGGATGATGATGTCCTTCACCCGTCCGGTCAGCGTCAGGTGCCCGTCGGGGCCCAGCACGCCCAGATCGCCGGTTCGGAAGCGGCCGCGGGCGTCGAAGGCCCTTCGGTCGAGGGCGGGGTCGGTATAGCCCGAGAACAGCATCGGGCCGCTCACCCTCACCTCGCCCTGGACGCCGGTGGGGGCGCGAGCCTCCCCGCCGTCGGCGGCCATGGCCACGATGGACACGTCGCAGCCGTGTACCGGGCGGCCGTCGGTGTACGCCAGATGGTGGTCGCTGTCACGCGGAGATCCCTGCGAGATCATCGGGCACTCGGTCATGCCGTACCCGTGGGCCACGGGCACCCCCATCTGCTCCTTCACCCGGAAGTAGATCTCGGGCGGCTTGGGAGCGCCCCCGCCCGAAAGGACCCGCAGAGTGGGCATGGCCGGGCGGCCGGTCGACTCGCGAGACTTGCGGTCCTCCTCGAGGAACATCTGGTAGAAGGCCGTCGAGCCGCCGGCCATGGTCACACCGTGACGGGCGTAGGTCAAGACCGCCGCGGCCGGATCGAACCGCTCGACGAGGACGGCGCCGAATCCGGCCGCCAGCATCGCCACCATGTAGTCGGGTCCGCCGATATGGGCATACGGGAAGGCGATAGAACCCACGTCGTCGCCGCTCATGTCGAGCGCCCGGGCCAGCCCGACTCCGCCGGCGATCAACGACGCGTCGGTGTGCTTCACGCCTTTGGGATCAGAGGTGGTTCCCGAGGTGTAGTACAGCCAGCGCACGGTGCCGCCGCCATCGGATCCCGGCACCGGCGGCAGAGTGGCCGGATCGCCTTCGGGGAGGGAGTCGTAGCCGGCGAGGGTCCGAGCCTCGTGGGCGAGCCCCGCGATGACCTCGCTAGCCATGCCGCCGTAGTCGAAGCCGTTCCAGACGCCCGGATGCACGACCATCTCGGCTCTCGTCTGCCGGATGCAGAACCCGACCTCACGCTTGCGGTAGATGTGGATGATCGGGTTCTGCACCGCGCCCATACGGCTGAGGGCGAAGCTCAGCAGCACGGTCTCGATTCGGGTGGGCAGCACCCAGGTGACCGGCGTGCCCTCGGTGACGCCCATGGCCAGCAGCCCCGCGGCCACACGCTCGGCCTGGTCCCTGAACTCCGCGAAGGTCAGCGAGCGTCCCGCCTCGTCGACAAGCATCATCGTGTCGGGTGTGGCTGCCACCCGTCTGTTGAGCAGCTCCCAGAAGGTCCGGGCGTCGTAGATCGGCTCGGTCATGCAGGTCGCTCCGATAGCTAGAACAGGGATGGAGCGTAACGCGCGGCGGAGACCTCCAGGCGAGACGCGCCGGAGCCCGCCAGCGCCATGCCGGCAGGCACGGTCACACCCCAGCGGAGCCCTCCAGGCGAGACGCGCCGGAGCCCGCCAGCGCCATGCCGGCGGGCTCCGCACGGTCCCTGGAGGGGGGAATGTGGATCCGGTTCTGGCCGATCCTGTCGTTCAGACCCGGGTCCTATCGACTAGGTTACACCATCGTCACGGGTTTGTCACATTCTTGTCACAGATTTTTCTGACGACCAGGTTGATTCTCGGAGAACTCCGCTCCCTCCGCTTTCTCAAACGAGTGCCGTACACGGGTGCAGGCGGTTCCTCGGCCTCCACGGAGAGGCGGGCCGGCGCGTCAACGCGCCACCCGGAGAATTCTCGGGTTGGTTGTCGGTGCTGAGTCCGCAGAATCAACCCGAGATTCTCGGCTACTGGTCGGTCCGGTACAGGTAGCGGATGTCCCAGAGGGCGTACAGGGTGGGCGTCGTGTTGCCGAACACGTCGCGCGTCGCGGTCAGCCGCTCACCCAGCGTCGTGTAGATGAGGGGCACGTTGGCGGCCGCGATCTCCTGGGCGTTCAGGTAGTACCGCACCCGCCGGGCGTGGTCGAGCTCCTGACTTCCCAGCACGTACATCGCGTCGATCTCGGCTTCCCAGTCGGTGGCGGGCTCGGGCTGGCTGGGGTACCACAGGTGCAGGTCCCCGGTGCTGTGCCACAGGCTGATGCCGGCGTAGGGGTCGGGGCCTCCGGTGAAGCCGATGACGACGGCCTCCCAGTCGTAGGTGCTCGTCAGCTGGCCGACGAGCACGCCGAAGTCGATCGCCTCGTAGTCCACCTTGAGCCCCAGGTCCTCCATTCCCTGCTGGATGATCCGGGTGACCTCCTGCCGCACGCTGTTGCCGGTGTTGGTCACCAGCTTGAACTCGATCGCGTTGCCGTCGGAGTCCTCGCGGATCCCGTCGCCGTCGGCGTCGGTCCAGCCGAGGCTGTCGAGGATCGCGTTGGCCTTCTCGAGGTCGTAGGGGTAGCGCCTGACGTCCGGATTGTGGAAGTCGCCGGCCGAGGGGCTCACGGGGGACCACTGCGGGTAGCCGAGGCCGTGCTGGACGTCATCGATGATGGCGCCCTTGTCGATGCTGTGGGCCACAGCCTGGCGGAACTGGACGTTGCCGAACCAATCCAGCTTGTGGGCGGCGACGTAGGGATCTCCGGTGTCGGGACTGGCGCCCGGATTGACGTTGAAGGTGAGGAACGTCGTGCCGAAGTCAGGCCCCCGCCGGTGGATCGTGAAGTCTCCCTCGTCCTGGAGGGGCTCGAGCTGGGCGTACTCCTCGCCCAGCACGATGTGCATGTCCGACTCCCCCGACAGGAAGCCGGCAAGCTCGGCGTCCAGTTCGTCGACGAAGTTGTGGACGATGCGGTCCAGGTACGGCAGGCGGTTGCCGTCGCCGTCGGCCAGCCAGTAGTCGGGGTTGCGGGCCAGGACCACCCGCTCGCCGGGCTCGTAGCTGGAGATGGTGAACGGGCCGGTGCCGATGATCTCCGCCGGGTCGGCGTCGATGCCCCACGTATCGATGAAGGTGCCGTCGTCGACGCGGGACTCGAGGATGTGGCGCGGGAATATGGCGGTACCCATGGAGCGCAGGAACGGAGCGAACTGCACCGGCAGGGTGAACTCGACGGTGTGGTCATCGATCACGGACACGGCCATACGGCTCTGCTGCCAGTCTCCGTCGGCGTCCAGGTACTGGAACTCGAAGGTCGAGCGGTCGCTGGCGGGGATGTCGTCGTTGTAGATGATCCGGTTGAAGGTGAAGTCCACATCGTGGGCAGTGAAGGGCTCGCCGTCGTGCCAGGCGACGTCTTGCCGCAGGCGGAAAGTCCACTTCAGGCCGTCCGCGGAGCGCTCCCAGGACTCCGCCAGAGCCGGTTCCACCCGATCGTTCAGCCACGAGGTTTCGGTGAGTCCCTCGAACAGATGTCCGAGCACGCCGAACGACGACGCGTCGTTGGAGACGGCCAGGTTGAAGGTGAGCGGCTCGGAGATGGTCGTGATGGTGAGCGCGCCCCCGGGAGTGCCGATCGAGTACTCGAACTGCTCGGCGTTCCGCTTGAGGCGGTCCACGGTCGACATGTCAGCGGTCGTGGCAGCCTCGTCGACCGGCCCGGCAACCTCGGCATCCTCGGCCGGCTCAGCAAGCTCTGCTGGCGCAACCTCCTCCGCAGGCTCAACAACCTCGACCGGCTCAACAACCTCCTCCGCAGACTCAGCCTCCTCCGCAGGCTCGGCCGGTTCAGGCTCCTCGGCCGGCGCAATATCGCCAGTCACCGGAGCGTCGGTACTCTGGCCGCCTGAGCAAGCGACGAGGAACGACACGGCAAGGGCCAGACCAATGCGAAGCACCATCCGAGCAAGGGAAGTCACGGGACCGAAGTCTAGCCCTTTCGGCTACTCCCAGAGCGTCGCCTGCTTCAGTGTGGGTGCCATGGCCACGAACTCCGTCTCGGGCGTCTAGATGGCCGCGACACCGACCACTGAGCGCTTCGAGTTCGCGGGCGGGGCTGGAGCCGAGCTGGCGGCTGTGCTTCACCGGCCCGGTGACGGCACGGCAGTGGTCGGGGCAGCCCTGCTGTGCCACTGCTTCACATGCTCCAAGGACCTGTTCACCACCACCCGCATCGCCAAGGGCCTGGCCGCCGGCGGCTACTTGACCCTGGCCTTCGACTTCACCGGCTTGGGCGAGAGCGGAGGCGAGCTGGCCGACACCACGGTGGCCACCAACGTCAGCGACATCACCGCAGCCGCAGTGGCGCTGATCCGCCGCGGGGCCGGACCCTGCGTGCTGGTCGGGCACAGCCTGGGCGGGGCGGCCGCGGTGCTGGCCGCATCCCGCCTGCACACCGTGGCCCAGGTGGTGGCAGTGGCCTCCCCGGCCTCGGTCGCCCACGTGGAGCATCTCTTCTCCGACGAGGCCCTGGAGCAGATCCGCTCCCAGGGCTCGGGCGAGGCGAGGATCGGGCCCAATCCGGTGAGGATCGGTCGGGACTTCCTCGACGACTTGCGCCGGCACGATGTGGCTGAGGCTGCGGCTGCCCTGGGCCGGCCCATGCTCGTCGTGCAGGCCGGAGCCGACACCGTGGTGGGCCGCGAGCAGTCCGAGGCCTTGGCGGCCGCCGGCTCAGCCACGCTGCACACGGTCGCCGGCGCCGACCACCTCTTCACCGACCGCAGCCACTCCGACGAACTGGTCCAGACCATCCTCGCCTGGCTGACAGGCGTCAGGGCCGGAGCCTGATCCCGGCTCGGCGGACCGGCCGGGTGCCCTACCCGTCCGGGTCGGCGTCGGCGGGGAGGATGCGCAGGTGCCGGCCGCTCACGGATCGCACTACCCGGAAGTGGCGCTCGTCCAGTGTCCCGATGGTGTCGGTGCCGTACCGATCTGCCAGCACTACCAACGAAGCGTCGGTCAGGCCCAGCTGTCGAGTTGGGGTCCGTGCCGGTTCTTGGCGACCAGCCAGCACTACCAACGAAGCGTCGGTCAGGCCCAGCGGCAGGTCCCGGTAGCGCTCGACGACGGTACGGGCCCTCGCCATGTCGTCAAGGCCGAAGGATGCCAGCTCGTAGGCGCCTGAGGACAACTCTGCGAGCAGTGTCAGTTCGGCGTCAACACCGGCGATCCGCGCGGTCAGGTAGTCCAACTCGGCGAGCACCAGAGGCGACAGCACCAGCGGCCGAACGGTGCGGAGGACCTGTGCGCACTCGGCGTGCATCCGCTGATCGGGCACGAAGGCAGCCAGCAGCAGGCTGGTGTCGACGATCAAGTCCCGAAACTCAGGTCGGCCAGGAGTTCGTCTACTCGCTCGGCCGCCGTCAGATCGCCCCAGCCCTCAGGGAACAGGGGGACAGTGGGGGCCACCTCCCGCCGGCTGAGAGCCTCTTCGAGGGCATCGCGCACGATGGAAGCCTCGGTTCGGCGATCCTGGCGTGCGGCCTGCTCCAGCCGCCGCTTCAGGTCGTCGGGAAGATAGACCGTCGTCTGCTTCACGCAATGTATTGTACCATGTATTGCACTAGTGCCGACTGGCATTAGAGCGAGCGCGGATTGATCGGCGGCCGATCGCGTCGCAGGGTGGTCATTTCCGCTCCTGTTCGCTTCGCTCACGGGCCGCTCGGGCCACGGCCCCGCCCCGTATGGGCCGGGTCGCGCGTCTATCCGCGGGGCCTCTTAGACGAACATATGTATTGTATACTGGCAGAATGACGAGTCCAAGGCCATCATCTGCACAGCTGGCGGCAGTACGGTCGGCAGAGGTCGGCACGCTCGCCGGAGGAGCCCATGAGCGGCGGCTTCCCGTGGAGGAGGCGCTGGCGCCGCTGCTGCCTGAGGGCAGTATCCGGCGGGGAACCGCCGTCGCTGTCAGCGGCCACGGAGCGATGACGCTGGCGGTGGCGCTGACAGCTGAGGCCTCCCGGCGAGGCAGCTGGGTGGCCGCGATCGGGATGGCCGATCTGGGCGTGGCCGCCCTGGCCGAGAGGGGCGTCGACCTGGAGCGCTGGGCACTGATTGACCTGCCGGGGGCGACTAGGAGCAGGAGTCTGATGGCAGATGCGGAAGGGGCGGTGGTGGACGGCTTCGATCTCGTGATGCTGGGATCCGCGGCACGGGTAGGAGGGGCGACGGCGCGGCGGCTGCTGGCCCGGATGCGCGAGCACGGCGCCTCGCTGGTCTGCGCTATCGGCGGCGCTTCGACAGACATCGTGGCCGGCCTGCAGCCGGAAGTCCGATTGATGATCACCCAGACGCGGTGGACGGGTATCGACAACGGTCACGGGCGGCTGCTGGCCCGCCAGGCCGAAGTGACCATCGGAGGCCGGGGCGCGGCGTCCCGACCCCGCCGGATGCCTGTGTGGCTGCCCTCTGAGGACGGCCGGGTGGCCTGCGCGGAACTCGCCCGGACCTCCGCGTCCACTCTCGACCTCGGCCTACAAGACCTCAGGGAACGCCGAGCGGGCTAGCCCCGGCCCGGCAACGTATCGATGGCACGCGAACCCCCGCTCCCCCAACCCCAGGCACCGCCCGAACGGATGATGGCCGTGCGCCTCGGCGCCTCCCACGCTGACGACTGGGAGCCGGTGGCCGCAGCACTGGAGCAGTTCACTCCTGAGGCCGAGGCGCTGCGGCCCGGATTGCATGCTTTCGGGGCGAGAGGCCCATCGCGCTATTTCGGCGGCGAGCGGGCTCTGGCCGAGCTCGTCGCCAAGGCGGTCGCCGGCGCGATGCCGTCAGCATCGAGAGCCGGAGTAGGAGTGGCCGACGGCCTCTTCGCGGCCGGCCTTGCCGCCAAGGCGGCTTCTGCCTCCACTGATGTCCTAGTGGTCCCGCCCCAGCAGAGCCAACCGTTCCTGGTCGATCTGCCCCTGATCTCTCTGCACGATCCGGTCTCGCCGCTGCACGGCGACGAGGACGGCGCCGAGGCGCTGCTCGACGTGCTGTGGCGGCTGGGGATCCGGACGCTGGGTGATCTGGCCGCGCTGAGCGAGGCCGATGTGCTGGGACGCTTCGGCTGGACGGGGCTGCTGGCTCACCGTCTGGCCTGCGGGCTCGACGACCGCCCGCTACAAACCGAGGCCGCCGGGGAAGATGCGGGGGCCGAGGCCGAGATCGATCCGCCTGCCGACCGGATCGAGACGGTGGCGTTCATGGCCCGAGCGCTGGCCGACACCATGATGGCCCGGCTGGACCGCGACGGCCTGGACTGCATGAGCGTCAACATCGAGGCCCATTCCGACAGCGGCCATGCCAGTCACCGCCGCTGGCGCCACGAATTCCGCTTCAACGCGCCAGCTGTGGTCGACCGGGTTCGCTGGCAGCTGGAGGGCTGGTACCGGTCTCCCGAGCGCCCGGCAGGACCGATCACGCTCATCCGGATCAAGCCCTGTGCGGTGGCTCCCGCAAACGGCCGCCAACTGGGGATGTGGGGCGCGAGGAGCGAGGCCGATGAGCGGGCGGCCAAGGCGCTGGCCCGCGTGCAGGGGCTGCTGGGCGCCGAGGCGGTGACCGTGCCCCACCTGGCTGGCGGGCGCCGTCCAGCCGATACCGGCCGCCGCGTGCCGCTGCACGCCGCCGGGGACGCCGACCGTGGCCAAGACTCGTCAGCGACCGGCCCACGCAACGGCAAGAAGAAAAAGAAGACCAAAACCAAAGTAGTGGACGCTCCTTGGGCGGGGCGGCTGCCGGCGCCGTCGCCCGCGGTGGTGCCACCGCAACCTGAGCCTGTTGTGGTAACCGATTGTGAGGGCGCGCTAGTCACCGTCGGCGGAAGAGGCGAGGCAAGTGCGCCGCCACAGCGGTTCACGGACTCTGCGGGACGCAGTCAGGCGGTGACTGCCTGGGCCGGTCCGTGGCCGCTGGACGAGCGTTGGTGGCGTCCGTCTGCTCGCCGCCGCCAGGCCCGTTTCCAGCTAGTCCTCAACGATGGCTCGGCCCATCTATGCGTGCTGGAGTCCGGCCGCTGGTGGCGCGAGGCCACCTACGACTAACTGCGCAGCCGATGACTGAGCAGCCGAGCGGTTAGCTGCTCCGAGCAGTCACCGTGCCGAGTCGCGCCGCGTCGTACAACTCCCAGGGGAGCGGGAGAGGCAGCGACTCGCCATTGGCTCTCATATCGGACACGATGTCGGCCACTAGGGATCGAATGCCGCCCGAAGCCTCGGCCTCTGTGGGCGCCAAATGGCTCACCAGCAAGAACCCATTGCACGCGCCCACCCAGGCGTCATCATCTTCCGACCAGGAAGTGCGATACTCGTAGCCTGGATCATCCATCGTCGCTCTCCTTGAGGTAGAGGGCGAGCAAGACCTGCCGGCCGATTATACTCAAGGCATCGGATGGCCGGGATCGGAATGAGTGGAAATGCTAGGATCTAGCCCGTGATAGCCAGAGTACCTCTGGTCTTGGACCCACAGCCTGAAGGGGGCTACACCGTCACCTCACCGCTGCTGCCGGAACTGATCACCGAGGGCGAAACGGTGTCCGAAGCCCTGGCCAACGCCGAGGATGCCTTCGCCGCAGTCATGGAGATCTATGAGGACACGGGGCGCCTGCTGCCTCAGAGCATCTGTCTGGACGACACGAACGGCCCAGTATCAGTTGAGGCTCTCGTCGCCATTCCGTGAAATACAGGGAGGCGGCTAGAAAGCTGTCGAAGCTGGGATGCCGCGAGATAGCCCGCCGAGGCAGCGGATCTCACAGAAAATGGTTCAATCCGCAAACTCAAAGACACGCCGTACTGCCCGATTGGGGCGGCCGTGATCTGAAGGTCGGGACCGTGCGTTCCGCTGTCAACCAGTTGGGTCTCAACTGGAACGAGTTCCAAGAGATGTAGTTCCCAGGAAGGTCTGTTAGCGAACGTATGTTTGTTTAAATAGAGTCCGGGGATGGGGTTCGACAACCCGGTCATCCCCTGGCGGGAACTGGAGCGCCGCCTGTCGGACCGGACGGGCGCACCGCAGTGGTCGAACGGGAGCCGCAGGAGCGGCCGCGCTGCCTCCAATGGAGCCGGCGTGGTCAACAACAGCCTCCCCCACGGTCAGACCAGCAGGCGCGAAGCCGCAGCCGAAGCCCGCAAACGCGAGAAGGTCAACAACAGCCTCCCCCACGGTCAGACCAGCAGGGGCTCCAGGGTGGGTCGGATGCCGTATGCGGAGCTGCATGCGCGCTCGCGGTTCAGCTTCATGGACGGCTCGTCGAACCCGGAGGAGCTGGTGGCCGAGGCCGTCCGGCTCGAGCTCGACGCCCTGGCGCTGACCGACCGGGACGGCTTCTACGGAGTGGTGCGGTTCGCCGAGGCCGCCGAGGAGGCCGGGCTGCCCACCGTGTTCGGCGCCGAACTCACTCTCGACCTGACCCGTTCGTCCCGGCGGTCCTCCCCGGCCCGTGCATCTGAGCGACGCAGGCGGGGCCGCACGGTCGTGGTGCTGGCCCGCGACCCGGCCGGGTACGCAGCACTGGGCACGCTGATCAGCCGGGCCCACATGGCCGGACGCAAGGGCGAGCCCCGACTGTCGACCGAGACGTTCCTGGGAGCGGCCGCGGCCCACCGCGACCGGTGGGCGATCCTCACCGGCGCACACGGCGGCGCGGTGCCCTCGGCGCTGGTCGAGCACGGTCCCCGGGCCGCGGCCGCCGCGCTCGACCGTCTGACCGGCGCGGCCGGCGCCGGCAACGTGTACGTGGAGCTGTGGGACCACGGCGACCCGCTGGACGGACACCGCAACGACGCCCTGGCCGAGCTCGGCGTGCGCCGAGGGGTTCAACCGGTTTGTGCCAACGCGGTGCGCTACGCCACCCCCGGCGGCCGGCGCCTGGCCGACGCCCTGGCCGCGGCCGGCGACCGGCGCGGCCTCGACGACCATGACGGCTGGCTCGGCGCCTGGGGCGGGGCCCATGTGCGCTCCGGCGCCGAGCAGGCCCGCCGCTTCGCCCGGTACCCCGGCGCGGTGGAGGCCGCAGTCCGGCTGGGGTCGGAGTGCGCCTTCAGCCTGTCGCTGGTGGGGCCGGAACTCCCGCCCTACCCGTGCCCCGACGGCCTCGACGAGGCCGCCTTCCTGCGCCGTCTCGCCACCGAGGGCGCTTTGGTCCGCTACGGCCCGCCAGAAGCCGAGCGGGTGCAGGGCGCCTGGCGCCAGGTCGAGCACGAACTCGACCTGATCGAGCGGCTCGGATTCTGTGGCTACTTCCTGGTGGTGTGGGACATCGCGTCGTTCTGCCGCAGCCGCGACATCTACTGCCAGGGCCGGGGGTCGGCCGCCAACTCGGCGGTGTGCTACGTGCTGGGCATCACCAACGTGGACTCGGTGGCGCTGGGCCTGCTGTTCGAGCGGTTCCTGTCGCCCGAGCGCGACGGCCCGCCCGACATCGACATCGACATCGAGAGCGGCCGGCGCGAGGAGGTGATCCAGTACGTGTACGGCCGCTACGGCCGGGACCGCACCGCGCTGGTGGCCAACGTGATCGCCTACCGGGCCCGCTCGGCGGTGCGGGACATGGCCCGGGCGCTGGGCCATCCGCCCGCCCGCCAGGACGCCTGGGCCAAGTCGCTGGACCGCCGGGGAGGGCTGGGCACGGGCGACGGCGAGGGCGACCCCGCCGAGGGCGCCGGCATACCCGCCGACGTGCTGGCGCTGGCCGCCGAGGCCGAGGGAGGACCACGGCATCTGGGCATCCACCCGGGCGGGATGGTGATCTGCGACCGGCCCATCGCCGAGGTGTGCCCGGTGGAGTGGGCGTCGATGACCGACCGGTCGGTGCTGCAGTGGGACAAGGACGACTGTGCGGCGGCGGGGCTGGTGAAGTTCGACCTTCTGGGGCTGGGGATGCTCTCGGCGCTGCACTACGCGGTGGACCTGGTGGCCTCAGCCCACGGCGAGGACATCGACCTGGCAGCGCTGCCCCAGGACCCCGCCGTGTACGACATGCTGTGCGAGGCCGACTCGGTGGGCGTGTTCCAGGTCGAGTCGAGGGCGCAGATGGCCACGCTGCCCCGGCTGCGGCCCCGCTGCTTCTACGACCTGGTGGTGGAGGTGGCGCTGATCCGGCCGGGCCCGATCCAGGGCGGCTCGGTGCATCCCTACATCCGGCGCCGCAACGGCACTGAGCCGGTCACCTACCTGCATCCCCTGCTGGAGCGCTCGCTGGCCAAGACGCTGGGGGTGCCGCTGTTCCAGGAGCAGCTCATGCAGATGGCCATCGATGTGGCCGGGTTCACGCCGGCGGAGTCCGACGAGCTGCGCCGGGCGATGGGGGCCAAGCGGTCGGTGGGGCGCATGGAGCGGCTGAGGGGCCGGTTCTTCGCGGGCATGGCCGAGCGCGGCGTCGGCGCAGAGGCAGGCGAGCAGATCTGGCACAAGATGGTGGCCTTCGCCACCTACGGGTTCCCCGAGAGCCACTCGGCCTCGTTCTCCTACCTGGTGTACGCCTCGGCGTGGATCAAGCTGCACTATCCGGCCGCGTTCTGCGCGGCGCTGCTCAACGCCCAGCCGATGGGCTTCTACTCGCCCCACTCGTTGTGCCAGGACGCCCGCCGCCACGGCGTGTCAGTGCTCGGCCCCGACGTGAACCGGTCGGCCGACGCAGCCGTGCTGGAGCCGTGCGAGACCTCCACGGGCGGGGTGGCGGTGCGCCTGGGCCTGTCGTCGGTGCGGGGCGTGGGTCCGGAGTTGGCGGCAGCAATCGCCGAAGGGGCCCCCTACAAGTCGATGGAGCACTTGGTCCGGACCATGTCGCTGGAGCGGCCGCTGGACCTGCCGGTGCTGGAGGCGCTGACTGCGGCCGGGGCGTTCGACTCGCTGGGTTTGGACCGGCGCGAGGCCCTGTGGGCGGCTGGCGCGGCGGCGCAGTCGGATGCCGGCCGCATGCGGGGCGCGGTCACCGGGACGAGGGTGCCGGAGCTGCGGCCCATGTCGCCCCAGGAGCAGTCGGCGGCCGACCTGTGGGCCACCGGCGTGGCCCCCGACGGCCATCCCACCCGCTTCCACCGGTCAGATCTGGACGCCGCCGGCGTGGTGACCGCCGCGGACCTGCTGACCTGCCCGGTCGGGAGGGTGAAGGTGGCCGGCACGGTGTCGCACCGCCAGCGCCCCATGACCGCCGGGGGGACCATGTTCATCAACCTCGAGGACGAGACGGGCTTCGTGAACGTGATCGTGTCGAAGGGCTGCCAGGCCCGGTTCCGCAAGACCGTCCTGACGTCTCGTGCGCTGATGGTGCGGGGCCGCCTGGAGCGCCACGAGGGCGCGGTCAATGTCATAGCCGAGCACCTGGCTTACCTGTCCCTGCCGGCCACCCTCCCCAGCCGCGACTTCCGCTAACGCCGGAGCGAGGACCGTCAGCAGGCGGGTGCGGCCAGCCCAGTTCGGCGAGCAGTCCGTCAGCGGCTTCGCCGATGATCCGCTCTCCGTTGCGGGCCATGTCGCACGGTGCTCGCGTCGCCATCCCTCGGATTGAACCGCTCTGCCAGGCCGAGATCGAAGCCCTGCTCGTTGCCGGAGCGGTCCCGGCGACAGCACCAGCTGAGGGGGGAACGCCGGGTCAGCTCTCGATGCCGGCCACGCGGCGAGACCGCAGGGTGCACAGCGAGCCCCGCACTCGCACCACGCCGTCGGTGATCACCACGGCTACGCCGGGGAATTCCCCAGCCCCGATGGCCTCGACCGCCGAGTCGCACACCGAGCCAAGGGATGTGTCCATCACGACGATGTCGGCCACGGCCCCCGGAGCGATCACGTTGCCGTCGGAGCCGAAGGCCTTGGCAGCCTGGCCCGACGCGACGGCCCACGCCGTCGCCGGTGCGACCCCGGCCAGCGAGCAGATGTCGCCGATGGTCTTGAGGATGCCCAGCGACGTGACGCCGTAGCCGGTGGGCGTGTCGGTGCCGATCAGCAGCCGATCGAGTTCACCCCGGTCGGCCAGTCCCTCCACCACTCGCAGCATCGGCTTGGTGCCGCCGGCCTGAACCACCTCGACGAACGGCGGACCGTCGTCGCTGCAGAGCATGTCGATGTCGTCGTCGGACAGGGAGGCGAACGTGTTGGCGTGCGACGCGATGGACGGAACCGCCGTCAGGACGTCCTCGGCTGAGAAGTAGGGATGCTCGTCGCCTCCGGGACCCCGGTCGGAGGTGCAGCCGCAGTGCATGTGGACCGTCATCCCGAGCCGACGGGCGTGCGTCGACAGTTCCCCGGCGCGCACCGGGTCCTTGAGCGAGCCGACGCCGATCTCGCCGATGATCCTCATGCCCGCTTCGTAGGCCCGGTCGATGTGGGAGAAGTCGGTGTCCTTCTCCAGCAGCATCGCTCCCCCGTGCACCTTGATGCCCGCGGGACGGTGGCGCTCGAAGGAGTGGAACGCTCCGAGAGCGATGCCGAGCGCCGACTCGGCTCCGGACCGGCCCGGGGCGTGGACTTCACCCGCCGAGATGGCCCGGGTGACCGCCCCGTGCATCATGCGCTCCAGATACCCGACCGACTGCTGTTTGGGCGCGTAGTCGCCGAGAGTGGGATGCATATGGGTGTCGACGAGGCCGGGGGCGACTGTCATGCCCTTGCAGTCGATCACAGTGTCGGCGGTGCTGGCCGCGCCGGAGTCGAACGCCACTATGCGGCCGTCGTCGACGACGATGGTGTCCGCCTCCAACGTGGGCTCCTCGAGCACGCCGGTGAGAACCTCGCCGACGTTGTGCAGTACAAGTTGCATTGTTGATCTCCCGGGGTCGTGCGTTGGAGCCAGGCGTTGCGCAGCCCAGTGGCCGTTCAGGGGTCGGCGCCGGCTACAGGTTGGCCATGATCTTGTTGGCGAACAGGTCGATCTGCGCGGGGTCATCTGTCAGCGGATTGATGATCAGGTGGTCGATTCCGGCACCGGACAGGGCCCGGATGCGGTCGGTCATCTCATCGATGGTGCCGAACAGGTAGGCGTTCTGCAGGTCCTCGTCGGAGCGCTTGACATCCATGACGGTGCGGTAGGCGGCGAGTTGCTCGGCGATCACCCTCTCGCGGTCGGCCGAGTCGACGATGTGAAGCCACTGGGCGTGCGACATCGTGAAGGTGCTCATGTCCCGTCTGGCGCCCAGGTAGTTGCGCACCGATGCGATGTCGTCGGCGACGATCTGCGGGCTGGTGCCGCTGGACCGGCAGATCCAACCGTCGTGGCGACCGATTCGTGCCAGCACCGCCGGCGCCATGTTCGGAGTGTCGACATTGTCCACGACATGCACCTGGGAGCCGCCGCCGATCCAGACCGGGATGGGTTGGGCGGGCCGCGGGTACAGGGTCGTCCCGTCGGCCACGCTGTAGTGCGAGCCGCGAAAGCTGACCTCGTCGCGGCTAAGCAGCAGGTTGATGAGCTCGAGGGCCTCGTCGGTGCGCCGTCCCCGCTCGCGCCGGGAAATTCCCACCGACGCGAACTCCATGTCGTCGTGGCCGGTGCCGATCCCCAGGATCACCCGACCTCCGCCCGAGAGGCTGTCGAGGCTGGCGACCTCCTTGGCGATGATGGTGGGATGGCGGAACGGCGCGCACAGGATGGCCGTGCCCAGACGGATCCGCTCGGTGGCGCCCGCAGCCACCGCCAGGGTGATCATCGGGTCCTGCCAGGCCACCGAGTACACGTTGGGAGCGACGAGCAGGTGGTCGATGACCCACAAGCCGGCGAAGCCGGCCTCTTCCACCTTGGTGAAGTACGGCACCAGCGCCCGGGCCGACGCCGCCGTGGTCTGCGGCCCCGCGTAGGACGGCACCCGCCAGCCGAATTCCATCAGGTTCCTGCTCCGGCAGGTCTGCCCTCCGGCATCACACCGACACTCCCACGGCCCGCATCTCGGCGCCCGCCGAGCCGTACAGCCGGCGCATAACCAGTCGGTACACGAGGCCGTGGATCTTGTCGAGGAGCAGGCCGAGCACGGTGAGCTGCACGAAGGCCACGAACATCAACTCGGTGTCGAGAGTGCCCTGTGACACGATTATCAGGGCGCCGAGACCCTTGTTGGCCCCGACGTACTCGGCCACCACTGCGCCCACCAGCGCCAGCATGAGCGCCACTCGCAGACCGCTGAACACGGCGGGAACGGCGTGGAGGGCCTTGCACCTGGTCAGCGTCGTCCAGCGGGAGGCCCTCAGGGCACGGAACAGCTCCAGCATCTCGGCCGGCGCGGTGGTGAGGCCGAGGTAGGTGTTCTCCAGCAGTGGGAAGAAGGCGATCAGCGCCGCGATGATCACCTTGGGAGTCATCCCGAACCCGAACCAGATCACCAGGATCGGAGCGAGCGCGAACTTGGGCAGGGCCTGGGTGACGATGACGTAGGGCATGATGACCCGTCGGGCGATCCCGAACTCCGAGGCCAGAGTGCCCAGCCCGATCCCGGCGACACCGCCCAGCGCGAACCCGAGCACGATCTCCTGGACAGTGATCCAGATGTGCGGGTTGGCCCGGCCCGAGGTCACGTAGTCGATCAAGCGGTCGAGCACCGGCCCCGGCTCTGGGAGGATCAGCGGGGAATTGGTCCTCGCCCACAGGTGCCACACCACGACCAGCACGACGGCCGACACCAGCACGAGCACCCGACCGAGCCACTTCTCCGAGCGGGCCGCCCGCCAGAAGCGCCTCACGGCGCACCCTCCGGGCTCATTCGAGCTGCTCCCGGATCCGCTGGCGCAGCGACCAGAACCTCTCGTCCGCCTCGACCTGCTCGAAGGTGCGGGGCCGCTCCAAGTCCACGTCGATCACGTCCTGCACGCCCCCGGGACGGGCCGACATGACCATCACCCGGTCGGACAGGAACAGCGCCTCGCCGATGTCGTGGGTCACGAACACCACCGTGGTCTGGGACTCCTGCCAGATGCGGAGGAGCTCCAGGTTCATGAGATCCCGGGTCTGGGCGTCGAGGGCGCCGAAGGGCTCGTCCATCAACAGGATTGAGGGCTCCACCGCCAGGGCCCGGGCCACCGACACCCGCTGCTGCATGCCTCCCGACAACTCGCCCGGCCGGTGCTGCAGGTACTCCGCGAGACCCACCATCTCCAGCACTTCGTGCGCCTTGCGCCTGTCCTCTTCGGTGGGCCGGCGCATCACCTCGAACGGCAGCATCACATTGTCGAGGACCCTGCGCCACGGCAGCAGCACCGCCTTCTGGAAGACGTAGCCGATGCGCCGGTCGGGGGTCGTGACGACCTCACCGCCGATGCGCACCTCCCCGGTGGAGGGCGCTATGAGGCCGCCCACGCATCGCAGCAGCGTGCTCTTGCCGCAGCCGCTGGGCCCGACGATGCCGACGAACTCGCGGGGCGCGATGTCGAAGTCGATGCCCTCGATGGCCGTGATGTCTCCGGCGTCGGACGCGAAGGTCTTGGTGAGGCCGTCGATCTCGATGTGGCCGCGCCCCGGGAGTTCTCCGGTCTGGTCGTTCACGGTCTGCCCCTGAGCCCGGCGGGCTGGAGGGTGCCCGCCGGGCTCAGGCTAGTTGTCGATCTAGTTGATGAACCGGTTGGAGATCACCGCCGAGGCGTCGGCTGCGTCGGGCAGGATCCCGAGCTCGGTGGCCTGGTCGGCCACGTCCTGGATGGTGGTCACATCGCACCAGCCCATGCCGTTCTCGGCGACGCCGGGGCCCTCGGTCTGCATCTGGATGCGGTAGTCGATCACGGCGAGGTTGCGGTCCATGTTGTCGGCGCCGACCGCGTAGCGGGAGCCGATCTCAGCCGCCGCCTCGGGGTTCTCCTGGATCCATACCTTGGCCTTCTCCAGTGCCTCGATGAAACGTCCTACGCCTTCGGTGTTCTCGTCCACCCAGCCGCGGTCGGCGAAGTAGACGTCGTTGGGGCCGGGCACCTGCGTGTACTGCCAGATCTCGTAGTCGCCGACCTGGTCGTCGGGGATCCCGCCGGCCTCCAGGAGGGCCCAGTTGATCGAGCCCCACGTCGAGGCGGCTTGGGCCTGGCCGCCGAGCAGGGCCTCTCCGAAGGCGATGCCGGTGGCCGCGAAGGTCACGTCCTCTTCGGTGATGCCGTTGTCGGCGAGCAGCAGCGCGGCGTACCACTTGCTGGTAGAGGCCTGGGATGTCACTGCGACCGTCTTGCCCCGGAGGTCCTCCGGGCTCTCGATGCCGGCTCCGGTGTTGACCAGCATGGTCATCCAGTTCTGGGTGTACGGGCAGTAGATGCCTTCGAGGTCGGCCCCTGCGATGGTGGCGAAGAAGCCTGACAGCGCGTCGGCCATGGCGATGTCGGCGTTGCCGGCCACCACCTGGCGCACTGCGTCGCCTGCGCCTGCGCCGGGGAGCTGCTCGAGGGTGACGCCGGCCTCGGCGAAGTAGCCGTTCTCCTCGGCCACGTACAGGTCGATGAAGTCGATGAACTTACCGCCACCCCACGTGACCAGCCGGATGTCGATCGGCTCGGGCGGAGCAGCGGGCTCTGGCTCGGGCTCTGGTTCGGGCTCAGGCTCCGCAGCCGGCTCAGGCTCCGCGGCCGACTCCGGCTCAGGCTCCGCGGCCGGCTCAGGCTCGGGCTCGGGATCGGCGGCCGGCTCAGGCTCCGCCGCGGGAGCCGGGGCTGCGGGTTCCTCGTCGTCGCCGCACGCGGTGAACAGCAGGGCTGCGGCCAACGGCACGGCCAGCCAGCGCAGCCACCTCGTCCGATTCGTGGTCTGGTTCATGATGGTCTCCCTCCCGTCTCGAGACTGCCAAACTCTATAGGAAATCATCAATCGGATGTCAAGTTCGCCGGTACGTGGCATGATGGAGGACTGTGAGTTCGTTCGAGCGGCCCAAGACCGCGCAGGAGGCAGTGCTCGCGGAGATCCGCGAGCAGCTGCTCGACGGTCGGCTCGCGCCGGGCGTATCCGTCCGCCCCGACGCGTTGGGCGACGAACTGGGCGTCTCGGCGGTGCCCGTGCGGGAGGCGCTGCGGATCCTCGAGGGCGAGGGCCACGTTCACTACCGGCCCCACCGGGGCTACGTGGTGGCGACGCTCGACGTGGACGACCTCGTCGAGATCTACCGGATCCGCGAGCTCCTCGAGACCGAGGCGGTGTACCGAGCTTTCCCCCGGCTCCAGGGAGACACGGTGGCACGCCTGCGCGAGATCGTCCGCGAGATGGACGAGGTGCAGGACGACGTCATCTCCCTGACCGCGGTGAACCGGCGGTTCCATTTCACCCTGTTCGAGGCGGCCGAGATGCCCCAGTTGGTGCGGGTCCTGCGGATCCTGTGGGATTCGTCGGACCGCTACCGCCTGCGCTACCTGACGTCGCCCGAGAACCGTCAGCTCGTGCACGACCAGCATCAGCGGATGATGAAGGCTGTCGCCGACGGCAATGCTGAGGCGTTCATCGACGAGAGCCACAAGCACCACGAACACGCCATTGCGGCGCTGGCCGAGACGTTCGAGACGGCGGCGATGGAACCCGAGCAGAAGTCCGCCTGAACGGGCCCTGCCTCACATGCGGGACCCTGCGCCGGCTGGCAGCCCCGCCGGAGCTACTGGCCCATCAGGTCGATCTTGCGCTGCTCGATCTTGCTGCGCAGGGGCGGGAAGACCTCCTCGGGATCGATGGTGACCGCCAGGAGCGCGGGTCCTCCCTGAGACATGGCCCAAGCGAACGCGCCGCCCAGGTCGGCCTCGTCGCTGACGGTACGGGCGGCGACGCCGAAGGCCTGCGCGACCGCGGCGAAGTCGATGGATCCCAGGCGCACGAAGTGGTCCTCGCCATACATCGCCTCGGCCTGGTGGCGCAGGATGCCGAGAGCACCGTCGACGAACACGACCGCCACCAGCGGCAGACCCAGATCCTGGGCCACGACGAGCTCTCCCATCGTGTGCACGAAGCCCCCGTCGCCGGCGATGGCGACAGCCGTCGTGCCGGGCAGGGCCACCGCGGCTCCGATGGCGGCGGGAAGGCTGAATCCCATTGCGTCGAACTCGCAGGACTGCAGCAGGCCCTCGGGCCTGGTGACGTCGAGTTGCTCGCAGACCCACAGCCGGTGGTTCCCGATGTCGGCCGACACGACCGTGCCTTCCGGCGCGGACTCGTTCAGCGAGGCGATCACCGAGGCTGCGCTCAAGCCCCGGGCGGGATCGTTCTGCGGCGGCGTGCGAGGCGGCTTGCCGGTGAACCACGGCTCACGCTGCGCGACGCGAGGGGAGGTGGCGGCCAGGACCGGCCCCGCGCTGCCCACGATCCCCTGGTCGACCAGGTAGACCCGGTTGATCTGCGAGGCGTCTGCGTCGATCTGAACCAGTTGGGCGCCGCCGGCGAACAGGTCGGGGCGCCAGCCGAACGTCGTCTGCTCTCCGAGCGCACAGCCTGCGATCAGCACCAGGTCGGCCGAGCCGATGGCGTCGCGGGCGGTGTCCGTCCCGTAGAAGCCGAGCATGCCGACGCTGCGCCCATGGTCGGTTGGGATGCTCCCTATGCCGGAGCGGCTCGTCGCGACGGGCGCCCCGAGTCGCTCGGCCAGCGCGACGAGCGAGGCGCTGCCGGAACTGCGGAGCACGCCGTGGCCCGCCAGGACGGCCGGACGCTGAGCGCGGCCGAGGCGCGCGACCAGTTCATCGACGGTCGATGCGGCCGGAGCTGCCGCCGAGTCGGCCACGGGCGGCAGCGGTTCGACTCGCCCCGCGGTGTCGGCCTGGAGGTTCTGGGGCAGGGCGATGTGCACCGGGCCGGGGCGCCCGGATGCGGCGAGCTGAAGGCCGGTGGCGATCAGGTTGGGAACCTCGTCGAGCGACGCCGCCTGCACGGACCTCTTGCAGAACGGCGCGAACAGCCCGACGTTGTCGCAGTGCTGCAGGATGTTGCGGTGGACGTACCGCCGGTCGACCTGTGCAGCGAGAACCAGCAACGGGATGGAATCGGCCTGGGCATTGGCGACCGGAGTGACCAGATTGGTGGCGCCGGGTCCCGGAGCGCCGGAAAGGACGACGCCGGGCTCGCCCGCGGCCAGCGCGTATCCTGACGCCATGTACCCGGCCCCCTGCTCGTGGCGGGCCGGAATCACCCTGGGGGCGCCGGAACGGCCCAGTTCGTGATACGTCGGCAGGAAGTGCCCACCGGCAACCGTGAACACGGCGCCGACTCCCGCAGCATTGATCGCTTCCGCGATGAGGCGGCGTCCTAGCAGGTCGCCGGAGGCTTCAGGCATTGGATCTCCATCCCGACAGCGGCAGCAGTATCGTATAGTCGATCAAATACAGGAACTCCTTGGGCGGGGAGCTTCCAGAGACAGGCCCGTAGGCATGGAGCCAAGGCTTGAATCGTTACACTGCCGCCACATGACACCGCCATCATCTGCATCCTCCAACTCAAGCTCCCCGACCGTGGCCCTGACCATGGACGGAGTCATCGCAAACTGGGTGAAGGGCCTGAGAGCCCATGTAGCCGCCCGGCACGGGGTCGCCGATCGGCAGTTGGCACTGAACGTCTCCTGGGATCTCTCCGAATGGGGCGTAGACGACCCGGCCGGCACGATCCGCGACTTCCTGCTGTCTCCGATGTCGGGGCGGCTCAAGCTCGTCGAAGGCGCCGAGGCCGGAGTAGCCAGGCTGCAATCGGCCGGGTTCAGGGTGGTGGCGGTGACGCGGCGCGACCACATGGTCGGCGACAATCCCGACGACCAGGACACGACCCGGCACATCGCCCGTCAGTGGTTCGCCGGTCAGCCGCAGCTCGGCATTGGCGACGACGAAATCGTGTTCACCGAGGACCCGGTCGGGCTCGATGCCGATGTCTGGGTCGACGACGCTCCCCGGCGCGTGAGGCGCCTGGTGGAGGCCGAGAAGCCGGTGTGGGTGCTGCCGCAGCCGTGGAACCGCTCGATGGTGCAGCATCCGGGCGTGCATGTGCTGTTCGACGGCTGGAGCTCGGTCGACGATCTGATCGCGACACACTCCTGTTGACACCCCGGCCAGCTTCTCCCGCAGGAACGGCACTGCCAGCGGTCGACGATCTGATCGCGACACACTCCTGTTGACACAGCCCGACGGCGTCGGCGCCACTGCGGCGCACCGCGGACGCCCGTCAAGGAGCAGTGTCACAGCCGCGCTCCATAATCGCGGCGAGCGCTGAACGCTCTCCTCGCAGCCCGGGACGACGGGCCGCCTCAAGCCCTCGAGGCGAAAGGCCCCGTCCCATGCAAGGCAATCACCGACCCTTCCTGTTCCTCGCCAGGCTCGACGACGGCCGCTTCGTCGAGCGAGAGCACGCCCCAGGCGGGGCGCTGATGGCGGGCAGCGCGCAGACGCACCCCGCCGGCGGAGACCCACTGCTTCTGGACCTTGCCTCACAGGCGCTCGACCGGTCGCCGGGCAGCGTCGTGATGGCCCGCGCCGGTGGGGCTACAACCACCTACGAGGCGCCCCCGGCCGACGGGCTCGCCCTCATAGGCCTGCGGTGCCCGCCAGCAGCGACGGCGGTGGCGTGCAGTGTGCAATGCCAGACGCATTGGCCCGACGGCAGCCGGCGCCCGGGGGTGCTCGCATGGTCGGTGGACCGCGACGGGGACTCGCTCGCGCTGTTCCGCGACGAGCCTTCCTCGAGGGCGCAGATCCTGTCCGCCGTGGCCGGTCCTCTGCTCGACGCCGCCCTCCGCGCCCTGGGTCGCCCCACGCCTCCGTGCTCGGCGCCCGCCGTGTGGTTCCCCGACGGTGTGTTCTTCCACCAGGCTTCAGCCATGATGGCACGTCTCGACACGCCGTGTGCCCGCCGCCGAGTCGGCTGGGACGGCCTGTCCGCGCTCTACCCGCTCAACGTCACGGGCGCCCCGACGGAGCCCTGGACCACGCGCCGGCTGCGACGGCGCTTCCAGGCCTCCAACACATGGTCGTCGCTGCGGCGCAGCGCCGCCGGGCTGCCCGCCGGATCTCCCGCGATCCTGCCGGGCCTGACGCCGCCGGTCGCCGGATGGCTGGACGACGGATCGTTCGCCCGCTGGGTGCTCAGCCGGGTCCCGGATCCCCCCAGCACCCTGAATTGGCTGTGCCGCTCCCTCAGCGGACCGGTAGCGGACCATCTGACCCTCGCTCTCGGCGATGTGCACGACCACCCATCCGAAGGGTCGTGACCTGACGGCGAGCGCACGGCCGCGAGGCCGGCCATCCTCGCCGGTCGGACTCCTCCGTAGGGACAGGCGCCTCGGCGGCTCTCCCGAAAGGCTGCCGATCAGGCGGCGCTCACGCTCAACCGTTCCTCGCATCGGTGGCGCCAACCACCGGCGGGCATCAACGCGCACAGGCCGGCGCGCTGGTCCGGGTCGTGCAGCACGCTGGCGGCCCGGTCCAACAGGACTGCGTAGCACCGTTCCGACGCCGCCGAACCCGGCTCGAGCAGCCCACAGAACTCGGCGGCGGTCGGCGCGCCCTCCGGCGACCAGAACGCGTCCTGCATGGCGCCCGCCAGGCACTCGACGCGTGGAGGCCCCTGCGGGGCGCGACCGCACAGGGCCACCCCCGCGGCCGGGTCCATGCCGACATGGGCCGACACGTCCCGGCCCATCGACGCGAAGCACACGAGGCGGGCCGCCGGGGGAGCCGCGTCGCACAGTTCGGAGACCTTGGCGAAGTCCCAGTCCAACACGACGACCATGTGGCTGGTCTGGAAGAAATAGCAGTCGTCCACATACTGCTCGGCCACCGCGTCGCAGGGGTAGACAGGGTCGTCGAGGTCCAGGTACTCGGTGGTGTGGCCCATCAGTCCCGACAGGCCGCCGACCACGTTCTCCATGAAGACCCCGGAGAGGCACGACGCCGCGTCGCTGTCGTTGTGGACCTGGTCGCACAGGTCGAGCGCCTCGTGCAGCTCGTATGACGTCCATGCCATCAGCCCGTGGCCGATGCCGTGCATGCAGTTGTGGCGGTCGAACCGGTCGCCGAAGGCCGAGCACAGCGACGAGACGTCATTGGCCAGGTGGGCGGTGCCGCGGTGCGCGAACAGCGCCTCCAAGGCGCCGTGCATGGCGCCGGACTGGCATTCGTGCGGGGCGGACAAGACAGCGGCAGGCCCGTGGATCTCGTATGCGAGCCTTCCGACCTCGTGGGCCCGGTCATGGCAGTCCCAGCCGCTCTCGGCCTGCGCCGCCGACAGCAGCCGCGTCGCCTGCCCGGGGCCGTGGGCCTCCACGAACCGGGCCAGGGCGTCGTCGTCGCGGAGGAGGCCGAGCTCGTCGGCCGTCCCCGCGGGCGCCGACGGGAACGACAGCGGGTCCAGCACCGCCGGCAGCGGCTCCACGTCCTCGGAGGCGCCGATTGCGACGACCATGCCGACCTCGGACGGCTCGAGGTGGTTGTGATACCGCCAGTAGCCGCTCCTGGTGAACGTATGCCGCCAAGCCTCGCCGGGTCGGATCACGCCACGCGGGTCGAACTCGGGGAGTATCGCGTGGGTGGGGTGGATGTTCGATGCAGGCCACACCGGCTGGTCGCTGTCGTTGACGAACACCACCGCGTCGCCGAGGTCGATGTCGAGCCTGTCGGGCCAGAACCGCCCGTCGCGGTAAGCCACGGTGTTCTCGCCGCTCGGAGACGCCGCACCGTCCGCATCCTCAGGCGACTCGATGCCGGGCGCATCATCTGCACCCGCCAGGGACTCGGCGCCGGCTGCACCGTTCCGTGCGGTCTCGGCGGGCGCTGCCGGCTCTGCCGCGGCGCTCTCGGTGAACGGCGGCGGCGGCCGCAGACTGACCGGACGGCTGCCGCCGTCGCCCATCATCAGACCTACCACGACACCGACGATGAGGAAGGCGAGGGCGACCACCGCCAGCCGCCAGACCTCCGTCTTCCGGCCGCCGCGCGGCACCGCGGGCACCGTCTCGGACCGGACCTCGGAAGCTTCGGAGTCGGTGCTCACGTCGTGACACGCCGGGGCACGCGCCCCGGGCGCCCGGGGGCCTGCTCCACCGACGCCGCCTGGGAGGAGAATCGAAGCATGCGCCGATCATGGCGGCATCGTCGACCTCATGCAACCGCCGCCCCCAAAAAAGTGCGGGGTCCCAACGGGCGGGCCTCGTCCGCATGGCCCCTGGTCGCTCACCCACTCGCTCGGCCTCTTATGCTGACCGTCCGTGAGCGGGCCGAGACCGACCGTCGGATCCATTGGTCGACGCCGCCTGTTGCTCGCGCTCGGCTTCGGAGCCACCAACGTGGCTGTGCTCCGCCGTCTCGGCCCGGGAACCGGTTCGAGCACCGGGCCCGACAGCGGTTCGCTCTCCGATGCGACCGCGCCCGGCGACCCTGTGACCGCCCCGGAGTCGCCGGACGCGGGTTCGGCTCCGGCGGCGGCCGTGGCGGGGCCGGTGCCGTCCGACGGCCCGCCGGAGGTTCCGGTGGTCGACGAGTCTGCGGCCCGGGGCCCCGATCACGTCTTCGACCTGGCCATCGTCGGCGGCCGCGTCATCGACCCCGCCTCGGGATTCGACTACGTGGCGAGCATCGGCATCAGCGGCTCGACGGTCGCGGCCATCTCGTCAGATCCGCAAGCCCCGCCCCTTCAGGCAGCCACCACCATCGACGCGACCGGCCTGGTGGTGTCGCCCGGCTTCATCGACGTCCTGTCGTACAGTCCCAACGGCTACGGCGAATGGTTCAAGATGGCCGACGGCGTGACCACCAACCTCGGGATGCACGGCCTCGACAACCGCGCCGAAGACTGGTTCACGGCCCATCCCGACGGCAGTTCGCCGATCCACTTCGGCGGGGCATCCGACCACGCCTTCGTGCGCCAGGTGCACGGCCTGGAGCCCTACGACACGGCGGCGGGCAGCACGCTGGAGGCCATGCTCACCGACGCCCGGGCCGACCTGCGCAACGGTTTCATCGGACTGCACATGCAGCCGGAGTACACGCCCGGCACCAGCGCCGACGCGCTGCTGGCCCACGCCGCGGTCGCCGCGGAGCACGGCGTTCCCCTGTGCGTGCACGCCCGCTACTCCGACAACCTCCCGCCCGGCACCAACCTCCAGGCCATCAGCGAGCTCGTCTCCGCGGCCCGCGAGACCGGGGCCCACGTCCATGTCGAGCACATCAACTCGACCGGCGGCACCGGGGTGATGGCCGAGGCGCTCGGACGCATCGGCGACGCCATCGGCGAGGGGCTGTCCATGACGGCCTGCGTCTACCCGTACACCTTCTGGGCCACTTACCTCAAATCGGCTCGCTACCAGGACTGGCAGGAGAAGTACGGCATCGGCTACGGCGACCTGCAGGTGGCGGGAAGGTCGGAGCGCCTGACCGAGCAGACCTTCGCCGACGCCTACGCGGCCAACCGCCTCACGGCCGCGTTCGCCATGTCGCCCGAGGACGTGGACCTGCCGCTGCAGGCCGGCTTCGTGATGGTCGGCAGCGACGCCATCCTCGAGCAGTCCCACAACAACCACCCCCGGTCGACCGGCTGCTTCAGCCGGGTGCTCGGGCACTACGTGCGCGAGCGGCAGGTCCTCGACCTCGCGACCGCGCTCGCCAAGATGACGATCCAACCGGCCCGTCTGCTCGAGGGTCGCTGCCCGGCCCTGCGGCGCAAGGGCCGGCTCGGCATCGGCGCCGACGCCGACATCACCGTGTTCGATCCGGCCACCGTCACCGACCGGTCCACGATCGCCGACCCCGCGCAGGAGTCCGCAGGCATCCAATGGGTGGTAGTCGAGGGCCGGGTGGCCCGATCGCCCGACGGCTTCACCGCGGTTCAGCCCGCCGGCCGGGGCCTGCGGTCCGACATCGGCACGGCCTGAGACGGCCCGTGAGCGAAGCGAACAAGAGCGGGAACTCGTAGTCATGGAACCGCGATCGCCGTTGGAACGGGGGGTGGCCTGGGTGCTGTTCCTCCTGCTCGTGGCCGGCGCGGCGGCCTCGATCGCCCTTGACGACTACGACTCCGGCACGGCGGCCCGGCCCGAACCGGCGCGAGTGGAGACCGCAACCACCCCGACGGTAGGCCCGCCGGCAGCCGCCGAGGAACTCACCGTCACCGCGGCGGTGGAAGACGGACCGCCCTCCTTCACGATCGCGGCCACCGGCGACCTGCTCATCCACGAGTCGGTTGCCGACGCGGCCCGCACGTCCGACGGCTGGGACTTCACGTCGATGTTCGCCAGCGTCGCGCCGATCCTCGGCCGAGCAGACCTGGCCGTGTGCCATGTGGAGAGCCCGATGTCGCCCAACAACGCCCGCCTCTCCTACTTCCCCGCGTTCCTCGTGCCCAGGGAATTGGCCGACGCGATCGCCTACGCCGGCTACGACACCTGCTCTCTCGCCTCCAACCACGCCACCGACACCGGGCGCGAGGGGATCGAGGGCACGATCGGCGCCCTCGACCGGGTCCAGGTCGCCCATGCCGGCATGGCCCTCTCACCGGAAGCCCGCGACGAGGTCACGCTGATTCAGGTGGGTGACGCCACCGTCGCCCACCTCTCCTACACCTACGGCTTCACCAACAGAAGACTCGATCCCGACGAGCCGTACCTGTCCAATGTCATCGACGAGGCGACCATCCTCGACGAGGCGCAGCGGGCACGGTCCGCGGGCGCAGACTTCGTGATGCTGTCAATGCACTGGGGCACCAACTACACCAGCGAACCCGACGGGATGCAGGTCGGCCTCGGACCCCGATTGCTGGCCTCCCCCGACATCGACCTGATCCTCGGCCACCACACCCACATGGTGCAGCCCGTAGTCCAGATCGGCGGAGAGTACATCGTGTACGGGTTGGGGAACTTCCTGTCGAACCAATCCCCGGAAACCTGCGCGGAATGCCCGCTGCCCACCGAGGACGGCGTGATCGTCCATCTCACGGTGACCGAGGACGCGGCCGCCGGCCGGTGGTCGGTCACCGAGGTCGCCCATACCCCCACCTGGGTGGATCGCTCCAACTTCGAGATCGTCGACGTGCTGCGCGACACCGGGCGCGATCCGGCGCTGCTCCAGGACTCCGCTCGAAGGACCGCCTCCGCCCTCGCCTTTCTGGGTACGACAATCGAGCCGCGCTAGAGAGGCCGCGCTGGAGAGGCCGAGCGGGTCCGCGGGCCAACCCGGCCCACACGGGCGAGGCCGAGGCCCGAGCGGCCCGTGAGCGAAACGAACAAGAGTGGGAACACGGCCGAGCGGGTCCGCAGGCCAACCCGGCCCACACGGGCGAGGCCGAGGCCCGAGCGGCCCGTGAGCGAAACGAACAAGAGCGGGAACACGGCCGAGCGGGCGGTAGAATCAGCAGAGTGAGCTTCAAGGTCGGTGATCGGGTCGTGTACCCGCATCACGGTGCCGCTGAGATTGTGAGGCTGGAGAAGCGCACCGCCTTCGGCGAGGAGCAGGACTATCTCGTGCTGCGCATGACCCACGGCGAGATGACCGTGGCCGTGCCCGCCGACAGGGCCGAGGACGTCGGGATGCGCTGGCCCATCAGCACCGAGGACGTGGACGACCTCTTCGAGGTACTGGCCCGCCGTGATGTGCGCGAGCCCGCCAACTGGTCGCGGCGCTACAAGAACCACCAGGAGAAGCTCAAGTCGGGCGACGTGTACCAGGTGGCCGAGGTGGTGCGCAACCTGGCCCTGCGGGAGCGGGCCAAGGGGCTCTCCGCCGGCGAGAAGACGCTCTACAACACGGCTCGCAGCGTGCTGGTCTCGGAGCTGTCCTTCGCGCTCGACGTGACCGAGGACGAGGCGTCGCGCCGGGTTGACATCGCCCTGACCTGACTCCGGGCGGCGCCGTCGGGCGACGCCGGTCTTGGTCTTTTCTCAGCGAACCAGTCCGCCGCCGTCGACGATCAGCGACTGTCCGTTGACCATGCTGGCCGTGTCGGAGGCGAGCCACACAGCCGCCTCGGCCACCTCGTCGGGAGTTAGCATCCGGCCGCCGATGTTGGTGGCCGCGATCATCTTGGCGATCTCGGCGTTGTCGCCGATGAAGCGCCGTATCATGGGAGTGTCGGTGGAGCCCGGCAGCACGGCGTTGACCCTGATACCCCGCCGGGCGTACTCCTGGGCGGCCGCCTTGGTCAGCCCGACCACACCGTGCTTGGCCGCGGTGTAGTGGGGCTGGCCCGGAGCGGCCACCACCCCCGCTCCCGACGAAGTGTTGACGATGGCGCCGCCGCCCTGTTCGGCCATGTGGCGCAGCTCGTGCTTCATGCACAGGAACACGCTGGTCAGGTTGACTGCGATCATGCGGTCCCAGCGGGCCTTGTCGAGATGGTGGAACTCCGACATCTGGTCCGCGATCCCGGCGTTGTTGAAGGCGATGTCCAGACGGCCGTGATCGGCGACGATCCGGTCCACCATCGAGATGACGGCGGCCTCGTCGGTCACGTCGACGGCCACGGCCGCGGCTCCTGCCGGTTCCTTCGAGGCCTCGTCGATGGCGGCGGCCGTGGCGAGCGCGCCCTCGGCGTCGATGTCGGCCACGACGACGTGGGCTGCGCCCTGCGCGGCGAATTGCTGCGCCGCGGCCCGGCCGATGCCGCCGGCCGCACCGGTGACCAGCACCACCTTGTCCTGCGCCAGGCCGCTCACCCCGGCGCGGCCCTGCGTGGAGGGATCCGGGTCTCTCACAGGCGCTCGATGATGGTGACGTTGGCCTGACCGCCGCCCTCGCACATGGTCTGCAGGCCCCAGCGCCCGCCGGTGCGCTGCACCCATCCTTGCGAGCCATCGAACGGATCGGCGTGGCCCAGATGCTCGGCCGCGATCAGCGCGGTCCCGATGGGCACCATGGACATGTTCTGCACGCCGCCCGCCACTACCAGGTCGTTCACCCCGGCCATGACGCCCATGGCCGCGAAGCTGACCGCCTGCTGGCCGGAGCCGCACTGGCGGTCCACCGTGACGCCGGGAACCGCCTCGGGCAGGCCTGCGGCCAGCCAGGAGGTGCGGGCGATGTCGCCGGCGTTGGGGCCCACGTTGTCGAGGTTTCCGAAGATCACGTCCTCGACGGCCATGGGGTCGACGCCGGTGCGGCGAAGCAGCGCCTTGATGGCGGCCGCCCCCAAGTCGGCGGGATGCACCTCGGACAGCCCTCCGCCGCGGCGTCCGGTCGGGGTTCGGACGGCATCGACTATGTATGCCTCACCCATTCGACTCTCCTCCAAGCGCTCGTGTCCCTATTGATTATGCCTTCGACGCCGGTCACCCGAACTCCGGGATCACCCTGGTGCCGATCAGCTCGAGGCAGGAGTCGGTCTCCCCTAATCGTCGCTCACGCCGTAGCGTTCGCGGTGCACTTCCGACACGGGGGCAGAGGGTAACGGTCCGCCTAGCGCCAAAGAGGGGGGTCCGTGGTTCGACACGGCGAAGCCACGACCGCCGTGCACGCCGCCGCGAGCGCCTAGTGTCCTGAGTCGCAAGTTCAGGCCGCTTGTTCGGGCCGCCATGAAATCTCGGGTTGGTTTTGTGCACTCAGTCCACACAAACACACCAAGAAAATCTGGCGGCGGACGTCTGCAACGAATTCCCGGCTCAGGACACTAGCGTCAAAGAGGGGAGTCCGTGGTTCGACACCGCTCCGAACAAGACCCCGGAGGCTCCGACGAAACCGCGGAGCAGGCCGAGTTCAGGGCCAGGGTGCGGGAGTGGCACGACCGCCACGTCACCGCCCGGTCCTACGACGACCCGTGGAGAGTCCCGCTCTATGTCGACGAGGCCCGGGGCGAGGAATCCTTCCAGAACGGGCGGGCGTGGCAGCACACGCTGCTCGAGCACGGCTGGGCCGGTCTCACGTGGCCCCGCGCCCACGGCCGGGTTCGACCGGGACGTCCCCTGGCGGGGCATACCTGGAGCGAGCGCGAATGGGTGAGAGGCATTCGCGTCGCAAGGGGGTGTTTCCCGCTCTTGTTCGCTGCGACCTGAGGGCCGCTCGGGCTACGGCCTCGCCCGTATGGGCCGGAATCACTCGCCTATTCGCTCGGCCTCTTGGGTAGCCGCTCCGGCGGGGATCACTCCGTAGGTCACGCCGAGGCGGCTGAGCCAGCGCCGGTAGGCGATCGCTGAGCGGTCGGCCCGGATCGGGGTCTCTGCCCTGGGATCCAGCGGCAGCAGCTTGGGGGACTGGTTCTCGAGGATCGGCTTGTCCTGGCCGATTATGTTCTGCTGGAACCAGCGGATCTCCTGATCGGTGCTCACATCGTCGAGCACGCTGAGGAACAGGTGGGCCCTGATCCGGGTGTCGGTGATGGGGTGGATGAAGATGCCGATGGCGTCCAGCCGCTCAGCGGCGGCCGGTGACGACTTGTAGAGCATGGCGGCGTAGGGGTGCGGCACCCGGTAGATGTAGTCGGCCAGGACCGCCTGACAGGAGGACGCGGCGGCGCGCGGCTGGTAGAAGACGCAGTCGAAGGCCCAGAGCTCCCCGTCGCGCTCCTCGACCCGGTACTCGGCCACCTCGGTGTGGGGTTCCTCACCGAGCATGCCCGTATGCACATAGGGGAAGTGGGCCATGTCCAGGAAGTTCTCCACCGCCCGGGGAGCCGAGACGTCGATGCCGACAGTCACGGCGTTGAGGGTTCGCCGGTCGTCCTCATCGGTCTCCGGGACGGCGAACACGTCGCCGTCAGGCTCCCCGAGGGTTGTCCATACGAAGCCGTAGTCGGTGCGAACCTCCAGCTCGCGGCCCGATTCGGCCTGGGCCCGGAACGTGCCGTCGCCGTCGAGCCGGCAGGACAGCGGCTCGCCCAGCAGCAGGGTGTGCAACGGACCCCGGCGAATCTCATCGAGATCCGCCACCGAGTGCCACTGATTCAGAATCACCGGGTCGGAACAGCCCCGGATACTGGTCTCTGCCATTGTCATGACAGCCTCCGCTCGTGCTTGCAATCGCCACAGTAGGCGATGACCGGCACACGACCGGATCCACCCATGATCATCGGGCCGAGCCCACGTAGGCGTCCAGCTCGGCCGTCCAGGCCTGCTTCCGGGCCTCGGGCGCGAAGCTGGCGTCGAGGCTGTTGCGGGCGCAGCGGGCCACTTCCTCCCGCGAGAGGCCGAGCGCGGTCGCCACCGCCAGGTAGTTGTCGGCCACGTAACCGCCGAAGTAGGCGGGATCGTCGGAGTTGATGGTGACCTTGAGCCCGGCGTCGAGCAGGCGCTTGAGGTTGTGATCCGCCAAGTCGTCGACCACGCACAGCGCCAGGTTCGACAGCGGGCACACCGTCAGCGGCGTCTGCGCGGCCACCAGCCGGGCCACCAGGTCGGGATCCTCGGTGCAGCGCACTCCGTGGTCGATCCGCTCGGCGCCGAGCGCATCGAGGGCTCCGGTGATATAGGCCGGCGGCCCCTCCTCGCCGGCATGGGCCACCGGCCGCAGACCGGCGTCCCGGGCCATGGCGTAGGCCTCGGCGAATTCCTCGGGCGGATGGTCTACCTCGGAGCTGTCGAGCCCCACGCCGATGATGCTGTCCAGCCAGCCCTCGGCAGCCCGGAACGTCTCGCAGGCGGCTTCGCCGGGAAGGTGCCGCAGGAAGCACATGATGAGCGCGGAGGAGATCCCGCACTGGGCCTCGGCGTCGGCCATCGCCGCGGTGAAGCCCTCCATGAACACGTCGAATCCCACGTCCCTCTCGGTGTGGGTCTGAGGGTCGAAGAACATCTCCGCCCGCCTCACACCGTCGGCATGGGCCCTGCGCAGGTATGCGGCCATCAGGTCGTAGAAGTCCTGGGTGGTCTGCAGCACGGCCGCGCCCTGGTAGTAGATGTCGAGGAACGACTGGAGGTCGGTGAACGAGTAGGCGGCCCGTACCGCGGCCTCGTCCGCGAAGGGCAGCTCGACCCCGTTGCGTCCGGCCATCTCGAAGAGCATCTCCGGCTCCAGGGTTCCCTCTATATGCAGGTGCAACTCGGCTTTGGGCAGCCCCCGCACGAAACCGGCCAGTTCAGCGTCGCCGGTCAGCGGGCTCAGCGCTCCTCGCGCGAGTACGGGATGGCCAGCGCGGCCGGCGCGGCCGCGGACCCTCGAGCGGCAGCACGATGCCGCCCCGGATAAGGAATGTGGTGCCAGTCATATCGCGGGCGACTCCTTGTGGTCACTGTCTTCAAGCTCGACTCGATTCCTCCGACTAGAGCCTGCCAAGCGGGTGGCGGGCGCATCGACTCGTCGGCGCCGGCGACCCGCCGACACGACAGAGCGCTCGGTGTCGATGCGTTCGACACAGCGGAGGCGAGTCATATGCCGAGGCGCCCGACCAGCGCTTCGATGCGATGTCCGATAGCCGAGGCGTCCAGCCAGGCCCGAAGCTCGGCTCGGGCTGCCGCGTTCGTGACGGTCCTGCCCTCGGCCCGCCGCTGGCGCTCGAACCGTCGAAGACGCTCGGTGGCCTGGTAAGTGGCCTGATGGCCGGCGACCGCTAGCTCCCGGTGCAAGGCCAGCTTCGGATCGTAGGCAGGCACGGGCAGCTGCCAGAGGTGTTTGTGGAGATGACGAGCGCCGAACTGACCCTTTGGCATGTATGGCCTCACGGCGTGGGCCAGAGTCTGCGAGTTGATCACAGCCACGAGGAAGCATGCCTCGGCGAGACCTGAACAATCGATCCGATACAGAGAACTGTCCACTATCGCCGGGCTCCCGACGAGTGCCGCCGCGGTAGGATGACCCGACGTCGCATACAGCAGGCGGGCGTCGTGCACCTGCAACTGGGATTCGAGCTTCCCCAGGAAGTCGATCTGGTCGAGGAGGCTGAGCTTGTTGTGACCAGACCTGTTCTGCTCCCAGAACTGCTCGATTGTCCGCCAACGCCTGCGCACACGCTCGCCGACCCTCAGGTAGTCGAAAGATCCGTCCGCCTTTCGGGGCATCGAGGCTGCGCCCGCTTTGACGGGGAGCACCGCCTGGCAAGGCTCCATCGCCACGAAGGGGGCGATCGTGTCGCCGCGGTGGACCTCGAACACATGCTCGCCCTCGACCGAGCCGACAACTTCCAGGTCGGGGACGTCAAGATCCTTCCACGGCTGCTTCTCCTTCGGGGACCGCACCGTCGACACCTGGTACACGCCCCGAGCCAGCGAGATCTTCGACGGCCAAGCCTTGACGAAGAAGAAACGCCTCGGCACGAGCGTCGCGCCCTGCTTGGCCAGGTCGGCATACGGCGACTTGTCCGAACTCCTCGCCGCGCCGGCGCCCGGAGTGCGCGTGTTCGGCCCTCCCGCCGGACCTTCCCATAGCACGGCCTGATCCGGTAGCCGCCGGTCCCCACCGCCGCGACGAGCGAATACCACCGAGCCCGGCACCGGGAAGAAGTCGTTGGGCTCGATTCTCTCGAGGTCCCAGGGCGGCTCGCTCAGGTCGGCCAGCACCGAGCCCCAGCGCCCGCTGCGCCACTTGCGGTACTGGTCCTGCCCGAGCGCGGAGTGCGGCATCACCATGGCCGACCGTCCGTCCTCGGCCAAGTACAGGTCGAAGCAGCGGGCGTAGAACAGGGCCGCGAGGTCCTGGTGGGGTGCATATTGGCCGCCGGCCCAGATCTCGTAGAGGCCTGCTGAGAGCTGCCGAAGCGAATCACGGACGCTCGCCTCAGCCTGGCTGTAGGTGAGCCAGGGTGGATTGCCCACGATCCGGTCGACCCTTCCTTCGCCGGTAGTCAGCCACCAGGGACGCACCAGGTTGCGGGTGTAGTACGCCCAGACGTGATTGCGGTTGCTGGCGTGCAGCTCCTTGAGTGTGTTCAGCGTCTGAGCCAGGACGTCGCGGTCGCGTCCCGCAGCAACATCGAACTCCTCGAGGGCAGCCGTCGGGTCGAGGCCGGCGGCTACGTCCGTCGCTGCGCGGATCATCAGACGATCGAAGCGCCCGCGCTCGGCGATCAGGCTCTTCGGGAAGGCCAGCTGGAGAGTGCCCGCGCCCGAGTGCTCAGGCAGAACCTCGACGTGTATGTCGGGCGCGTCGCCTAGCAAGGTTCCCGCATCGGAGCGCAGTTGCATGCTGTCGCCCAGATAGACGGGCACGGCAAGTTCGCTGACGTTCGATGCGCTCCCGATCACATCACGCGCCGCCAGCACCCAGGTGGCCCTGGCGAGATGCACCGCCACCGGATGTATATCCACGCCGATCACCGACCGTTGCAGTCCCGTCATGGTGTCCTCAAGAGTCATCCCTGCGCTTCGCGCAGCCGTGGTGTAGCGGACGGTCGCGGCTCGCAGGAACGTGCCGGAGCCGCAGGCTGGGTCGAGCACCCGCTGCAACAGGGGCTCGTCCACGACCTCCTCGACCACAGCTTCCGCAAGCCAGTCGGGCGTGTAGTACTCGCCGAGGCGCTTGCGCTCGGCCGCGCCGATGACGCTCTGGTAGAGGACCCGGGCGATGTCGTAGTCCGCAGCGGCCCAGTCGAAGCGCGCCACCCAGCGGGCCAGCGAGGCGACCTCGTCCGTGCCCGAGTCGAACTCGACGGGCCAGCCGAAGAAGTCGGACTCCACCACGCCGGCCACGTCCACGGCGTCGACGAACACCGAGCCGTCGAGCAGGTGGCCGGGGTTCCTCGCGGCATGATCCTCCAAGCTCACGCCGAACGCGGCCTGCACAGCCAGCGCGACAACCGTCGACAGGTACGTGTGGCGCACGAACAGCTCGTCGAGGCCGGCCTCTGCGTTCACGGCCTCACCGAGCGCTACGGCGAGCAGCGTCTGCCACAGTTCGCGCTTGACGGCCACGGTGGGAGAGCCTCGGTTGGCGTCGTAGATGGCTTGAAGGGCGGCCATGTGGCCTCGTGCCCGCGCGCTGGCGCCAAAAGCCGCGACAAGCGCATCCGGTGTTGGGGCGCGATGAGGCGTTGGAAGTGCTTGAGTGCGGGAGGTGAGCCACTCGATCCAGTCATGTACGCCGTTCGCGTCCCGCATCACGAATGTGGACGCGGGCGTGATCTGCTCAGCGGGTTCTGCGGGCAGCCTGACGAACCAGTGCCGGCCGTCAGTGAGAACGCCGATTCGAGCTTCGGCGCCAGGCCGCCTGAGATACTCCTCAAGCTGGGCAAGGTGTGTCGGATCGGGGTTGGCGCCCGATCCCGCCGTGCGGCGCTTGACCTCAATGATCAGGTCCTCGGTTCGAATGTCGTTGCGATCGGCCTCGCGGCGGACGGACTCCCTGCTCGCCAGCTTGGCCTCGACCAGCAGATCGACTACGGCGCCGGAGATATCAGCCTCGCTGGAGCGCGTCTCGGCAGGCTGGTTGACCGCCATTTGGTGATGACTCAGCATGCGGTCTGCGGCCGACTCCGCCGCGGTCAGTCCGACGACTTCGGAGTTTGCAGTAGGCGGAGACGACACTGGGCTGACCCTAATGTCGTGAGGCTCCTGTCTGGGGGAGCCTTACGGGCTTCCGTCTGCGGCCCTTCCGATCCCCGCTCAAGACCCGTGGTCGTGCTCAGTGGGAGGCGACCACCACGTTGTCGAGCACCTCGCTGTCGCCGGTGCGGACGTACCACTCCCAGCGGGATCCGTCGGGATCGGTGAGCCAGGTCTCGGTCTTGGTGGCGTAGCAGCACAGCGTGTCGTCCACCCCGGTGGTCTCGAGTCCGGCTCCGGTCAAGCGCTGCTCGGCTTCGCTCACCTGCTCGCTGGTCTCGGTCTCCACGCCGAGATGGTTGATGGTCCCGCCCGCCCCGCAGCATCCGGCGGGGTCCGAGGCATCGTCGGCCGCCTCGAAGAGCACCAGCTTCAGGGGCGGCTCGTCGATGGCGAAGTTGGCGTAGCCGGGCCGGCGGCGTGCCGGCTCCGTGCCGAACATCCGGGTGTAGAAGTCCACCGCGGCCTCCAGGTCGGACACGTTCAGAGCCAATTGCAGTCTCACTGTCTCTCCTTCGTCTCAAATCCTCTGTCCCAGTTGCCGGTCCCGGATCATCGTGAACCGACGCCCCCATCTAACCCAGGGCCGGACGAAGGTATTCCAATAGTTCAATCCCCGAAGTGGTGCGCCGACCAGGCATTGGAGCGAGCGCGGATTGATCGGCGGCCCATCGCGTCGCAGGGTGGTCATTCCCGCTCCTGTTCGCTTCGCTCACGGGCCGCTCGGGCCACGGCCCCGCCCCGCATGGGCCGGGTCGCCCGTCTATCCGCGGGGCCCCTTAATCCTCGACTAGCGACTCCACCACCGCTTCGGCCACTCTCCGGGCAACCTCGCTCGGCTCCAACCGAGCAACTCCGCCGTCGGGTAGGCGGGCAATCCACCTGTCCACATCCGGTAGGTCCAGCGTCAACTCGGCCACTCCCGGAGACTGCGAGTCGTCTTGCCGCCACTTGCGGATGCCCGCAGGATCCGGAAGCGACCAGAAGATCGCGGGGCCGTTGCCCGTCGCGAGCCATCGCGTCATCTCGAGGCTGCGATAGCCGGTCCAGGCAAGGTAGCGGTCCCGATCCAAGCCGGGCACTTCGACATCGATACGGAACAGCCACGCGTTGCCCGCCGAGTCGCCCTCGCATAGAGCGGCGTAGTCACCGACGGATAGTTCCGCGTCGTACCACCGTGTGGAGACATCGCCAGTGTCGCCCACCGCGGACTCGATGGCGTCTGTCACGAGTGAGAACAGCAGACTTACGGCGTCGTTCCAGATTGCGACACGCCGTGCCTGCGCCTTGCGAAGCAATTCTTGGGCCGCGTCGTACCCTTCGTGCCTCTTCGCAGCCCTCTCCAGGTCGCGCAAGGCGTCCTCGGCTCTGGCCAGGATCAACTCCGACAAGGGCTCCAGGTCACCGCCCAGGTCCGACTCAGCGAGCGCGTCGTAGTACCTCAACCGGTCCTTCCTGCGGATGATGACGCTCGGAAGGCCAGCCCTGATCAGTTCCAGATTCATGACCGCCCTTGCCGTGCGGCCGTTGCCGTCGGTGAAGGGGTGGATGTGCGTCAGCCATGCGTGCAGGACGATGGCGCGCAGCAACGGAAGCGCCCCGGACTGATCAGCCGACCAGCGCTCCCAGTCCTCCATGTTCGACATGACCTGGTGCCAGGTAGCGGGTGGCGCGTGAGGCGATCCAGAGATGCGTACGGGACTCGAGCGGAACATGCCGGCGGTCGGCCCCCCGCCGAGAATCAGGCTGTGGAGTTCCTTCACCTGGCGACAGTCCGACGGCGACGGGTCCTTTGCGAGCTCGACCATGTGTGCAAGTGCTCGCGACAGGTTGATGGCGTCAGCCGAGTATGCGGGGTCGTGGCCTGTGACAGTCATGCCCTTCTCGACCGCCAACTCAGTTTCCCCAACGCTCAGTGTGCTGCCCTCGATGGCGTTCGACTCTGCGATTTGCTCGTAACGCTTGTCGCCGAAGTACGCGCGCAGTGTCGCGTCCGTCAGGCGTCCCCGTTCCCTGAGAAGGTCGGCGCGCTCCTGGAGCTTGGCGGCCTCTTCAAGCACATGCTGACCGGTGGCGTCGATCGTGTAGGGGCTGCCAACGAGGCTGAAGGTCATGGGTTGCCCTGGCACGGATAAAACCTACAAGCCCCCTGTAGCCCAATACGTGAATTCGACGCCGGGAGCAAGACATGACAGTGCGGACCCGATACTCCGAGGATCAGCAGGCCGTGGCTGAGGCCTTCAGAGGCCCCGCGGATAGGCGGGCGACCCGGCCCATACGGGGCGGGGCCGTG
>VYBO01000052.1 GCA_009844405.1 Acidimicrobiaceae bacterium
TCATCGACCGGCGAAACCGCTGGAACCCGAAATGACCACCTATCCGCGCACGCTCTATGAGCGAGCGCGGATTGATCGGCAGGCAATCGCGGCGCGGGGTGGTCATTTTCCGCTCTTGTTCGCTTCGCTCACGGGCCGCTCGGGCCACGGCCCCGCCCCGTATGGGCCGGGTCGCCCGTCTTTCCGCGGGGCCTCTTAGACGATGCCTCCAAGATCAGGGGGGATGCTCAACCCGCTCCCCGTCAGACCACAGCGCACCGCCGCAACGCTCACAGCCCGGCCGCGGCGCCCGGCGGCGGATGCGCACCCGCAGCGCCTCGCCGGCCTCGTCATCGACGCCGAGCACCTCGACGTCGCCCAGCCCCACCAACAGCTCACACACGCGCGTAGGGTCAACCACCACAGGGATCCTCCAGTTCTCGGCTGCCTTGGCGGCGCCGATTCTGGGGGATCCCGCGCGTTCAGCCGCGGACCCCCACCCTGCTCACTCCGACCTCAAACGCGAAGCGCCGCTTTGGCCGACCAGCCTCGATCAGGAGTCGTTCCGGGCGGCGATGCTCAACGGTGCCCCGACGTCCGGCTTCGCAGATTCGCTCATAGTCCAGGCCCACGACTTCTTCCGCCTCCAGATCCGAGAGTGGATTGAGGTATCACTTACAGACAAGGAACGGGCCGAGCGGACCCACGGCCTCGACGAGATCGCCGTCGTCGGCGACCGGGCCGACCTGGTTGCCGCGGTGCAGACCCGCTACCTGCCCGGCGCGGTCCTGGCCTGGGACGAGCCCTACGAGCCCCCGCCTTGGCAGGACCGCCCCGAAGGCTTCGCCTGCGTCTGCCGCAACTTCGCCTGCCAGTCCCCCACCACCACCACCGAGGAACTGATCGCCCAGATGGAAGCCTGAGCCGGCCCGCCGCGCTGCGTCGTCGCCGGGATCGCGAGGCCCATGCACCTCGCAGCGGATTCGGCGACGGCCGGTCTCAGGGCTGGACGGACGGTTCAGCGGCGAGTTCGCGGCGCAGTGCGTCGAGATCGCGTGCCGGGATTCCGAGCACTTGCCCCACGGCCTCGTCGAGCCGGGCGCGGCTCGGGCATCGCTGAGACTGGTGCAGCGGCAGCAGCGGCTCGACGACCGTGCCGAACACGGCCGCCAGAAACCTGCGGCTTGCCGGCTCGAGGTCGGGCACGGGAAGGCTTCGCAGGGCGTCGAGGCTGACGCCGACGCGCGACAGGGTGTTGGGCGCCGCGGCCGCGAGCATGGCCAGAACCCCGAGCGTCGAGTTCAGATACACGGCCATGGCCTGGCTCCACTCGGGGTCGAGCTCGCCGCCGAGGGCCGCGGCAGGCACCCAGCCCGAGCCCACGGTCGGCTCATCGCAGCAGACCGCCAGCACTCTCAGAGTGTTGAGCCGCGGCTTCGCCGCGATCAGCAGACGGGCCGCCTTGCTGTAGTACTTGTCGGCGAGATGCTCTCTGCCGCTCTTGGCGTGGATGTAGCTGTCGGCGGTGGAGGCGAGCCCGACGACGCGGTCCGTGTCGTTGTGCCACAGCGCCCTGCGGCCCGTGCTGTCGGCGCGGCTGTGCCTGGTGAAGGCGTCGCGGATCCGCTGCCCCGCCGGGCCGACGCCTGCTCTGCGGCCGAGCCCGACGAACTGCGCGCCCTTCCAGGCGCCGTCGCGCAGGCAGCCTGCGACGTCGGCCAGATGCGCCGAGGCGACCGTGAGCGGGGCCCATTCGCCCTCGACCATCCGCTCAGCGGGCCGCTCGCCGATCTGCGCGGCGCCGTCGGCGACGTCGGCGCCGCATGCTGGCGTCCACGCCAGCAGCATCCGGGCAGTGCCTGCGGTATCGGCGGCACTGCGAGTGTTGCGCCACAGTCTCACGAACTTGGTGGGCGGTCTCCGGGCCGGTTCCTGCTGTGAGCGGCGGCACACCACGAGCGCCTCGGAGATGCTGGTGTTCTCCGAGAAACTGGTCCGCTGCGGGTCGAAGGACGCCACCACCCACTCGACGTGGAACCACTCCGCGAGCAGTTTGCGGGCATCCCGATTGGAGGGCGCGGCGACGCCGGCAAGCGGGTACACGAACGCCAGCACTCCGGAGTCCATGCCGGTGAGGTGCTCGCCGAGGTCTACGAACATCGATCCCGCCGAGGAGCCATGACCCGCCCGCTTGTGGGTGATGGTCTTTTCTCGGGCCTTGAGGGCCTTCTCCTCGGCTCGCGAGAACTGGTCGTGGCGCAGCGAGTCGCGGGTGTACGGCGGGTTCATGATCACGACATCGAAAGTGTTCGGTTCCAGGGTGAGCGCCCTCTCGGTCTCGACCTGGGCCCCGTAGCGCTCCTCCCCGAAGCGGAACTGGCCGGTGGCCGCGTTCTCCAGGAGCTCCAGCGACCCGATTCGCGCCTGGCGCCTCCGGTTCTCGACCTCCACGCCGAGCGGAAGCCTCGCGATGTTCATCCGGTCGAACGCTGTGGACGGCGACAGGAGCCCGAGCGTGGTTGCGGCCATATGGCAGGCGGTGGCGTTCACGTCGAGGCCCCACAGCACGTCCTCGATCAGCACTGGAGAGTCGGCGTCCCGGCGGGCAGGGCCGCGCAGCTCGCGGATGCGCTCGGCGACGGCCATCAGCAGGGTGCCCGTCCCGCAGGCCGGGTCGATGACCTTGAGGCCGGCCAGATCCGCGGGCAGGGCCCCCGTGTCGGGGAGGCTCAGCATCGCCAACAGCGTCGCCGCCGAGACCGACGTGTAGTAGCTGCCGTCGTAGCGGGCGGTGTCGAGCAACCGGTGGAAGATGCGTCCCAGGAGGTCGTGACCGGACGCTGCGGCCGACGCTGCGGCCGACACTCCCGCCCGGGCCGCGATCCTCGCCGCGGTGTTCCATTGGGACGTCAGTACGGGGGCGTACAGCGCATCGCACGCCAACTGGAACACCGGTCGGTAGTCCTTGGCCAGTATGAGGCTCCAAGCGTCGAGGAGGTCGAGGACCGGGTCGCCGCCGGCGATGCACGCTGTGGCGCGTCTCGGTGGCCACGGCCCCTCGTAGCTGCGCCCGTCCGGGTGTCGGGCGTCGATCGCGGGCCGGGTGGCGGGGTCTGTGAACGCGGTGTCGAGGCGGGCGTGGAACATGGCGGCGGCGGCCACGACCAGCAGGCCTCGCTTCGCGGCCGCCCCGGACTTGTCGATGCCGCGGACGAGAGTCGGCAGGTCCAGCGCCTCGGCCAGCGCCCTGCGGTCGTCGTGGAGGAGGTGGCGGATGGCGGTTTCGAGCGCTTGGTCGAGCCTGGCCGCCTCCGCCTCGGGACTGCCCAGACCGGTGGCCAGCAGCGACAGGTGCCGCGCCAGGTCGGAGACGCGGCCTGCGTGGTCCTGCTCGTCGTGGTCGATCGGTCGCGGGTACACCGTCCTCCAGCGAAGGTCGCGGCAGGCCGCCAGGGCCTCGGCTCGCAGCCCCACCGGGTATGTGATCGCCACGACCGCGTCGCCGGCGATCGTTCCGTCGGCGATCTGCTCGGCCCGTCGCCGGGCGTCCTTGACCGCCCCGGCCAGGGTCGCGCCCTTCTCGGCCTCGCAGTAGATGACCCCCTGGGCTGTCTTGAGCGTCACGTCAGGCCGCAAGCCGCCGGCCCCGCCCAACGGCTCGGGTTCGGCGTCGAGTCCAGCGGCCCGGAGCGCGTCAGCGAGTGCGCCGTTGATCAACTGTTCATGTGAGGCCTGCTGCAATGTCACGTCAGGCAGTCCCCCCCCCCCATCGGAGCGGCCGCTGCGGCACCGATCAGCGAGCGGCAGACGGACCAGTCTCAATACTCTACGTCAGACCTGTGGGCGGCAGGTGCTGCATGAGGATTTCGACGTCGTCCTGTCCCATGACTTCTGCCAGATCGTTGAACATCGAGGTGCGTTGGGCGTGGGTGAGAGCCATCCTCGTGCCCCTTCAGCCGGCGGCTGCGGATGCGGGGGCGCCTCGATCGGCTGCTCCAAGGCTACCGGAAGGCAGCTGCGATCAACTATAGCACACCAAAGCACATCAGCTGCTATTTCAATCCGTTTCGCCCTCAGGCGGCGGCCTTCTCCAGGATGTGGACTCCGCAGGCTGAGGCCAGGCCGATGACGTGGGCCAGGCCGACGGTGGCCCCCTCAACCTGGCGGTCGCCGGCCTCGCCTCTCATGTGGGTGGTGACCTCGTAGACGTTGGCCACGCCGGTGGCGCCGATGGGGTGGCCCTTGGAGATCAGCCCGCCCGAGACGTTCACCGGGGTGGCGCCGTCGCGGAACGGGCCGCCCGAGTCGATGAACTCCCCCGCGCCGCCCGGCTCGCACAGCCCGAGGTTGTCGTAGTGGATCAGTTCGGCGGTGGCGAAGCAGTCGTGGAGCTCCACCAGGTCGAGGTCCTCGGGGCCGACGCCGGCCGTCTCGTAGGCCTGGTCGGCGGCGTTGCGGGTGAGCGTGTTCACGTCCGGCTGCACCTGGCAGTCCTCGGTGAAGGGGTCCGAGGTCAGAACCGACGCGGACACCTTCACGGCCCGCTTGCGGACATGGGACGGCATCGACGCCAGCCGCTCCCCCGAGACCAGCACCAGCGCGGCCGCTCCGTCTCCGGTCGGGCAGCACATCAGCAGGGTGTTGGGGTAGCTCATCATCGGGGACTCCATGATCTCGTCCATGGAGAACTCCTTCTGGTACTGGGCCAGCGGGTTCAGAGTCGAGTGGAGGTGGTTCTTGTAGGCCACCCGGGCGAACTGCTCGAAGCCAACCCCGTCGTGGTCGTGGGCGTAGGCCGTGCCGGCCTGGGCGAACACGCCGGGCATCGTCTCGGTGCCCAGGTAGCCGTCCACGCCGGTCACCGCTCCGTAGCGCCCCGACGGCTCGAAGACCTTCTTCTCCTTCTTGGCGCCGCCCCGGCCGAGCAGGCCCATCTTGCCCATCTGCTCGGCCCCTACGGCCAGGCCGATCTCGGCCTCGCCGGCGCGGATGGCCATCATCACGGTGCGGATGGCGGTGGCCCCGGTGGCGCAGGCGTTGGCCACGTTGTAGACCGGCACGCCGGTCTGGCCGATCTGCTTCTGCAGCCGTTGCCCCACCGCACCCGAAGCCTGGAACAGCGCTCCGCAGGCCAGGACGTCGATGTCGGCCACCGTGACCTCGCCGTCGGCCAGCGCGCCCAGGGCGCTCTCGGAGGCCAGGTCGATCAGGTCCCGGTCCGGGTAACGCGCGAAGCGGGTCATGTGGGCGCCGAGCACCCACACGCTGTCTGGGGAGATCCGGGCTGCCATTGTCGCTGCTGCCTCCTGTTTGGTCAGGTGGGTTCGTAGCCGAACGCGACGGCTTCGGTGCCGTCGTCGTCGGCGCCGACCGGGTAGGTGGCGAGCCGCACCCTCATGCCGAGGGTGACCGCCTCCGGCGTCGGGTCGCAGTTGACCACGTTGGATCGCACCCATGTGCCGTCGTCGGTGCGGACGATGGCCGACACGAACGGCACCGGGATGCCGGGCGCGGCCCGGTGGACGATGGTGAACGCCCGCAGGTCGCCCGCGCCGTCGACGTCGGCCGGTGCGAACTCGGTCTTGCCGCATCGGGCGCAGGCGTTTCGCCGGTCGAAGAAGCGGGCTCCGCAGTGGCGGCATTCATGGGCCACTAAGTGCGGTTCCGGCTCTAGGTGCAAGTAGTCGACGAGCGGGATCCGAGCCGGTGCCATCGCCGCTCAGGCTAACAGCGCAAGCCGACGACCTCGCTAGGGCCCTCTCGGGAGACCAGCAGCGTTACGTCGTAGCTGCTGATCCGGCGGTCGCGGCTGGCGAGTGTGAGATCCTCGGCCCGCGCTTGAGCAACGAGCATCCGATCGAACGGATCGCGGTGGTGGCGGGGTAGTTGGGTGGCGAGTCGGGCGTGGGCGAAGGTGATCGACAGGTGCTCGAAGTCCTCGTCGATGACGGCGTCGAGATCACCACGAACCGTCAGCTTTCCGAGGGACTGCTTGATGCCGATCTCCCACACGCTGGCGGCGCTGACCCACACGCGGTTGTCGGGATCCGCTATGGCCTGCGACGCGCTCGGCGACAGTTCGTCTCCGTTGGCCCACCACAGCAGCGTGCAGGTGTCGACGAGGAGGTTCATTCGCCCGCCTCGAAGGCTTCGATCAGCCATTCGGGTGTGTCGGCGAAGTCCGGGGCCATCTCGATCTTGCCTGCGAGTTGGCCGGGCACACGAGGCGCCCGACGCGTCCGGTAGGCCGACAGCCGGGCGACGGGGCGCCCGTTGCGTCCCAGCACGATCTCCTCGCCCCGCTCGACGCGATCAAGCAGTTTCGAGAGGTTGGTCTTGGCCTCGTACACGTTGACGACCGCTTCACCCATCGGCTACTCCTTGCCTCGCCTTGGTCACACGATAGCCTAGTCAGACTAGGTCAATCACCTTAGAGGCCCCGCGGATAGGCGGGCGACCCGGCCCATACGGGGCGGGGCCGTGGCCCGAGCGGCCCGTGAGCGAAGCGAACAAGAGCGGGTATGACCACCCCGCGCCGCGATTGCCTGCCGATCAATCCGCGCTCGCTCTTAGCCTGGATTGAGCTTCCCCCCAGATCGTGGAGGCATGCTCTTAGAGGAAAGGAAGAGCCATG
>VYBO01000021.1:0-6418 GCA_009844405.1 Acidimicrobiaceae bacterium
GGGCCCGGAGGAGGGGTTCTAGATGGCCCGCGCCAAGGCCCTGACCGATCTGGGCCCGGAGGAGGGGTTCTAGATGGCCCGCGCCAAGGCCCTGACCGATCTGGGCGACACCGATTTGATCGAGCGCTTGTCGGAGGCGAAGGAGGATCTGTTCAATCTGCGCTTCCAGTTCGCCACCGGTCAGCTGGACAACCCGGCCCGCCTCAAGCAGGTGCGCCGTGACATAGCTCGCATGCTGACCGAGCTGCGGGCCCGCGAGATCGCGGCCGCGGAGGCGGAGCTGGCCCTAGAGGCCGAGCGGATAGGGAGCGATTGATGAGCATCACGAGGCGCGCAGCGCGGCCGTGGCCCGAGCGGCCCGTGAGCGCAGCGAACAAGAGCGGGAATGACGCCGCTGCGACGCGAAGGGCTTCCGCCTACTCGCGCTTGCTCTTGCCCGAGGGGAGATGACGATGGCTGAAGACTCAGGAACGCGCCGCAACGGCCGCAAGGTGCGGGAGGGCGTCGTGGTCTCCAACCGCATGGACAAGACCGCGATCGTCGAGGCCACCGAGCGGGTCCGGCACCCGCGCTACGACAAGACGGTTCAGCGCAGGTCCCGCCTCGCCGTCCACGACGCCGACAACACCCTGGGTGTGGGCGACCTCGTGCGGGTGGCCGAGACCCGGCCCCTGTCCAAGACCAAGCGCTGGCGCCTGGTGGAGATCCTGGAGCGTGCCAAGTGATCCAGCAGGAGTCCCGGCTGCGCGTCGCCGACAACTCCGGCGCCAAGGAGGTGCTGTGCATCAAGGTGCTCGGCGGCTCCAAGCGCCGCTACGCATCGGTCGGCGACGTGTTCGTGGCCACCGTCAAGGACGCCATCCCGGGTGCGCAGGTCCGCAAGGGCGACCTCGTCCGTTGCGTGGTCGTGCGCACCCGCAAGGAGAAGCGCCGGGGCGATGGCAGCTACATCCGCTTCGACGAGAACGCCGCGGTCCTGATCAACGAGCAGGACCAGCCCCGGGGCACCCGCATCTTCGGGCCGGTGGGCCGCGAGCTTCGAGACAAGCAGTTCATGCGCATCGTGTCGCTGGCGCCGGAGGTGCTGTAGATGGTGGAGAGGTACATGCGCACCGTGTCGCGGGCGGAGGTGCTGTAGATGGCCAGAGGCTCCGAGAGCTCTCGCCGGTCACGGCGCTCCATGAAGATCGTCAAGGGCGACCGGGTCGTGGTGCTGACCGGCAAGGACGCCGGCCTGGAGGGCACGGTCGAACGGGTCGTCGTCGCGGAGGGCAAGGTGATCGTCGAGGGCGTCAACGTCGCCAAGCGGCATCAGGCGCCCACCCGCAACGTCCAGCAGGGAGGCATCATCGACAAGGCGATGCCCATCGACGCGTCCAACGTCGCCCTGGTGAGCCCGACCGACGGCAAGCCCACCCGGGTGGGCTACCGGTTCACGCCCGAGGGCGCCAAGGTCCGCATCTGCCGCCGCACGGGGGCCGACCTGTGAGCACCGCAACCGACTACCGGCCCCGGCTGCGCACCGCGTTCGACACCGAGATCAGGCAGGCGCTCATCGAGCACTTGGAGCTGTCCAACGTGATGATGGCGCCCAGGCTCTCCAAGATCGTGCTCAACATGGGCGTGGGCGACGCCATCACCCAGGCGAAGCTGCTGGAGGGCGCTTTGGCCGACCTGGCCACCATCTCGGGCCAGAAGCCGGTAATCACCCGGGCCAAGCGGTCGCTGGCCAGCTTCAAGCTGCGTGCCGGCATGGCCATCGGATGCAAGGTCACTCTGCGAGGTGACCGCATGTACGAGTTTTTCGACAGGCTCATCACGCTGGCCATCCCCCGCATCCGCGACTTCCGCGGGCTGCCGCTGCGATCCTTCGACGGCAGCGGCAACTACACGTTCGGGATCACCGAGCAGCTCATCTTCCCGGAGATCGACTACGACACGGTCGACGCCACCCGGGGGATGGACATCACGATCGTCACGACAGCCGAGTCGGACACCGAGGGCCGGGCGCTCCTGGAGGCGTTCGGGTTTCCGTTCCGCCGAGAGGGGCAATGAGCGATGGCCAAGAAGGCTCTGAGGGAGAAGCAGCAACGCACCCCCAAGTTCAAGGTGCGGGCTTACACGCGGTGCCGCGTCTGCGGCCGGCCCCGTTCCGTGTACAGGAAGTTCAGTCTGTGCCGCATCTGCCTGCGCGACCTGGCCCATGCCGGGGAGTTGCCCGGCGTGAAGAAGGCGAGCTGGTGAGGTGAGGGGCCGATGACGATGACAGATCCGATCGCCGACATGCTGACCCGCATCCGCAACGCCAATGTGGCTATGCACGACGAGGTCTCGATGCCGTCGTCGAAGCGCAAGCTGGCCTTGGCCGACGTCCTGCAGCGGGAGGGCTATATCGCGTCCTACGCCGAGAAGGACAACACGACTCGGCCGGGCAAGACGCTCACGATCGAGATGAAGTACTCCCCCGAGCGCGACCGCGTGATCCGGGGACTGCGGCGCATCTCCAAGCCGGGGCTGCGCATCTACCGCAAGCGCGACGAGATCCCGCGGGTGCAGGGCGGGCTCGGAGTGGCCGTGGTGTCGACCAACAAGGGTCTGATGAGCGACCGAGAGGCGAGGAGGAACCGCATGGGCGGCGAGATCCTCTGCTACGTGTGGTAGAGGCCGAGCGGACAGGCGGCAGTTGATGCGAATACTCGAAGAACGCCGAGCGAGGCCGTGGCCCGAGCGGCCCGTGAGCGTAGCGAACAAGAGCGGGCATCGAGGCCGCCGATGAGTCGCGTAGGGAACTCCCCGATCACGGTCCCCAGCGGCGTGGAGATCGATTTCGACGGCCGCACCGTGGTGGTCACCGGAGCCAAGGGCACGCTCAGCCGGGACCTGCCCGGCGAGATCACGCTGCGGGCCGACGACGGCATCCTGCACGTCGAGCGTCCCGACGACACCGCGCAGAGCCGGTCGCTGCACGGGCTGACCCGGAGCCTGGTGCAGAACATGGTCACCGGGGTGACCGAGGGGTTCACCAAGGAGCTGCGGATCCAGGGCGTGGGCTACCGGGTGGCCGAGTCCAATCCCACCTCGCTGGAGCTGTCCCTGGGCTTCAGCCACACCGTGAAGATCGCGGCGCCCGAAGGCGTGGAGTTCGAGGTCCCGCAACGCACCCAGATCCTCGTCAAGGGCATCGACAAGCAGCTCGTCGGCCAGGTGGCAGCCGACATCAGGAAGTGGCGCCCGCCCGAGCCCTACAAGGGGAAGGGCATCCGCTACGCCGACGAGCGGGTCAAGCGCAAGGCCGGAAAGGCGGCGAAGTAGTCATGGTTGGCAGCAGGGCCGAAAGCGACGGTTGGTAGTCATGGTCGATCAGGCCAGGAAGCGCCGGGAGGGCCGCATCCGCCGTCACCGTCGCGTCCGCAAGAAGGTCCAGGGCACGGCCGCCCGGCCGCGCCTGTCGGTGTTCCGGTCGAGCCGGCACATCTCCGCACAGCTGATCGACGACCTCGCGGGCGTCACCCTGGTCTCGGCGTCCACTCTGGAGGCCGACCTCCGTTCCGCTCCGGGTGGCAATGTGGCCGCGGCCCGCACGGTGGGGACGCTGATCGCGCAGCGCGCCTCGGAAGCAGGAATCACGGCCGCGGTGTTCGACCGGGGCGGTTACAAGTACCACGGCAGGGTGGCCGAGCTCGCCAACGCGGCTCGCGCGGCAGGATTGGAGTTCTGATGAGCGAGGAGCGACCGTTCCTTCCAGGAGCGAAGGGATCGGAGTGGCCATGAGCGAGGAGCGCACAGGCGGTGCGCCGCTGCGAGAGTCGCGGGTGATCAACATCAACCGGGTCGCCAAGGTGGTCAAGGGCGGACGCCGGTTCTCCTTCACGGCGCTGGTCGTGATCGGCGACGGTGCCGGCCGGGTCGGCCTGGGCTACGGGAAGGCCAAGGAGGTGCCCCTGGCCATCCAGAAGGGCACCGAGGAGGCCCGGCGGAACTTGTTCGAGGTTCCGATGGCGGGCAGCACGATCATGCATCCCGTGATCGGCACCACGGGCGCCGGCCGGGTGCTGCTGAAGCCGGCCGCTCCCGGAACCGGTGTGATCGCAGGCGGCGCGGCTCGGGACATCCTCGAAGAGGCGGGCATCGGCGACGTGCTGTGCAAGTCGCTCGGCTCGCCCAACCACATCAATGTGGCCAGGGCCACCATCAGCGGGCTGCAGTCGCTGCGCCGCCCCGACGAGGTCGCCCGCCTGCGGGGCCTGGAACCCACCGATTTCTTGCCCAAGGGCCTGTGGGACGCGTACCAGAACACCCGGATGGACCGGGCCGCGGCGGCCCAGCGCAGCGACGAGGCCGAGGAGGAGTGATGGCTCTCCGGGTGACCCAGGTCCGCTCGGCCATCGGCTCGAAGCCCAAGCAGCGCGGTACGCTTCGAGCTCTCGGCTTGGGGCGGATCGGCCGGAGCAACACCCTGCCCGACCGTCCCGAGATCCGCGGCATGATCCAACGGGTTCCCCACTTGGTCTCCGTAGAGGAGGTGGACGGATGACAGAGCAGACGAAGCTGCACGATCTGCGGTCCGCTCCCGGGGCCCGCAAGCGGCCCAAGCGCATGGCGCGGGGCATAGCAGGGCGCGGCGGCAAGACCGCGGGCCGCGGCATGAAGGGCCAGAAGGCCCGCAGCAAGGTGCCCGTCGGCTTCGAGGGCGGGCAGATGCCGCTGCTGCGCCGCGTCCCCAAGTGGCGGGGATTCACCAACCCGTTCAGGGTCGAGTACCAGCCCGTCAACCTCGACACCATCGAGGCCGCCGGACTGGACGAGATCTCGCCGGAGACACTGCGCGAGCGGGGCCTCGTCGGCAAGAAGGCTCTCGTGAAGGTGCTGGGCCGGGGCGAGATCAGCCGGGCGGTGCGGGTGAAGGCCCACGCCGTGTCGGCAGCCGCGGCGGAGGCCATTGCCGCAGCCGGTGGCAGCGTCGAGATCATCGACAAGCCCTGGGGCGATCGCCGGCCGCCCCACGGCAGCTACAACCAGCACACCAACCGCTGAGAGGAGAGGGCCGGCCGTGCTGAACATGTTCCGCCAGGGATCGGGGAGGCGTCCGTGCTGAACCGCGTGCTGAACATGTTCCGCATCCCGGATCTGCGCAACAAGATCCTCTTCACGCTGTTCATCATCGCGGTCTACCGCCTCGGCGCCTTCATCCCGGCGCCCTACGTGGACACCGACGCGGTCCAGTTGATGCGGGACCAGGCCAACACGTCGGGCGGGATCCTCGGGTTCGTGCAGCTGTTCTCGGGCGGCGCGCTCACCCAGTTCGCCATCTTCGCGCTGGGGATCATGCCCTACATCACGGCATCGATCATCATGCAGATCCTGGGTGTGGTCATCCCCCGCATCGAGCAGTGGCAGCAGCAGGGTGCGGTGGGTCAGCGCAAGATCACCCAATGGACGCGGTACCTCACCGTCGGCATCGCCCTTCTCCAGTCGACCAGCTTCGCGTTCCTGTTCCACAGCGGCGCGCTGGTCGGCGGGATCGACCTGCTGCCCGACTTCACCGTCTGGGTGGTGTTCGTGGTGGTCCTGACGCTCACCACCGGCACGGCCCTGCTCATGTGGATGGGGGAGCTCATCACCCAGCGGGGCATCGGCAACGGCATGTCTATGCTGATCTTCACAAGCGTCGTGTCGACGATGCCGGCCCAGCTCACCGCCGTCCACGCCAACCACGGGGTCGACGCCCTGATCGGCTTCATCGCGGTGGCGGTCATCCTGACGGTGTGCATAGTCTTCGTGGAGCAGGGGCAGCGCCGCATACCGGTGCAGTTCGCCAAGCGGGTCGTGGGCCGGCGCATGTACGGCGGGCAGAGCACCTACATCCCGCTGAAGGTCAACCAGTCGGGCGTTATCCCGATCATCTTCGCAAGTTCGGTGCTGTACCTGCCCACGCTGATCGGAGCGGCCATGCCCGACGGCGGCATCGGCGGCAGCATCAAGGACTTCGTCAACGACCATCTCACCCTGCCGACCAGCCCGGTGTACATGTTCTTCTACGGGCTGATGATCATCGGGTTCGCGTACTTCTACACCGCAATCACCTTCGATCCGGTCAAGCAGGCCGACACGATCCGCAAGCAGGGCGGTTTCATCCCCGGCATCCGGCCCGGCGTCCAGACCGAGCGCTACCTGGCCAGGATCCTGTCGCGTATCACCCTGCCCGGGGCTCTGTTCATCGCCGCCGTCGCGCTGGTTCCCACTGTCCTGGTGGCGGTCACCATCGGCACCGATCTGGATCCCGGAGCGGGCGCGGCAGCCTTCAACCTCGCCTTCGGCGGCATCTCGCTGCTGATCGCCGTCGGCGTCTCCCTCGAGACGATGAAGCAGATCGACAGCCAGCTGATGATGAGGCAGCCACGAAGGGGCTTCCTGAAGT
>VYBO01000021.1:6428-6547 GCA_009844405.1 Acidimicrobiaceae bacterium
AAGCAGATCGACAGCCAGCTGATGATGAGGCAGCCACGAAGGGGCTTCCTGAAGTGACGCGCTCGAAGCAGATCGACAGCCAGCTGATGATGAGGCAGCCACGAAGGGGCTTCCTGAAG
>VYBO01000047.1 GCA_009844405.1 Acidimicrobiaceae bacterium
CCCTGGCGGCCCTGGTGGCGGTGGCGGTGGCGGCCCTGGAGGCGGCGGCGGTGGAGGCGTTGTGGCGCACCGGCCGGTGGCGGGCTGGACCAGTTGGCCTGCGGGCCCCGGCCGTCCGGTCACTGTCTTGTTGCCGTGGGGGTCGGTGTAGACGGCCCTCACTCGCACCTGACGGCACTCGTCGGCGGTGTCGAGGGTGTAGGTCCCAGTCGTGTTGGAGGCGCTGGTTGTCCAGGCGCGGCCGTTGTTGGAGTTCTGCCAGTCCCATTGAACGTCGCAGCTGCTGTGGCCGCAGTCGTCGTCGGCGAGTGTGGCGTCGAGGCTGGTGCCGACGCGCAGGGCGCCGCCGACGGTGACGGTGACGCTGCCGGGCTCGTCGATGTCGGTGACGGTGACGGTGACGGACGTCCGGTCCTCGAGCAGGCCGTCGGAGGCGACGACGTCGAATTGGATCTGCGGGTCGGTCTCGTGGTCGAGCGCGTCGGCGATGCTGATCCGACCGGTGGCGGAGTTGATGTTCAGCGGCGTGTTGGCGTCGATGCTGTACAACAGGCTGTCGTTGTCGGGATCGGCGGCTTTGGGGGCGCATCCGGTCACGGCGGCACCGATGCGGCGGTCCTCTCGCACCGTGCAGTCGTAGTCGGTGGCGGCGAAGACTGGGGCCTGGTTGGCCGGCGTCTCGGCCGCGACTGCGGCGGTTGCTGCGCTGGTGAGGGTCTTGTCGCCGAAGCTGGTGTCGGTGTAGGAGACGTTGACTCGCAGCCGCAGGCCCTCGTCTGTGCCGGTGGGGGTGTAGGACGCCGATGTGGCGCCGGTGACGTCCTGCCAGCCGCTGCTGCGGCGCTGCCACTGCCACGACACTGAGCTTGCGCCGTCGTCGTCTGTGAGCTGCGCGGTGAGCAGCCCCCCGACGCGGGCCACCGAGTTCTGCGGGACGGTCACCGTTCCGGGCTCGTCGACGTTGGTGACGGCCACTGTGACGTCTTGGGTGACGGTGTGGGCGCCGTCGGTGGCCTCCACCGTCGCCGAGTAGCTCGAGCGGGTCTCGTAGTCGAGGCCGCCGCCGATGCTGAGCACGCCGGCGTTGAGGCTGAACTCCTGGGCGTCGGGGCCCGACAGCGACCAGGTGACGGGCGCCTGTTCGGGGTCCGACGCGGTGAAGGTGCACCGCCAGGCAGAAGCGGCGTTCTCCTGTGTTGTGAAGGTGCAGCCGCCGTCGGACAGCTCGGGGGCCTCGTCGACGTCTCGCACCGTCACCGTGACCGTCTCGCGGGTGGTCGATGCGCCGTCGCCGGCCTCGAGGGTCAGCGTGTAGACGTTGTCGCGCCCGGAGTCGCCGGGGGTCTCGTAGTCGGGCACGGCCGTGAAGCTGAGGGTGCCGTCGGCCGCGAGATCGAAGTCCGACGCGTCGAGGGTGTTCGAGAGTTGCAGCGTCGTGGTCTCCCCCTCGGGGTCGGCGGCGGTGTAGGCGCCGACGGTGCGGCCGGCGCCCTCGTCGATCGCGGGGGCCCGGTCGCCGCTGATCGTCGGGGGCTCGTTCTTGTCGGTCACCACCACGGTGATCCCCGTCGACTGGGAATGGCCGCCGGCGGCCGCGCCCACCGTCACCGTGTAGGTGTTGGTGCCGGCGCCGCTGGCCGGGGACTCGAAGTCGGGGGCCCTCAGAAAGCCCAGCACGCCGAGCCCGTCCATCCAGAACTCGGCAGCGTCGTCGCCCGACAGCGACCAGGACGCGGGCTCGCCCTCGGGGTCGCTCACGTTGCAGCCTCCAACCCGCAGCGCGGCCTGCGTCGTCGGATCCTTGCTGTCGTACTGTGTGGGGTCGTCGGGCTCGGCGAGGGCCCAGCTGCTGCCGTCGAGGTTGTCGGCGGTGCATTGCAGGCTGAACGGCTCGTCGACGTCGCTCACCGCGACGGTCACGTCGATCCAGTCGTCGACGGCGGTGTCGGCTGCGCCGAGCGAGTCGAGTCCGTCGGACACCCCGACGCGCACCGAGTACGACGGCTGGGTCTCGTGGTCCAGCGCTGTCAGCGTCGCCAGTTGCCCGGTGGAGGAGTCGATGCTGAAGTCGCCGGCGTTCACGCCGCCGAGCTGATAGGTCAGAGCGGCTCCGGCGTCGGCGTCGGCGGCGGTCACCGGGTCGCCGAAGTCCACCCCGGCGGCGGTGTTCTCGGCCACTGCGCGGGTCGCGGCGTCGGTTGCGAACAGCGGATCGTTGTTGATGGCGTCGACGGTTCCCGCAGCCGCAGCCGACCACGTTCCCGCCCCCTCGCTGTTGGTGGCCCGCACCTGCACGTCCCAGGCCTGCGGGGCCAGACCGCTGAAGGTGTGCGTCAGCGCCTCCCCCGGCTGCCAGGTGACGGCCTCCACCGTCCACGCCGAGTCGGAGCGGTCGGTGGCGGACGCCGCGATTCTGCGGACTTCATAGCCGTTCACTGCGGAGGCGCCGGTGTGAGCGGGCGGCGACCATGTCAGCGTCAACGAGCTCGCGCCGGCGCTCAGCGAGTCGAGCGTCGGCGCCGACGGGCGCAGACGGTGGCCGCGCAATGTCAGGCTCCAGCTCCGCAGCGTCGCGGGCGCGGCGCCCGCCCTGCGGTCGCTGACCCGCAGCGTCCAGTCCCCGGCCGCGCTCTCGCCCAAGTGCCGCGACGAGCCCATCCTGAATCGCGACGTCAGCCGACGATGAAAACTCGAGGCCAGTTCGGGCACCAGCAGCGACGTGGCGCCCGAGGGCGACACCAGCTCCACTCGCAGCTGCCGGAAACTGGGAGCGTAGAAGTGGGTGTTGATCTCGACGTGCTCCACGAACTCGATGGAGTCGTCGAACGTGACCGACGCCGACACCGCCGAGCGGTTGTCGGGGACCGCCAGCGCCGAAGTCGAAGCGGCGGTCTGAGTGATCATGGCGGGGACGTTCTGCCACCCGAGGGCCAGCTGCACTGCGGCGTGGGCGTCGACTGCCCCGAACCCGTAGTCGTTGTTGAACCAGTAGCGGTCGGTGCTCGATCGGTACTCGCGGGCGCCCTGCTGCCAGCCGCCGTCGCTCGCATGGTTGCGGCGAGCGGAGGCCGCCAGGATCAGCTTCACGTCTCGCCAGGTGAGGCTCGGGTTGGCGCCGCGCACCAGCGCCGCCACCCCGGAGACGGTGGGCGTGGAGGCGCTGGTGCCGCCGTAGCCGGTGCGGTAGCGGTCGTAGTTCGTGGTCGTCGCCACCCGGGGCGTGCTGGTGGTGCTGGACGACGGAGCGCACACCCACAGGTTCGGGCCCTGCTCGGAGTACACCGACCGGCGGCCGTTGGCGTCCACCGCGCACACCGTCACCACGGCGTAGTGGTTGTCGGTCTCGTCGAGGTTCGCGTAGTCGCCCCGTGCGGCGTCGTTGCCCGCCGAGGTGACGTAGACGATCCCCTTGCCGCCGGCGCCGGAGACGACGCCCTGCTCGACGGCCGCCTCCCACAGCGCCGAGACGGGCTTCGCCGCGGGCGAGGGCGCCAGACTCCAGCTGTTGCTGCTGACGTCGATGCCGGCCATGTCCCGCGTCATCGCGGCGGCGAGGTCGATGTAGGTGGCGCCGCACTCGATTAAGCGCAGGTTGTAGAGCGCGGCGCGGGGCGCGACGCCGCGCATTCCGAAGGCGTTGTCCCGGGCCGCCGCCACCCCGGCGGACGACGTGCCGTGGTCCTCATCGGGGGAGAACGGCCGGGAGTCGCCACTGCAGTAGGAGTGCGACCGGCTCGTGTCGGTGTTGTCGGAGAGGTCCTCGTGGTCGAGGTCGATGCCGCCGTCGACCACCGCGATCGTGGTGCCCGCGCCGAGATGCCCTGCCGAGTGGGCCGCGGCCACGTTGGCGTCCTCGCCGCTGGTCCCGCCGGACTGCGCCCGGTTGTGCAGGTGCCACTGGCAGCCCGACAGCGCGTCGGTGAACGCCGCAGGCCTGCTCTTGGCGCTGCAGTCCTCGATCAGGTCCCGGTAGGCGGCGTCCACCTGCAACGTGAACAGATAGGCGCCATAGACGTTGGTCCGGCCCGGCCTGGCTTCGGGCGGCTCCAGTCTCACATAGTAGGTTCCGGCCTCGAGCACGGCTTTCAGATCGGTTCCGACCGGGATGCAGAAGACCAAGGCGCAGACCCACAACGGCCCCACGTAGGCGCGCATCTCGGTGCCTGACGAGTCGAGCAGCGTGAGTTGGGGCTCGCCGGCTGCATGGATGGCCGAGAAGGCGATGTACTGCGCCTCTGAGAGGTCGATCCGAACGTGGCCGGTGCGTTCCGAGGAGGTGTGCTCGCCGCCCTTGATCCCGCCGAAGGAGATCGGAACCGCGGTCGGCAGCGAGCCGCCGGGCTGCTGCACGGACTCGATGTGCAGCAGGTACTCGCCTGCGTGGCGGTCCCGGTCGCCGGCCACCCGGATGTAGACGTACCGCGGGTACCCGCCGCCGGCCGCCGGCGTGAACATCAGCGCGCACTGACTTCGCTGCTCGGTCGTGGTCCCGAGGTTGCCGTCGCTGTCGCCGGCGAGCAGGCCTCCACCGGCGTTCAACACCAGGCACGCGGTGTCGTCGACGCTGCCGGAGGTTCGGACCAGGTACCGGTCGTGCTGCTCCAACACGAGCCTGAAGACGTCCACGTCGCCGGTGGTGAGACGGCCCGCGACGGGCACGCCCACGGCGATCTCGGGCAGCGAGGCCACCGCCAGGTTGGCGGGCTCGTAGGGCGTGGCCCGCACGGTGGCGGACCACGAGCCGTCGTGGTCGGTGACGGCTCGCACCTGCACGTCGTAGCTGAAGGTGTTGCTGAGCCCGCGGATCACGTGGTGCGGCGGGTCGGCGCCCACGTCGGAGGCCCGCGACCAGCGGCTGTCGCTCTTGTCGGAGGCGTCGCTTCTGATCCAGCGCACGTCGTAGTCCACCGACGCCGCCGTGGCGGCCTCAGGCGGCGGGGTCCACGCCACAGTCGCGGCGGCGTCGCCGGCAACGACCGTGGCCGCGGGCGCGGAGATGAGCGGCGCAGCCGACGCCTGCTGTGACCAGGCGCCGTCGCCCACTGCGGTGACGGCTCGCATCTGCACGTCGTAGGTGGTGCCGTTGGTGAGGCCGGCCACGTCGCCGGTGAGCGCCCCCGAGGTCCAGAAGCTGTCCTCGAGGGTCCAGGCGCTGTCGCTTCGGTCGGCGGAGGATGCGTCGATCCATCGCAGGTCGTAGGCGGTGACGGTCTCGCCGCCGGTGTCGGCCGGGGCGTCCCAGAACACCGTCAGCGTGCCCGAGCCCGCGGCGATCTCGCGTATCTGCGGCCGCCCGGGCAGGGTCTGGGCCCCGGCGCCGCCGGGGTGCAGCACAGCCGCGGCCGAAGCCAACACGGCCGCCATGGCCGCGAGCCGCCGCCACGTTCCGACGCCCCGGCACGAACGCTCAGCCGGGCGCCTCAAGGAGGGGGGTGTCGGCGCATGCTCGACAGTCGGCCTCACTGCTAGTTCAGGGTTGCTCCGCTGGACCAGTTCGGGCTGGAAATCACCACGCCCTCCAGGGTGGCCAAGGCGTTGGCCAGTTCCAGCGACGCCAGGCCGGGCTCGGTGGCGATGAGGAAGCCGTTGGCGATCCAGCCCAGATCCGACGCCCGGCTGCGGGAGATCCCGTTGACCGCGAGGAACCCGTCCACCTGCTCTGCGCTCCATTCGGGATCGAGCACCAGCGCGACGCCGCCCGGCAGGGTCATCTCCGTGCCGGACTCGCTGACGAAGACCAGAGATCCCCCGCCGCCGCTCTGTCCGTCGGCTACAAGGTCGCCGGCGGTCCCGCCGCCGGAGTCCGGCGCAGCCTCCTGGGCGCCGGGCACTAGCCAGACTCGCCGCTCGGCGTCGCCGTCGTGGTAGGTGTAGGGCACGCCGCCGGGCGAACCCGTGCTGCTGTCCTGGCCGGCGTCCTGGACGGTGGCGCCGTCCTCGATGGGCTCGGGCGCGTACTGGTCTGCCGCCGATTCGTCGAGTTGGAGGGCCGGTCCCGGCCCGAGTTGCTGGGGGCCCGGCTCTGGGGCGGCGCCGGCGGCCGGCGGCCGCGGGGCGACCGGCTCAGGCTGGCCCCCGCCGCCGGCGGGGCCCGAGTGCCCGCGATCGCCGGCGGTGGTCGTGTCGCCGGCGGGTGAGGACGCGGGGCCTGCGTCGCGGGTGGGCCCGTCGCTGGGGGGAGCGCCGGGGTCGCGGTCGCCGGCGGGTGAGGACGCCGGGCCGGGGTCAGGATCAGGCCACTCTGTCGTCGCGGTCGCCGGATCACCAGACTGTCCCGCTGCGCCTTCGAGCTCCGCCGCCGGGCGGGGCTGGGCCTCCTCGACGCCGTCCCCGGACCGGGCGCCCGCCGGTGCGGAGCCCCCGTCACGCTCTCCGCAACTCGCCGCCGCGAGCACCACGAGCGCCGCGACGGCCACCCCCCGGCACCGGCGCCGAGAATCTCGGCTGACCCCCGTCACTGGCGGGATTCGCATAGAGGCCCCGCGGATAGACGGGCGACCCGGCCCATACGGGGCGGGGCCGTGG
>VYBO01000008.1 GCA_009844405.1 Acidimicrobiaceae bacterium
CGATGGACGTGCCCAGCAGGTACTCGCCCTCGTAGACGGCGTTGGCCCTGAACATCGGGAACACGAAGTCGCGGGCGAACTCCTCGCGCAGGTCCTCGATGAAGACGTCGGCGGGCGAGACGCCCATGGCCAGGGCCTTGGCCCGGGCCGGCTCGAGCTCGTCGCCCTGGCCAATGTCGGCGGTGAACGTCACCACGGTGCAGCCGTAGGTCTCCCGCAGCCAGTGCAGGATTATCGAGGTGTCCAGCCCGCCCGAGTAGGCCAGCACCACCTTGGAGACTTCGGCGGCGCCGGCAGGCGCCGCATGCGCTGTGGTCATCTCGATGCCTCCAGTCCGGCCAGGTCCCGCAGGCGGTCGGCCAGCTCCGAGCCCGGCGTCCCGTCGGTGGCCACCACGATCAGCGAATCGTCACCCGCCACCGTTCCCAGCACCTCTTCAAGGCCGGCCCGGTCGAGGGCGGACGCCACCACGTGGGCCGAGCCGGGCGGCGTGCGAACCACCGCGAGGTTGCCCGAGGCGCCGACGTCGGCCACCCAGTCGCCCATCACCCTCCTGAGATGCTCCTCCGGCGCGATGCGGTCGATGGGATGCTCCGGTATGGCGTACACGGTTCCTCCTCCCGGAACCCGGACCTTCACCGCACCGAGAACGTCGAGATCGCGCGACACCGTCGCCCGGGTCGCGGTCACGCCTGCGGACGCCAGCAGGTCGACCAGCTGCTGCTGGCTGGCCACGGCATGCTCACCGAGCAGCCGGACGATGAGGTGCTGGCGGCTGGTCTTGGTCATGGCTGCGCTCACACCTGCTCCATCAGCCACAGCAGCAGGCCCCTGGCCGCGTGCATGCGGTTGGCCGCCTGCTGCCACACCAGGCTGCTGGCACCGTCGATCACCGTGGAAGCCACCTCCTCGCCCCGGTGGGCGGGCAGGCAGTGCATGAACACCGCGCCCGTCGCGGCGTGGGCCATCAGTCGCCTGTCCACCCTGAATCCGGAGAAGTCCTTGCGGCGCTGCTCGGCCTCCTCTTCCTGGCCCATCGACGTCCACACGTCGGTGTAGACCACATCGGCGCCGCTCACCGCCTCGGCCGGCTTCTGCACCTGGACGGGCTCGCAGCCGCGGCGACGCAGCCGCCGCAGGTCGGCCTCGCTGAACTCGTAGCCGGCGGGACTGGCGATACGCACTGCCATGCCCGACAGGCCGGCCGCGTACGCCAGCGAGCGGGCCACGTTGTTGGCGTCGCCGACGTAGGCCACGACCCGGCCTTCGAGATGGCCGCGAGCAGCCCGGATCGTCAGCAGGTCGGCCACCGCCTGGGTGGGGTGGGCGGTGTCGCTGAGCAGGTTGACTACCGGCGCCGCGCTCACGGCCGCCATGCGCTTCACCGTGCGGTGGTCGAACACCCTCGCCCCGATCACCGCGCTGTAGCACGCCAGGGTGCGGGTCACGTCCTCCACGCTCTCGCGCTCGTCCAGGCCGACCTCGGCGCCGCCGATGTAGGTGGGATGGCCTCCCAACTGCACCACGGCCATCTCGGTGGCGCTGCGGGTGCGGGCCGAGGGCTTCTCGAACAGCAGCGACGCGCCCTTGCCCGCCAGAACCGGCGGCGGGTTGCGGGTGGTCGCCAAGTTCAGGATCCGGGCGAGATCGCTCGGCTGCAAGTCGTCGACATCTAGGAAGTGACGCATGTGAGCTCCTTCATCGAGTGAGAATCATTATGGCGAACGCGTCGCGCCCCAGCCGCGCTCCAGGACGCCCGCCAGGATGGCGCACCCTTCGGCGAGTTGCTCGGTGGAGACCACGAACGGCGGGGCGAGACGCAGGGCCGTGGGGGTCACTCCGTTCACCACCAGCCCCCGGTCGAGGCAGGCCGAGGCGACGTCTTTGGCCGAACGGCCCGCTCCGGCCTCCTCCGACAGCTCCGCGGCCAGCAGCAGGCCCCGGCCCCGCACGCTGTCCACGCCGTCGATCGCGAGCAGCCGGTCCCGCAGGTCGGCGCCGAGGCGGTCCGCAACTGCGGGCGCGTCCATGGCCTGCATCTGCGCGAGGACGGCCCGCACCGCGGCCAGAGCCAGAGGCTGGCCTGCGAAGGTCGAGCCGTGGTCGCCGGGCACGAAGGCGGCCGCGACGTCGGGCCGGGCCCAGACCGCGCCGACGGGCACGCCGTTGCCGAGCGCCTTGGCCATGGTCACGACGTCGGGCTGCACGCCGGCGTGCTGGTAGCCGAACCATCTTCCGGTGCGGGCGAGACCGGTCTGGATCTCGTCCATCACCAGAAGGATGCCGCGCTCGTCGCACACCCGCCGCACGGCCTGCAGGTACTCGTCGCCGGCCGGCACCACGCCGCCCTCGCCCTGGACCGACTCGAGCACCACCGCGCCGACGGTGGGGTCGAGCGCCGCCTCCAGCGCGCCGAAGTCGTCGAAGGGCACATGGCGGAATCCCTCCGGCATCGGCTGGAAGGGCTCGTGCTTGGTGGGCTGCCCGGTAGCGGCCAGCGCGGCCAGCGTGCGGCCGTGGAACGACCCGTAGGCGCTCACCACCCCGTGGCGACCCCGGCCCTGGTGCTTGCGGGCCAGCTTGAGGGCGGCCTCGACCGCCTCGGCGCCGGAGTTCTGGAAGAGGATCCGGCCGGGCTCGGTGTCGCCGCCGGGACCGGAGCGGATCAGCCGGTCGAGCGTCTCCACCACCTCGGCGGTCGGCTCGTTGGCGAAGAGGTTCGAGGTGTGTATGAGCGTCCCCGCCTGGGCCGCGACCGCCTCCGTAACCGCCGGGTGGGCGTGCCCCAGGCCGGTCACGGCCAGCCCGCACAGGAAGTCGAGGTAGCGGCGGCCGCGGTCGTCCCAGAGCTCGGTGCCGTCGCCCCGCACGAAAGTCACCGGCGGGGTGCCGTAGTTGTTCATCAGCGCGGCTCTGCTCATGGCTGGTCCTCGGTGTTCTGGGTGGATGCGCCGACGGAGCCGGCCCCGGCTGAGCCCTTCGTGATCATCGTGCCGATCCCTGCGTCGGTGAACAGCTCAAGCAGCACGGCGTGGGGTATCCGGCCGTCGAGCATGTGGGCCGAGCCGGCGCCCTGAAGCACCGCGTCCATGCAGGCCTGAGCCTTGGGGATCATCCCGCCGCTCACCGCGCCCGAGTCGATCATGGCCTCCACCTCACCAACGGTGGCCCGGCTCACCAGCGACGACGGGTCCGCCGGGTCGGCCAGCAGGCCGGGCACGTCGGTGAGGTACACGACCTTGGCCGCGCCGAGCGCGCCGGCCAGGGCCGCCGCCATGGTGTCGGCGTTGATGTTGTAGGCCTGGCCTCCGGCGTCCGCTCCGATGGAGGAGACCACCGGGATGATCTGTTCAGCCACCAGCCGCTCGATTACGCTCGGATCGACCGAGGCGACGTCGCCCACGAACCCGAGGGCAGGATCCCGGGGCACGGCCGTCACGAGGCGGCCGTCCTCACCGGAGAGTCCCAGCGCCGCTCCCCCGCTGGCGTTGATGGCGCTGACGATGTCCCGGCCGACCTTGCCGACCAGCACCATCCGGGCCACGTCGAGCGTGTCGGCGTCGGTGACCCGCAGGCCGTCGCGGAACTCGCTCTGCTTGCCCATGCGGGCCAGGTGCTCGCCGATCTGGGGGCCGCCACCGTGGACCACCACCGGGCGCAGCCCGACGGCCCGCACCAGCGCGACGTCGCGGGCGAACGAGGCAGCCAGCTCAGCGTCGGCCATGGCATGGCCGCCGTACTTGACGACCACCACCGCGCCCCGGAAGCGCCGGATGTAGGGCAGCGCCTCCACCAGCGCCCGGGCCCGACGCTCGGGCTCGAAGCCGGGCGATGCGTCGGCCGGATCCTGCGTGTGCGCCATCTCCGGGCTCATGTCCTGTATCCCTGAACCGTGGCGATACCGCCCCGCGCGGCGGTGGTCTGCGATAGCGCAACACCGGTCTGAGAGTGCCGAGGCGCGTGCATCATGTCCTGTACCCCGCGTTGATGTCGATGTAGCCGTGGGTCAGGTCGCAGGTCCAGATCGTGGCCTCCCCGTCGCCCACGCCCACGTCGACCCAGAGCTCGATCTCGTCGCCCAGCAGGTGCTCGGTCGCCCTCTGCTCGCTGTATCCCGGCCTCGGCAGGCCGCCGTCGGCGCACTGCTCGTCGCCGATCCAGATCGAGAGCCGGTCCCGGTCGGCCCGCTGGCCGGCCTTGCCCACCGCGGCCACGATGCGGCCCCAGTTGGCGTCGGAGGCGGCCAGGGCGGTCTTCACCAGCGGGGAGTCGGCCACCGTCCGGGCTATGGCCTCCGCGGCGGCATCGTCGGCCGCCCCGGTGACGGTGACGGCCACGAACTTGGTGGCCCCCTCGCCGTCGCGCACGATCTGGTGGGCCAGATCCAGCATCACCTCGTCGACAGCGTCACGGAAAGCCGTCGCGTGCCGGTCGGCGCCATGGCCCGATGCGCCGGTCGCGGCCAGCAGCACCGTGTCGCTTGTGGATGTGTCGGAGTCCACGGTGATGCGGTTGAAGCTCCTCGCCACCGACCCGGCCAGGCACTCCTGAGCGGACTGGGCGTCCACCGCAAGGTCGGTGAACACGAACGCCAGCATGGTCGCCATGTCGGGGGCGATCATGCCGCTGCCCTTGGCGATGCCGGCCACATGGGCGTTCGTGCCGGCGACCGGTGCCGACGCGGCCTTGGGGAACGTGTCGGTGGTGCCGATGGCGACCGCGGCGGCCTCCCACAGGGGCGAGGCGACGGGCTCGAGGCCGGCCACCAGTCCCGGCAGGGCGGCATCGATGCGCTCGACGGGCAGGTCCTCGGCGACGACGCCGGTCGACGCGACCAGCACCTCGTGGGGCTGCGCCCCCAGCGCGGCGGCCACTGACCCCGCGGTGTGCTCGGCGACCCGGTATCCGGCCGCGCCGGTGAACGCATTGGCGTTGCCCGAGTTGACGAGGATGGCCCGACCCCTGCCTCCGCCCGCCGCCAGCGCGTCCTTGCACCAGTCGACGGGCGCGGCCGTGCACAGCGACCGGGTGAACGTGCCCGCCACGGTGCTGTCCGGGGGCAGCTCGGCCAGCATCACGTCGTCCCGGCCCGTATAGCGGATGCCGGCGGCCGCGGTGGCCAGGCGCAAGCCCTTGACCGCGGGCATCGCAGGGAAGGCCGCCGGCGCGAGCGGCGAGACCGGCGTCTCAGCCATCACGGCCACCGCGCGAATTGGCAGCCAGGAACGCCCGAAAGGGACCTGGCCGCTGCCAATTCGATGACTCGGTTGATGCCGCGTCCATCGCTCCGCCCTCAGGGGTAGATCCCGGCCGAAGCCAGTCCGGCGGTCTCGTCGATGCCCAGCGCGAGGTTGGCGCACTGCACGGCCTGGCCCGACGCTCCCTTGACCAGGTTGTCGAGCGCGGCGATCGCCATCACCCACCCGGTGCGGGCGTCGGCCCTGGCGGTTAGGTGGACGCTGTTGGATCCCAGCGTCGCCTTGGGGGAGGGCGACCGGTCGCTCACCACCACGAAGGGCTCGTCGCGATAGGCGTCGCTCAGCAGGCCGAGGACTTCGTCCGTGCTCGTCGCTCCGGCGGGCCTGGCGTAGCAAGTGGCGAGGATGCCCCGGTTCATGGGGGCCAGGTGGGGCGTGAACAGCACCTGCGCATCGGTGCCGGAATGGCGGGACACCGCCATCTCGATCTCGGGCGTGTGCCGGTGGGTCAGCAGGCCGTAGGCGGTGAAGTCCTCGTCCACCGCGCAGAACGTCGTGTTCGGCTTCGGCGGCCGGCCCGCGCCGGACACCCCGCTGGCTGCGTCGACGATGATCCCTTGCGGCTCCACCGCGCCCGCCGCCACGAGCGGGGCCAGAGCCAGCGCGGCCGCGGTCACGTAGCAGCCGGGCGCGGCCACCAGCTCGGCGCCGACGACGTCGTCGCGGAACAGCTCGGGAAGGCCGAACACGAACTCGTCGAGCAGTTCCCGCGCGGTGTGCTCGGTGCCGTACCACGCCGGGTACAGGCCGGGATCGTCGAGCCTGAAGTCCGCAGCCAGATCGACGACATGCTTCACGTCGTCGCGCAGCTCCGGAACCACCGACTGCGAGGCACCGTGGGGCAGCGCGCAGAAGGCCAGGTCGCATCCGGAGGCGACGCCCGGCTCGTAGAGCACGAGATGAGTGTCGCCGTAGGCGGGGGCCAGGCTCGGGTACAGGTCGGCCACTGCCCGGCCAGCCATGGAATCGCCGGTGGCCGCCACGGCCTCCAGGCCGGGATGGGACGCGCAGATCCGCAGCAACTCCGCGCCGGTGAACCCCGACGCGCCGATCACAGCAACCTTGTGCATCCGCCAAGACTACCGGGTTGAGAATGTCTTGCAACTCTTCTTGCAAAGGAGAACATTATTGCAGACCGCCATCCGAACCGAAACCGCCCGGTGCCCGCACGTCGAGTACCCTCAGAGCGAGCGCGGATTGATCGGCGGCCAATCGCGTCGCAGGGTGGTCATTTCCGC
>VYBO01000119.1 GCA_009844405.1 Acidimicrobiaceae bacterium
CGACTTCGATGAGCATCTCGGGGTTCTTCAGGCGGGCCACGAACACCGAGGACCGGGCGGGCAGGGGCTCGGGGAAGTGCTTCACCCACTGCTCGTTGAGGGGACCGGTGGGCGTGCCCTCCTTGAGGTAGACGGTGGTCTTGACCACGCCGGCCATCGAGGCGCCCGCGGCGGCCAGGATGTTGCTGATGTTGCGCAGCGCCCAGTCGGCCTGCTCGCCGATGTCGCCCATCTCGCCGGTGTCGCGGTTGCGCCCGGCCTGTCCCGCAGTGAACACCAGGCTCCCCACCCGGATGGCCTGACTGAACGGGCCTGTCGGCGTGGGGGCTCCGTCCGTGCTTATGGCCGTGCGATCGCTCATATTGCCAGCTCCTGACTGGTGGCGGACTCCTGGGGCTCCGGCGCAGCGCTGACGATCGTGCGCCAATGGTGGCACCGCACCGCGTGCAGGCCGTCGGCCGGGCCGACCGGCTCGGGCGGCGGCTCGGCCTCGGCGCACTGGTCGGTGGCGTAAGGGCAGCGGGTGCGGTAGCGGCAACCCGACGGCGGGTCGAGGAGGCTGGGCAGCTCGCCCAGCACCAGCCGGCGGGCCGTCCGGAGGCGGGCCGCGCTCTCGGCGTCGGCTCGGGGCACCGACGAGATCAGGCCATGCGTGTAGGGGTGGCGGGGCTGGCCGAACACCTCGGAGGCGGTTCCCGTCTCGACGATCTGGCCGAGGTACATGACGGCCACCCGGTCGCTGAGATGGCGCACCACCGACAGGTCGTGGGCTATGAACAGCATGGCCAGGCTCAACTCGTCGCGCAGTTCGTCGAGGACGTTGATGATCTGGGCCTGGATCGACACGTCCAGCGCGGACACCGGCTCGTCGCAGACCAGCACGGCCGGGTCGGTGACGATGGCCCGGGCGATGCCGACCCGCTGCTGCTGCCCGCCGCTCAACTCGCTGGGAAGGCGATCGGCCACCGCGGCCGGCAGGCCCACCAGTTCCATGGCTTCCGCCACCTCCCGGGCCCGCTCGGCCCGGTCACCGATGCCGTGGACCCGCAACGGCTCGCCGATGAGGGCGGACACGTTCATGCGGGGATCGAGCGAGCCCCGGGGGTCCTGGAACACCATCTGGATGCGGTGGCGCATGCGGCGCAGCTCCCGCCGCGACAGGGAGCCGAGGTCGGTGTCCTCGAGGCGCACCGAGCCCCTCTGCATCGGCACCAGTTGCATGATGGCCCGGGCCAGCGTGGACTTGCCGCACCCGCTCTCACCCACCAGGCCGAGCGTCTCGCCGGTGTCCAGATGCAGCGACACCCCGTCCACCGCGGTGATGCGGCCGGCGTCGGTGTCGAATTCCACCACGACGTCATCCACCTCGAGCACGCTCATTGGGCCCGCCTCCAGGGCCGGCCTGCCTCGGTGGCGTCCTTGGCCCGGTCAGCGGCCAGCCAGCAGGCGCTGAGGTGCTGGGGACCCACCGCCACCTCGGGCGGCACCTCGGTGAGGCAGCGGTCGACGGCGTAGCTGCACCGCGGCGCGAAGGCGCACGACGAGCCGCCCCCGCCGGTGATCGGCGGCTGGCCACCGATGGGATGCAGCCGTCCGGTGTGGGCGTCCTCGAAGCGGGGCACCAGGCGCAGCAGTCCCTCGGTGTAGGGGTGGTTGGCCCGGTCGAAGAGATGGGCCATGGAGGCCTTCTCCACCAGCTTGCCCGCGTACATGACCTGCACGTCATCGCAGGTGGCGGCGACCACGCCGAAGTCGTGGGTGATCAACATCAGCGCCATGCCCTCGGACCGGCGCAGCTCGTCGAGCAGCAGAAGGATCTCGGCCTGCACGGTCACGTCGAGGGCGGTGGTGGGCTCGTCCGCGATGAGCATGCGGGGCCGGCAGGCGATGGCCAGCGAGATCATCACCCGCTGGCGCATGCCGCCGCTGAAGCTGCTGGGGAGCTCCGTGGCCCGCTGCTCGGGGTCGGCGATGCCGACCCTGGCCAGCAGTTCGACGGCTTCCGCGGCCGCTTCGGATCGGCTCACTCCCCGGTGAAGCCGCAGCGACTCGGCGATCTGCTCGCCCACCGCCATCAGCGGGTTGAGCGACGTGAGCGGGTCCTGGAAGATCATGCCGATCTGCCCGCCGCGCACGGCGCGCAGCCTGCGCTCGTCGATGCGCAGCAGGTCCTGCCCGTCGAAGTGAACCGCCCCGGAGATCTGCACGTCGTCGGTGATCGAGAAGAGGCGCAGCAGCGCGCGGGCGGTGACGCTCTTGCCGCTGCCGCTCTCGCCCACCACCCCCAACGACGCGCCCGGCGCCATCGCGAAGCTCACCCCGTCGACCGCGTGCACCGGACCTGAGGCGGTGCGGAACGTGACGTGGAGGTCTTCCACCTCGAGGAGCGCCATGCCGCTCATCCGGCCGCCCCCCAAACGTCGATCAGCGACCTCATCCGGCCGCCCCCCAAACGTCGATCAGCGACCTCATCCGGCCGCCCCCGAGCGGGCCTCCCAGTAGCGGCCCAGCAGGTTGAGCACCAGCACCGAGACGCCCAGCAGCACGCCGGGCAGGATCGTGAGCCACCAGGCCACCGCCAGCAGGGGCCTGCCCTCGGAGATCAACAGCCCCCAGGTGGTGTCGGGAGGCTGCACACCCACGCCCAGGAAGCTGAGGCCGGCCTCCGAGAGCATCACGTGGCCGATCTCCACCACGCACAGCACCAGGATGCGGGGCGCGACGTTGGGCAGCAGATGGCGGCCCAGAATGGTCGCGGTCGAGCAACCGGTGGCGACCGACGCCTCGATGAACGTCTCCTCCCGCAGCCGGAGGGCCTCGGCCCGCACCACCCGGGCGAAGATGGGCCATACCAGGCACGGCAGCACCACGATCAGGATGAGCACGCTCGGCCCGAGCAGGCTGAGCAGCAGGATGGCCACCAGGAACATGGGCATGGCCGTCTGGGCCTCGCCCAAGCGCATGAGCAGCCGGTCGGTGCGCCCGCCGAAGTAGCCGCCCAGCAGCCCGAACAGCACGCCCACGGCCGCGCCGATGAGGGTGGCGGTCACCGCGATGAACAGGGTGAGGCGGGCGCCGACCACCATGCGGGAGAAGAGGTCCCGACCCAGGCTGTCGGTTCCCAGCAGGTGAACGCCCTCCGGAGAGGATTCTCCGGGCCCCAGCAGGCGGAACCGCAGACTCTGCGCCTCGTGGTCGTACGGGGCGAACACGTCGGGCACGATCGAGGCCGCCACCAGCAGCAGCAGGAAGAGCACCAGCAGGATCCAGCCCCGACTCCCCAACTTGTCGATGAACCAGCCCCAGGCGCGGTGCTGAGAGGTGCGCCCCGGACCGGCGCCGGCACGCTTGGCTACCGCGACGCCCATCAGCTCGCCGCGATCCTTCGGTCTATGAACTGGTAGCCCAGGTCGATCAGGAGGTTGCTGAAGATCACGAAGGCCCCGGCGATGATCACCGCAGCCTGCAGGACGAAGAAGTCCTGGCGGTGGGCGGCGTCGATGGTCAGCAGGCCGATCCCGGGCCAGGCGAACACGTACTCGATGGCGAACACCGCGCCGCCCCACATGCGCACGTACTCCCAGCCGACGATGGTGGCGGTGGTGACCCCGGTGTTGCGCACCACGTGGCGGCGCAGGATGCTCCACTCGGTGAGCCCCTTGCTGCGGGCCACGGTGACGTACGGCTTGGACATCTCCTCGAAGGTGGCCGAGCGCACCAGCTGGAAGATGCGGCCGCCGTGGACGATGCCCAGGGTGGCCGCGGGCAGGACGATGCTCGCCGTCTCGAACCGGCCCGAGGTGGGCAGCCAGCCGAGCTGCACCCCGAACATCAGGATCAGCAGCAACCCCAGCCAGAAGTTCGGCACCGACAGCGCGGTCACCGACGCCAGGTTCGAGGCCTTGTCGAAAGGCTTGCGGGCACGCGCCCCGGCCACGATCCCCGGAATCACCCCGAGCACCGCGGCCGCTCCTATCCCGACCACCGTGAGAATGATGGTGGAGGGCAGTGCCTCGACGACCGCGTCGATGGCGGGCCGCTGCTGCCAGGTGGACTCCCCGAAGTCGAGGCGGGCCAAGCCGACCAGGTACTCCCAGTAGCGCTCGTGCACAGGTCGGTCCAGGCCGAACTGGCGGTGGATCCTCTCGATGTGCTCGTCGTCGGCGTCCACCGGGGCGAACACCAGCGCCGGGTTCCCGACCACATGGGCCAGGAAGAAGATCACTGTAACCACGAGCAGCAGCACGATGACGCCGTCGCGCAGCCGCCGCAGCAGCAGACCGCGCAGCGACCCCTGCGACGACGCCGATGCGGTCGCTGTCGTCGTCTGCATACCTGTCTACACCTCTGGACGCCCAGCCCTGCCGGGGCCCGGCTCGGTCCAGTTCGTCGGACCGAGCCGGGTCGGCAGGTCTACAGCAATATGCCCGGCCTGACGCCTAGTTGAGAGCCATCTCGGACACGAGGTACTCGTCGTCGAGCCGGGGCTCCCAGACGAGGCGCTCCGTCGCGCCGTAGATCAGGTCCTGCTGAAGCAGGTAGATGGCGTGAGGGTTCTCATGGAGCCGGGCCCAGGCCCTCTGGTAGAGGACGTCGCGCAGATCCTGGTCGGTGGTCGACCCGGCCTGCTCGAACTGCTCCGTCACGTACTCGTCGCAGAGCTTGGAGGACGAGCCGTCGCAGGTGACATGGCTGCGGGTGCGGGCCCCGTCGAACCACTCGTTCGAGTTCCAGCCGTAGCGCAGGTCGTAAGCGCCGGGCTGGTCGCCCTTGATCCGGCTCCCGGCCCGGAAGCGGGTCCACTCAGCCAGCCGCACCTCGGCGTCGAAGCCGACGTCGTTCAGTGACGTGGCCACGGCCTGAGCCGTCTCCACGCCGCGCAGGTACCGGCCGATCGGCGCGTAGATCTCGACCGGCAGCGGGTTGTCCTCGTTCCAGCCGTGCTGAGCCAGGAGCCCGCGCGCCGTGTCCGGGTCGTGGGGGAACGGACCGATGTCGGGGTTGAAGCCGAGCATCCCCGGCGACAGGTGCTGGGCGTTGTTGGGAGCGGCGAAGCCCTCGTACAGCGTCTCGGCGATCAGGTCCTTGTCCACGGCCAGGTTCATGGCGACACGGACCTCGGGCGGAGCAAGCTCCGGCCGCAGCGCGTTGATCGTCATGTAGCTGTACTCGGTGGCGGGAACGCTGAGCGCCTGAGGCACCAGGTCGACCTGCTCGGGCAGGATGTCGAGCACCAGGTCGACCTCGCCGGCCTGCAGGGCGGCCAGTGAAGTCTGCTTGTCGGGTATGAACCGCACCGTGAACGCGTCGATCGACGGGACGTCACCCCAGTAGTCGGCGTTGCGCACCGCGGTGATCTGCTGGCCGCGGTCCCAGGACTCCAACATGTAGGGACCGGTCCCCACCGGGTTCTCGCCCACCGTCTCGCCCGTGCCGGGCGAGATGACCGGCAGCTGCGCGATCTGCAGCGGCAGCACCGCGTTGACCCCGTCAGTGTGGATGTCGACGGTGTAGGCATCCACCACCTCCGCGGAGGAGATGTTGCGGATGTACGAATCTCGCTGGGTCGAGTAGTCCGGGTGCAGCATGCGGTTCAGGCTGTCGGCCACCGCCTGGGCGTTGAGGGCCTGGCCGTCGTGGAAGGTCACGCCCTCGCGCACCGTGAAGCGCCAGGTGTCGTCGTCCACCGACTCCGGGAAGCTGGTGGCCAGCACCGGGACCAGTGCCGTCGAGGCGTCCCGCCCGAGCAGCGACTCGAACAGGTTGGCGGTCACCACCCGCGAGCTGCGGTCGTTGACGGCCTGCGGGTCGAGCGTCGAGGGCTCGGTGGTGACGGCGATGACGACCCTTCCGGGATCCCCGGCCGGGGCGGCCGGCTCAGGCTCGGCCGTGGCCTCGGCCAGAGCGGCGGCAGCCGCCTCGGCCGCAGACTCGGCCTCGGCCGCGGCCTCTTGCGCGGCGGCCGCCTCGGCCTGCGCCGCCTCCAGGGCGGCCTGCGCCTCGGCCTGCTGTTCCGCGCTGGCGGCGGCCGCCGCCGCCTCGGCCTCGGCCAGGGCCGCCTCGGCATCAGCGAAAGCCGCAGCCGCCGCTTCAGCCTCGGCCCGAGCGGCGTCGGCCTCGGCCTGCGCCGCATCGACGGCGGCCGTGTCGGCCACCGGCGCGGCAGGAGCGTCCGCCTCGTCGTCGCCGCAGCCCGCGGCGATCAGCGAGAGGACGAAGAGCGCCGCGAGCGGCACCCCCAGTCTCTTCCGGATGTATCGCATTCTGCTGTTTCCTCCTTTGGGTCTGTGAATCAACTTCATCAGATCTAGTTGCCTTGGGAACCGTGGAATTGGTCCGCGGCCGCGGCCGCGATCTCGTGGTCGATCTGGGGGGAGCCCCCGCCCACGCCGATGGCGCCCACGCAAACGCCGTCGGAGAACAGAGGCACACCGCCGGGATTGACGGTGACCCCTCCAGGGATGATGTCCACGAGACTGGTGGGGAA
>VYBO01000075.1 GCA_009844405.1 Acidimicrobiaceae bacterium
CCCCCCCCCACCCCCCTCACCCTCTCACCAACACCATCCAGCCCTACATATCGCATTCTATTTCCTCTTTATTCACCCCTTATACCCTCAACCCGAAACCCCACAACCCGAAACCGAAGACCCGCAACCCGAAACTCCGCAACCCGAAACCGAGGCCGAACCCCAAATCCCACAGCCCGAAACCGAACCGGAGCCCGAGACCGAGCCCGAGACCCCGCAACCGGCGGACACGCCACTCGTCTGGGCAGGCTTGCCAGGCAGCGGCGAACTCTTGTTCGAGCCGGGTGACGAAAGCCCCGGTCGCCGCCTAGTGGCCGTGTACGGCCATCCGTCGACAGGGGGTCTCGGTGTATTGGGCGAGCAAGGCCCCGACGAGGCTGTCGAGCGACTTCGATCCATAGCCGAGGGCTACGGTGCCGACGGGTCAGCGGTCCTGCCCACCTTCGAGATCATCGCCACCGTCGCCTCCGCCTCGGCCGGTGCCGATGGGGACTACTCGAGCGTGACCGATCACGAGGTGATCAGGCCCTGGATCGAGGTCGCGGCCGCCAACGGCGTCTACGTGGTGTTGGATCTCCAGCCGGGACGAACGGACTTCCTGACGCAGGCCAAGCACTACGAGGAGTTCCTTCGCCTGCCCCACGTCGGGCTCGCCCTCGATCCGGAGTGGAGGCTCAAGCCGCACGAGGTCCACTTGAGGCAGATCGGCACGGTGGACGCGGCGGAGATCAACCAGGTCGTGGACTGGCTGGCCGGGATCGTCCGGGAAGAAGGCCTCCCCCAGAAGCTGCTGATCGTTCACCAGTTCCGGTTCTCGATGATCACCAACCGCGAGCAGATCGAGACGCCCCCGGAGTTGGCCGTGATGATCCACATGGACGGCCAAGGCTCCCTGTCAGCCAAGTACAACACCTGGAACACGCTGACCGGCGAGGCCGATGCCGACCGCTTCTACTGGGGGTGGAAGAACTTCTACGACGAGGACAGCCCCATGGCCACGCCCGAGCAAGTGCTGGCACGGACACCCAACATCGTGTTCGTCTCATTCCAGTAGGCCGCGGATCGACAATTTGAACGAGTAGATCAACGCAACCAGATTTGGTACATTAGTCTTATCTGATTTGGTAGATTACATTGCCCTGATTTGGTATATTCCAGGAGATGGAGGACCGCAGAGGGACGGATGAGCCAGCGTCAACCCTCACGCCTGCGGGCTACCGCAGCCGGATCGCTGAGACGAACGCCGCCCGGACGCTGGGCACAGCCCGCGCGCTGCTGATCGAAGGGCCGAAGGGCTGCGGAAAGACCTGGCTCGCCAAGCGGTTCGCCCGCAGCGAGGTGTTGCTCGAGCAGGATCCTGCTGCGTTCGCGCTCGCTCAAGCGGAGCCGAACAGGGTGCTCGGTGGCGCAACTCCTCGGCTCATCGACGAATGGCAGCGCGTCCCGCCGCTTTGGGCAGCAGTCCGAGGGGCCTGCGACGCCCGAGCCGAAGCCGGACAGTTCATCCTCACCGGATCGGCCACGCCGTCGGACCATCTCACCCGGCATTCCGGCGCCCTGCGAATCCAACGGCTCGCGCTTCGCACCATGTCGCTGACCGAACGAGGTCTGTCCACCGCGGCTGTGTCGCTGACCGAGCTGCTGCGCGCCGGGGGCTGCGCTGCCGACCGAACAGGACGAGGGGTGCCCGAAGCCGTAGACGCTCTGTGCCGCGGCGGCTGGCCGGGTTTGGACCAGAGCTCTCCGGTGCGAGACGTGATCCGAGCCCTCTCGAGTTATCTCGAGGACGTTGCGCGCACCGACATTCGCCAAGTCGATGGCGTGTCTCGCGACCCGGTGAGGGTCAAGGCGCTGCTGCGCTCGCTCGCACGCAACGTCAGCACGTCGGCAAGCCTCAACAAGCTGGCAGCCGAAACGAACGCTGCCGCCCCGCTCAGCCGGCATTCGGTGCGGGCGTATCTCGACGCCCTGGAGCGCCTTCACGTCGTCGAGCCGCTCACGGCCTGGCCCACCCACCTGCGTTCGCGGTCGCCGTTGCTCGTCAGCCCCAAGCACCAGTTCACCGATCCGTCACTGGCCGTTGCGGCGCTGCGAGCCAGCCCTCAGCGCCTGCTTGCCGATCCCGAGGCGCTGGGACTGCTGTTCGAATCGCTTGTCATCAGAGATCTGCGCGTCTATGCCCAGGCGTGCGACGCTGAGGTGCACTCGTTCACCGATGCGGCGGGCGCGGAGGCTGATGCGATCGTCGATGCTGGCGACGGCCGCTGGATAGCGGTCGAGGTCAAGCTCGGCGGCGCCGATCAGATCGAGCAAGCGGCACGCTCGCTGCTGACCATGCGCCGCAAGGTGGACGAGTCGAGGATGGGCCCAGCAGCCAAGCTCGTCGTGGTCACTGCCGCCGACGGCTACGCCTACGACCGTCCCGACGGCGTTTCAGTCGTGCCCCTCTTCGCACTCGGCCCCTGATGCGCCCAGCCAGGCCGCGGCCCGTGTCGGGGCTAGCCCTGCAGGTGTTCCCATCCGTTCGGGGCAGTGGCCGAAGTCCGCGTCCCTCTCGTGGTCAGCCCAGTCACGCCCTGAACGCACCGAAGGCTGGGGCCGCTCGGCAGCACCCCACCGTCATCGGTGCCGAGAATGAGTAGCCTCGGCGTGCGGTGAGCGCCCTTCATGACAGCGGAGTTCGTCACAACCGGCGAGCAACACGCCTTCTTCGATCGGTTTCTCGACCGACCCGCCGTCGGACATGACGACCTGGATGGGGGTGGTGTGGGCGGCATGGTGATCAAGAACCACTCCGGGTTCATCTGGTCGGTGGCGGACCTGCTGCGCGGGGTGTACAAGCAGTCGGAGTACGGGCGGGTGATACTGCCGTTGACGGTGCTGCGCCGCTTGGACTGCGTGCTGGAGCCGACCAAGGCCGAGGTGCTGGAGACCATGGCGGATCTGCCGGAGACGCTGCGCAACCGCGAGCCGCTGCTTCAGCAGGTGGCCGGAGAGACTTTCGTGAATATGTCACGGCACACGTTCCACACGCTGCTGGGCGATCCCGACAACGTGGCCGGGAACTTGCGCAACTACATCGCGGGCTTCTCGGAGTCGGCCCGCGACATCGTGGACAAGTTCAACTTCGACGTGCAGATCGACCGCCTCGACGACCACAACCTGCTGTATCCCGTGGTGTCGAAGTTCGCGGAGATCGACTTGAGCCCTGCCGCGGTGTCGAACCTGGAGATGGGGTATCTGTACGAGGAGCTGATCCGCAAGTTCTCGGAGCTGTCCAATGAGACCGCGGGGGAGCACTTCACGCCCCGCGAGGTGATCCGGTTGATGGTGAACCTGCTGTTCGCCGATGACGACAGGCTGCTGACCCGGCCGGGCGTGGTGAAGACGCTGTTGGATCCGGCCTGCGGCACCGGCGGGATGCTCGCGGTGGCCGAGGACTATCTGCGCGAGCTCAACCCGCATGCCCGGCTGCTGGTGTTCGGCCAGGAAGTGAACGCTGAGACGTATGCCACCTGCCGCGCCGACATGCTGATCAAAGGCGCCGACGCCGACAACATCCGCTTCGGCAACAGTTTCGACGACGACCAGCATCAAGGGCAGCGCTTCGACTACCTGCTAGCCAACCCTCCGTTCGGCGTGGAGTGGAAGATGGTGGCCGACACGATCCGCGACGAGCACGCCGCCCAGGGCTTCGCGGGCCGTTTCGGGGCGGGGCTGCCCCGCATCAACGACGGCAGCTTCCTGTTCTTGCAGCACATGATCTCGAAGATGAGGCGCCCCGACGAGGGTGGCGCCCGGCTGGCGATCGTGTTCAACGGGTCGCCGCTGTTCACCGGCGCCGCCGGCTCGGGCGAGTCTGAGATCCGCCGCTGGATCATCGAGAGCGACATGCTCGAAGCGGTCGTCGCGCTGCCCGACCAGCTGTTCTACAACACGGGCATCTCCACCTACTTCTGGGTGGTCACCAACCGCAAGGCGCCTCACCGCCGGGGCAAGGTGCAGCTCATCGACGCCCGCGAGAGCTTCACCAAGATGCGCAAGGGCCTCGGCCAGAAGCGCAAGGAGGTCTCTCCCGAGCAGATCGTCGAACTCACCCGCCTCTACGGAACCTTCGAGGAGGGTCCTCGGGTCAAGATCTTCCCCAACGAATCGTTCGGGTTCCTGCGTATCACCGTGGAGCGGCCCCTGCGAACGCGCTGGGAGATCACCGACGCCACACTCGCCGCCGTCGAGTCCGACAAGAAGATCGCCAAGCTTGATGTGCCGAAGCGCGACGCCCTGCTCGAAGTGCTGAGGAAAGGCAGCGGCACCCAGTACGCCACTGAGAAGTCAGCCAAGGCAGCAGTCCAGGAAGCCCTCGCATCGATAGGCACCGACACGTCCGCCGCCGTCGCCAAGGCTGTCACCGACGCCCTGGCGGTGCAAGACCCCGAAGCTCCCGTCATCACGGACCGGGCGGGCAACCCCAAGCCCGACCCCGACTTGCGCGACAACGAGAACGTCCCGTTGCCGGAGGTGAGCGTCGCCTACGAGCCCGACCCAACCGCCCGACTCGAAACCATCGAGTACCGCACGGCCGTCGACGACTACCTCGAAACCGAAGTTCACCCCTACGTCCCCGATGCCTGGTACGACCCCGCCAAGACCAAGATCGGCTACGAAGTCCCACTAACCCGCCACTTCTACACTTACACCCCACCCCGCCCATTAGACGAGATCGATACCGAGATCAGGGAACTAGAATCTGAAGTCAGTGCCTTGCTCAATATGGCCATGCCATGACAGCAGCAATCCCTCTGAAGCGTATTGCGACAGTAGTTGCTGGCCAATCACCACCCTCGTCGAAGGTCTCAAACTTGAACGATGGCCTCCCTTTCCTCCAGGGGAACGCTGAGTTTGGTGACGTTAGTCCCTCTGCCCGATATTCCTGTACTGAGGCACCCAAGACGGCTGAACGAGGCGATGTGTTGCTCTCTGTACGGGCACCGGTGGGCGCACTCAATATAGCTGATCGATGCTACGGAATCGGTCGTGGTCTGTGCGCCATTCGGCCACGACCAGGCATCGAGCGCCGTTATCTGTGGTGGGCACTTCATGCCTCCATTCCGTTCCTTCACGCATCAGCTGCGGGCTCCACCTATGATGCTGTGACAGTCGACATTGTCTCTCAATTACTGATCCCGACTCCAGAACAGCGTAAGCAACAGCAAATCGCCAAACATCTCGACACTGAAATCACTCGCATTGATGCCCTCATCTCTGCCAAGCGTCGACTATCCGATCTGCTTGAGTCACGTCTGATAGCCCTTGCTAACGATGCTGTCAGAGGGGACGGTGGTGATAAGGCGACAGGGATCCCATCCTTGCTAGCGATTCCATCTACATGGCGAGTACTACGAAACAAGGTCTTCGCTCGCGAAGTCACCCGAAGATCAGACGACGGGGTGGACGAGATGCTGTCTGTATCACACATTACAGGTGTGACACCTAGGTCAGAGAAGACTGTCTACATGTTCGAGGCCGAGTCGACTGTGGGATACAAGTTGGTGCGACCTGGAGACCTAGTCATAAACACCATGTGGGCTTGGATGGGCGCTGCAGGAGTCTCAGATGTGCATGGGATTGTCAGTCCTGCCTATGGCGTGTACGAGTTCGATGACAGCATTGTGCTGCCTAAGTTCTACGATATCCTCGTTCGGACCCCGGCGTACATTGCTGAGATGACCCGGTTCAGTCGGGGCGTCACTAGCTCTCGATTGCGTCTCTATCCTGACGAATTCTTGCGGTTATCGTCGCCCGTACCCCCGACCAAGACCCAGCAAGCGATTATTGATCGATACTCCTCTCATGAATCAATAGCTACACAAGCCCGTGAACACATAGCCAACCAGATTCAACTTCTCCATGAGCGACGGCAGGCGTTGATTGCCGCCGTCGTGACCGGCGAGATGCGGGTGCCAAGGGTGGCAGCGTGAGTCGCCCTCCAAGTCAGCCTGAGGTAAGTATTGTTTGGTAGCCGCCACCACGGCCGCGGTTGAGTTAGACAGCATCCGCTGAGTTGCTCCTGTCCAGCCACTTGGCGCCGACTAGTTGAGTGGTCGCGGTGCCGACAACACAGTTCCGTGAGAAGGCTATGAGTTCTTGGCCGCGGTGTGCTCGACTAGCGCTGTGCCGAAGGCTGAATCGCAGGATTCGTGCTTCGGGGTAGAGTTCGTTGGCCACGCGTTCGTCCGTGTCATAACTCACCATCCAGAAGGTGGCACTTGACTGAAGAGTGTGCGCCAATTCCTGGTGGCTGGCGTAGGTCATAGTGTCCATGTAGAGGTCGGATGACTTGGTCAAATACGGCGGATCGGCGTATACGAGAGCTGATCCCTCCGTGTGTGCATTAATTTGCGTCAGCAGATCGATGGCGTCGCCTTCGTGGATGTCGAGACGACCAGCTAAGCCAGCGATGGCCTCCAGGCGCTCTAGGAGATTCGGCTTGTTGAAACGGCAGTCAAGCGGCCATCGGCCGTCTTGGTTAAGTCCACCGATCGGGCGTGCTCTGATGACGCCGGAGTAGTTCGTGCGGTTGAGGAAGAACGCGGCGAAGCCTAGCGTGAGGTCATCGCCGGTTGGTCCTCGAGATAGGATTTCAGCCTGTTCATGCCATGTGTCAATCGTTACTGCGCACTCGCTGATACGATCGGCGAACTGATCGGGATGATTGACCGCCGCCCGCCAGAAGGCAGCGATTGCTGGGTCTGCGTCGCCAATCACCGCAGCGTCGATGTCGCCTTCTAACAGCAGTCCGACAGCAACGGCTGCACCGCCGGCGAATGGTTCAACATAGGTCGTTGCCGGCGGTGTGTTGCGGCGGACGATCTCGCGCACGAATCTCAGCAGTAGGCCCTTGCCTCCCGGGTATCGCAGCGGACTGTGGAACGCCACAGCTACTGATTCCGGCTGTTTGACCGGAGAACGTCGGAAATGTCTTGGATTAACACCGTATAGCGCACAGAGATAGTCGCGAGTTCGTCATGCAGTGGAGGATGGTGTGGGTTGTGGACGTAGTTGTTCAGGTTGGTCGCCCCGGCAAGGCTGTATGGCTTTGCCAACTCGGTCGTGATGCCGTGGTAGCGCTGACTCTTCTTGGGTACCTGAAGTTTGTCGATGGCCTCTTCAATTCGGTCCGCTAGCGTCTTGACGGTATTGAGATTGACATTGATCGACTCAAGGTATTCGACGACGCTGAGTTCGATGGCGCTTCGAAGCACGACAGCGGCCGCGTTAGGAAACTTGCCGAGATCAAGCTGCTGGAGTTCCTCGAAGATACTTCTAGTACGTGTCTTGAGTCCGACTGGCTCCAGATCCTGGAACAGCCGCGAAGCCTGACGGCGAGTCCCCTTTCGTGTGGTGGACTGCCGCTGATCGGTAGTGGACGAGGCTTGGCGTGCGTTGTCGCGTGCCGCCGATGCCGTAGTGGACCCAGCGGTGCGCGATGTCGCATCGGCATCGTTGCGATGGCCGGTGCGGGGATCACTGGCGTCGGTCGGCTCGCCGTCGCCTTCGGCCTGAACGTCAGAGCCCAGGAGTCTGCGGATATGTTGTTCGCGGTCTTTCTGAAGCGTGAGGGCTGTAACTGCGGTGTCACCCGCGAGGTCGGCGACGATGACCGTGAAGCGGTGTATTAGGGCCGCCTCGGGCGCTATCGCAATCACGTCATGGCCCTTGAAATCGAAACCAACGAGGGCTCGAACTGCCTGATCGGTCAGGAGGCGGCCGAGGTTCGTGCTCGCACCCTCCAGGACGGCACCGATCTGCTGATGAACTGTGTCGTCAGTTGTGCGCTCACCCAGCCACCCCAATACAGCCATCGCGCTCGATGTCTGGGTGCGGCGGCTCGGTGGTCGAAAGCGGTGCTGTGCCACCGGGGACCACGGCATTACTCCTAAGCCGTCACGCTGCCCAGTGTGAGTGCGTTCAAGCCATGGGGCAGCGCTCTCACGATCAGGCAACAGACAACACGCAACCCGGTTCGGGCGAAGGCCCGGGGCCGCAACTCGAGTCACAAAGTCAGCGGGCCTGACAGCGAGCGGTACGAGCAGGGGATCAGCAAGCAAGCGGACGGCAGCAAGCCGACGGTTGCCGTCAAGGACTGTGTACCGTCCGGTGGTCTCCGCGATGACGATGAAGCGTTGCGCCGGGTTAAGGCCTTTGCTGTGAATGTCGAGCGCCAGGTTCGGGAGTTTGCGGCCCTGGTCTGCCATGAGGGCGGCGAGCGCTGCCGCTTGGTCCGCAACCTGGCCGTGGCGCGGATTGTGGCAGTCGAGATCCAACCGGGCGACGTCAAGATCGAGATGCTGCACGAGGCTTCCTTCCATGGCCGACGGGGAGAATAGTCTGGAGGTGCGTCAGGAGGTGCCGGCCGCAGCCGGGCCCGCGTCGGCGACGAGGCGGTCGAGAACGCCTCAAGGATTCTGCTGGGCCTGAGGCGCGGCGCATACATGGCGGCTGCATTACAGTTGCGGGCGATACTGAACGCGTGGCAGTCACGCCAGAATGGTTGAGTGACCTTCTACGAGATTGATCTTCCGAAAGAGCTTGATGACGAGCATGTTCAGGCAATATCGGCACATGCTGGGCGCCTAGACGCCGCCCGCGAACGCCAAGACCTGTCCGATATCGTCGGGTGCTCCAAAGAGCTTGCAGAATCCATCGCTCGCATCGTCCTCGTCATCCGAGGCCGAGTGCTGAGCGACAGTTCTGACTATGGGTCGATCATCACGGCGGCGCACAAGGCGATCGAGCGACAACCCGGCGAAGGCCTGGCCAGCTCCGACGAGACTGTAAGGAGGATCGCTCAGTCCGCGAAGGGCCTCGTGAAGGATCTGGGCCAGCTACGGAATGATGTCGGGACGGGCCACGGGCGAGCCACGCTGCCCAAAGCCGTCGAGGAACATGCGCGGATCTCCGCTGATGCCACCGTGGTCTGGGCGCGGTGGATGCTCCGGCGCCTCCCTAGCTTTCTGCTCTCTGACGTTCACGAGTTGATCAAGCGTCTCGGAGGGCGCTCCTTCTACAAGGGTGACCTGACAACTCGCTTGGAGGCGGTGAATCTGCCGCACCTAGCAACCGACGACGCTCACGCCCTTGGCGCCGCTATCGGCCGCCGAACTGTCAGACAGACCTTCACCGTGAGGACCGAAGGCGTCGACCCTGCAATCGCATTTCCCGAGCGCTATCCCGCCTCGTACCGTGCCGGGCTGGTGCACGGGCTGCTCATCAACGAACAGGGAAACCTGTGCACGCGGCCATGGGCAGTGCATCTTGTGATCGACCTTCTCATGGTCGACGACCAACTGGAAGCGCTCCTTGGCAAGATCGCGCCACTCATCGCATCGTCGGGTTGGCTCGCCCCATACGGCTCGCCGACTCCGACGTTCAATGAAGTTGCCGCGGCGGCAAGCTCGACCACAAGCCGCTTGCCAGCTAACGCTAGGGAGCCGTGGGAGCAAGCTTGGAAGCGCTAACGGTGGCGAGTGGCTAGACGTAGATGGCTAACGCAACTCGGCGGGCTGATCGGCCGTCCGCGAGCCGACAAGAAGCTCAACTGGCTCGGCATCGGGGAATGTCACGATGAGTTGGAGTTCGCCGCCGGTTGCTCGGATGAACGACCGGAGCGTCGACAGCATCATGTTGCTGCGGTGCTCCAGCCTGGACACCTCCGACTGGTCCATCTCCAAGAGTTCCGCAATCGTCGCCTGTGTCAACTCTCGCGCCTTGCGCACTTGCGCGAGCGTTGCCTGACGCTCGTTGATCTCGGCCAGGACCGCCTCCAGGCGTCCTCGCGCCCGGGAGTCGGCCTTCACTTCGTCGTAGAAGGCGTCGGGGGTGATCTTGTGCTGCCACGCGTCAAGTTGCACTTCGTCAAGCGAAGCCTTGTCGACGGGTAGGTCTGTGGGGTGTGCTGCTTCCATGCCTCTTGTATTTCGCCTTTCGTGTTTCGCCTCTTGTATTTCGCCTTGTCGTATTGCGCCTCTCTGGTTTCGGCGTCTTGTGTGTTCGGCGTTTGCTCGTGGCGTTCTTTGCTTGGCGTCTAATGTCTCGGCTTGGGTGCTGGTGTTGGCTGTTACCTCCCAGTAGTCGGCTATAGGTCACCGCGCCGCACAATCGGCCGGTAGTCGGGGTGTTTTCGGCACCACTGGTCGAGTCGGTCCTGCGCTTGCTGGACGTGGGGCGGGTACCAGCGGTTGCCTAGTGCGGTCTTGTCGCCGCCGACAAGCACCACCGCGGCCTCGTGACCCGCATCATCCATAACGAAGCCGAAGAGGATGCGCAGCACCGGGGCACCATCGGCGTACGGCGTAGTCTCTGTCGGTGGCGTTCGCCGCAACGCATGGATGTCGTAACGCGCAGAGACCACCTCGTGGCACTCCGGGTCGCCGAGGCGGCGACCATGGGTCTCTAGAGCTCTCAGGAGAGCTGCGATTTCCGCTCTAACCTCCCACCAATCGATCCCGTCGCCCTCCTCGCCGCCAGCAAGTGACTTCAGCCACCTGTTGAAGAGAGGATGGAGGAAAACGTCCACATTATGCATTCTAGCACATATCCAGTAGGGAGCGGTCGAGGCCAGACCCAATCGCTCTAGGATGGGTCGGACGTTGGGGCCGTTGAGGAGAGTGGCGGCGTGAGTTCTGTCACCGAGGCGGCGTTCGAGGCGCATATCGCCGGCTGGCTGGTCGAGCACGGCGGGTACCGGCGGGCCAAGATCGGCAACGTCGGCGACGGGCCGCGGGACTTCGACGCCAAGGCGGGCGTCGACACCGCCGACCTGTTCGAGTTCATCGGCGCTACGCAGGGGAGCGAATGGGCTCGGCTCGTGGACACGGCCTACGGCGGCGATGCGAGCAAGGCGCAGTCCGGGTTCGTGCAGCGGCTGGCTGCGGAGCTGGACAAGCGGGGCACGGTGGATGTGCTGCGCCGCGGGGTTGTCGACCGCAACATCACCATCCGGCTGGCGTACTTCCGGCCAGCGCATGGGCTGACCCCCGAGCTGGCCGCCCTCTACGAGGCCAACGTGCTGTCGGTGACCCGGCAGCTGCCGTTCGATCCGGCCAGCGGACGCACCGTCGACCTGGGCCTGTTCGTCAACGGGGTGCCCGTGGCCACCGCCGAGCTGAAGAACCCGTTGACGGGCCAGAGCGTCGAGAACGCCGTCGCCCAGTACCGGAGCGACCGGCCGCCCAACAACCGGACCCTGGGCCGGGTGGGCATGGTGCACTTCGCGGTCGATCCGTCCTCGGTGATGATGACCACCCGCCTGGCCGGCACCCGCACCCGCTTCTTGCCGTTCAACCGGGGCCGCGACCTCGGCGCAGGCAACCCCCCGAATCCCGGTGGGCACCGCACCGCCTACTTGTGGGAGCAGGTGTGGAGCCGCGACGCCTGGATGGACATCCTGGGCCGCTTCGTGCATGTGGAGAAGCCGTCGAAGGGGTCACGGGCCCGCCCGGAGGTGATCTTCCCGAGGTTCCACCAGTGGGACGCGGTCACACGCCTTGAGGCCGACGCCAAACAGTTCGGCCCGGGCCGCAGCTACCTGGTGCAGCACTCGGCGGGATCGGGCAAGTCCAACTCGATCGCCTGGCTGGCGCACCGGCTGTCGTCGCTGCACTCCGATGACGACGCCAAGGTATTCGACAAGGTGGTGGTGATCACCGACCGGGTCGTGCTCGACCGCCAGCTCCAGGACACCATCAGCCAGTTCGAGCACACCATCGGAGTGGTGCAGCGCATCGACGAGGACTCGGCGCAGCTGGCCGAGGCCCTGGCCGGCGAGCAGGCCCGCATCATCGTCACCACTCTCCAGAAGTTCCCGTTCATCTTCGACAAGATCGAGTCGCTGCCCGAACGCGACTACGCAGTGATCGTCGACGAGGCCCACTCATCACAGACCGGAGAGGCGGCCAAGGAACTGCGCCGCGCCCTGGGCTCCGCCGAACCCGAAGCCGAGACCAACGAGGACTTGGAGCCGTCCGAAGTCGATGCGCTGCTGGCAGAGGCGGTCGCCGCCCGGAGTCGCCAGCCCAACCTGTCGTTCTTCGCCTTCACCGCCACCCCCAAGGGCCGCACCCTGGAACTGTTCGGCAATGTGGGCGCAGGCGGCCGCCACGAGCCGTTCCACTTGTACCCGATGCGCCAAGCCATCGAGGAGGGCTTCATCTGCGACGTGCTGACCGGCTACGTCACCTACAACCAGTACTTCCACCTGGAGAAGGCCATCCTCGACGACCCGGCCTACGAGACCGCCAAGGCCCGCAGCGCGCTCGCCCGCTTCGTGACCCTGCACCCCGACAACCTGGCCCAGAAGGCCGAGATCATCGTCGAGCACTTCCGCACCAAGATCGCCCACCAGATCACCGGCAAGGCCAAGGCGATGGTGGTGTGCTCGTCACGGCCCCACGCGGTGCGCATGTGGCGGGCGCTGAAGGCCTACGCCACCGACCTGGGCTACGACCTGGGAGTTCTGGTGGCGTTCTCGGGGGAGGTCGAGGGTCTGACCGAGTCGCGGGCCAACGGCTTCGGGGAATCCCAGACCGCCGCGCAGTTCGACACCGACCAGTGGCAGATCATGGTAGTGGCCGAGAAATTCCAGACCGGCTTCGACCAACCCAAGCTGGCCGCCATGTACGTCGACAAGACCCTCACCGGACTCGCCGCGGTGCAGACCCTGTCGAGGCTCAACCGCATCCACCCCGACAAGTCAGCCACGTTCGTGATGGACTTCGTGAACGACGCCGAAGAGATCGGCGAGGCGTTCGCGGTATACCACGGCAAGACGGTCGCCCCGCCCACCGACCCCAACCTGCTGTTCGACACCCGCCACGGTCTGGACGGCTTCGGCGTACTCGATGCTGGCGAGATCGAGCGGGCCGCCGCCCTGCTACTGGGCGAGGGGACCCACGCCCAGATCGACGCCGCCCTTCAGCCCGCAGTCGACCGCTTCCACGGACTGGGGGACGACGACCAGGAGGCCTTCCGCGACGCTCTCGGCCGGTTCGTACGGGTGTACGGGTTCCTGTCGCTGGTAGTGCCGTTCCGCAACCCCGGGCTTGAGCGCGACTACCTGTTCTGCCGGGCGCTGGCCGCACTCATCCGGGACCGCGAGCACGGCCAGAGCATCGATTTGGGCTCTGAGGTGGAGCTGACCCACCTGCGCCACGAACTGACCTTCGAAGGCTCCATCGAGTTGCCGGGCCAGGAGGGTGAGGTCACGACCATCTTCTCCGGCACGGGTCCTGCCGCCGATCCCGAGCACGAGCGGCTGTCGCAGATCATCGCCCGCATCAACGAGCGCTTCGGCACGGACTGGACGGACGAGGACCGCCTGGTGTTCGAGGCGGCCGCCGGTGACCTGGTGGCCGACGCCGAGATCCAGAACCAGGCCGTCAACAACGACGAGTCCACCTTCCGCGACCACGTCTTCCCAGAGCGCTACCTCAAGGCCCTGCTGTCACGGCGCGACCGCAACAGCGACCTGATCTTCAGCTACCTCGACAGCGAAGAGCTCCAGGCGGAGGTCATGGACGTCTTCGCATTAGAGGTGCAGAGGCGGGCCACCGTCGCCCGCCAGCGGACATGTCCCATCGGCGACTTGCTGGGCCCCGACCGGGAGTCGGAGTTCTTGGAGTACAAGTCCACGCTGCGCTGGGACATCCGCCAGCAGCGCAAGGGCGGCCCGGTTGAGGACGCCGCCACCAAGACCATCGCAGGGTTCGCCAACTCCGACTTCGGCGGCACCCTCCTGGTAGGCGTGGCCGACGATGGCTCGGTCCATGGCCTGGAGGACGACTACGCCACGTTCTCCAAACGAGGCCAGCGGGGCGACCAAGACCTCTGGGGCCAGCACTTGCAGAACCTCATCCGCTCCCGCCTCGGCGACTCGGCCATGTCCCTCGTCAAATGGGAGTTCCACACCATCAACGGCAACCACCTGGCCCGCATCAGCATCGACCCGTCCAACCACCCCATCCACGACCGCAAGGACGGCCAAGACACCTTCTGGCTCCGAACGCCGACCTCCACCATCGCCGTAACCGACCCCAAGCAGAGAGACCAAGTGATCGCCCGCCGCTGGGGCACCACAGCACCGCAATAGCCGGTCGATGCAACGGCTCAACGTGAGGCGCCGCCAGCGTGAGCGCTCAGAGCCCGAACTCGTCCTTCGCTGACCTGACCGCTTCCTTCACGATCGCAGGATCTATGTCCAGAGAGGGCAGCGACGCCAGATCGTCCAGCCATTCGTTGACGGCGTGGACATCAAGCGCTCGCCGGATCGCATCCTGGGCCAATCCCGAGATATCCAGATCGGCAGCGCGGGCCTGCTCGACCAAGTCGTCAGGAAGGTGCAAGCTCACAAGGGCCATGCACAACCATACGCGCAGCCCGCATCAGGAGACGACGACTTCCCCGATCTTGCGTAGCTGGTGTAAGGCATCCTCCAGCACATGCTGATACTCCACACCAGTCTTCACGTGTATGGGCACGTACAGCCAGCCAGCATCTTCAGACACGGTCAGGTCACTGTCTCGCAACCGACGATCAGGGTCAGCTGCGATCTCTGCCCAAATCCAGATCGGTGTGTCGCCCGCTTCCGCCCAGAGATTGAGATCCACGCACATTGAGAACTTGTGTGATGTGTGACTATCCGGTTCACTAACGAACCGAAAATTGCGCCAGTAGCCAGCCCATAGCGCGGTCGCCCTAAAGCCTCGGGTGGAGGCCCAGCGTTGCTCAACGGCCTGCACGAGAACGTCGTCGATGAGCTGATTGAACCAACGGATTCTCCGGGCAACTGAAGGGTCGAGTTCTGCTCTCTGAATGGGGTGAAAGGCATCTAGGTCTTGCTCGTCGACGAACCCACGGAGTTGCTGGGCGACCTCCACCGGTGGATGCAAGTGATCGGCCATGATGGCCGGTCGCACCACAAGCATCCGAACCGGTGGAGGTCGCCGACCAAGTACGCCAGCAGGCTGGATTCGTTGTCCATTAGGCCAGGAGGCTGCGGAGCATCCAGGCTGTTTTTTCGTGGACCTGCATTCGCTGGGTGAGCAGGTCGGCGGACGCCTCGTCGCCGGCCTTCTCGGTGGCGGGGAAGATCGATCGGGCGGTGCGTACCACCGTCTCCTGGCCCTCCACCAGACGCCGGATCATTTCGCTGGCGTCGGGGCGGTCATCCTCCTCCGACACCGACGAGAGCTTGGCGAACTCGGCGTAGCTGCCCGGGGCGGGTTCGCCCAGCGCCCGGATCCGCTCGGCTATCTGATCGACGGCCAGGGCCAGTTCGGTGTACTGCTCCTCGAACATCAGGTGCAGCGTGTTGAACATCGGCCCGACCACGTTCCAGTGGTAGTTGTGGGTCTTCAGGTAGAGCGTGTAGCTGTCGGCCAGCAGCCGCGACAGCCCCGCGGCGATGGCGATGCGGTCGGCTTCGTCAATGCCGATGTCGATGGTTGGGCGCCTGGCTAGCCCTGGCCACCTGAGGTCTCCTTCACCGACGCCTTGCCGGCAGAGATCCAAGGCATCATGGCCCTCAGTTCCTTGCCCACGATCTCGACCGGGTGATCGTGGCCGGCCGCCTCCAGGCGCAGGAAGTTGGCCCGGCCTCCCCGGCTCTCGGCCACCCACTCCTCGGCGAACGAGCCGTCCTGAACCTCGGCCAGGATGCGCTGCATCTCGGCCCGCACGGCGTCGTTGACGATGCGGGGCCCCCGGGTCAGGTCGCCGTACTCGGCGGTGTCCGACACCGAGTAGCGCATACCGGCGATGCCCTCCTCGTACATGAGGTCCACGATCAGCTTCAGTTCGTGCAGGCACTCGAAGTAACAGATCTCAGGCTGGTAGCCGGCATCGACCAGGGTCTCGAACGCGGCCTGCACCAGCGCGGTGGTGCCTCCGCACAGCACGGCCTGCTCGCCGAACAGGTCGGTCTCGGTCTCCTCGGTGAAAGTCGTCTCGATCACCCCGGCCCTGGCCCCGCCGATGGCGTCGGCGTAAGCGAGGGCCAGCGGCAGCGCCGAGCCCGACGCGTCCCGCTCGATGGCCACCAGGCACGGCACGCCTCCACCCTCGACGTACGTGCGGCGCACCAGATGGCCGGGTCCCTTGGGGGCCACCATGCACACGTCCACCGAGTCGGGCGGCTCGATGAGCCCGAAGCGGATGTTGAAGCCGTGGGCGAAGAACAGCGCCTCGCCCGGCGACAGGTTCGGTTCGACGTGCTCGGTGTAGATGGCGCCCATCTCGGTGTCGGGCATGAGCATCATGATCACGTCGGCTTCGGCCACGGCCTCGGCGATGGATCGAACCTCGAGGCCCGCCTCCTGGGCCTTGGCCACCGACGACGACCCCTCGCGCAGGCCGACCCGCACATCGATCCCCGACTCCTTGAGGTTGAGCGCGTGGGAGTGGCCCTGCGAGCCGTAGCCCAGCACGGCCACCTTGCGGCCGGCGATGGCCGACCGGTCGACGTCGGATTCGTAATAGATGTTGGCCACGAGAACCTCTCTTGTCGCGTTTGCGGATGTGATCGTAGGGCGGACCCCGACAGAAGCGATCAGGAGTCCAGCGAGGGCAGGGCCACCCGGCCGGTGCGCTGGAGCTGCACGATCCCGAAGCCCCGCAGGTGCTCCTCGAACTCGTCGAGTCTGCCGGGGCGCGCCGCCAGCGACAGCATCATCTGCGACTGGTTCGCGTCCAGCACGTAGGCCCGGAAGTCGTCGACCAGTTCCAGCAGTTCGTGGCGGCGTCCACCGGCCACGTCCACGGTCACCAGCATCAGCTCCCGCTCCACGGATTCTGTCGGGCTCAGCTCGCTGATCTCCACCACGTTGATGAGCTTGTCGAGCTGCTTGACCACCTGCTCGAGCGACGACGAGGCCACATCGACGGTGAAGGTGATGCGGCTGAAGCGCTCGTCAGCAGTGGGGGCCACCGCCAGCGACTCGATGTTGAAGCCCCGGCGGGCGAACAGTCCCGCCACCCGGGCCAGCACGCCCGGCTTGTTCTCCACCGTGGTGACGATGGTGTGGAACCGGTGACTGTGATCGGCAGCCGCAGCCTGGCTGGTTGCGGTCATCGCTGCGACGGGTCGACGACGATGTCGGAGTTGGACTGGCCCGCGGGGACCATCGGATAGACGTTCTCCTCGGCGGCGCTGCGGAACTCCAGCACCACGGGACGGTCGTCGATCTCGTTGGCCTTGTTGATGGCCGGAGCCACCTCCTCGGGAGCCTCCACCCGCAGGGCCACGCAGCCCATGGCCTCGGCCCACTTCACGTAGTCCGGGATCTCGTGGGAGAGGTACACCTCGCTGTAGCGCTCCTCGTAGAACATCTCCTGCCACTGGCGGACCATCCCCAGGTACGCGTTGTTGAACAGGGCGACCTTGATGGGGATGCGCTCCATCGAGGCGGTGACCAGCTCCTGGGCCGTCATCTGGAAACAGCCGTCGCCGTCGACGGCCCACACCATCCGGTCGGGCATCCCGACCTTGGCCCCGATGGCGGCCGGCACCGAGAAGCCCATCGTTCCCAGGCCGCCGGAGTTGATCCAGGTGTAGGGATGGTCGAAGCGCCAGTACTGGCTGGCCCACATCTGGTGCTGGCCCACACCCGAGGTGACGATGGTGTCGTCGGGGGTCGAGTCGCGCAGCACCTCCAGCACGTACTGGGGCTTGAGTAGTTCGCCCGGCTCGGACTGCTCATAGACGAGCGGGTGGCGCTCCTGCCATCCGCTGATCTGCGAGCGCCAGGCTCGGCGGTCGGGCTGGGCTTCGAGGCCGCCGCAGGCCTTCAGAGCCTCGACCAACTCCGCGATCACCAGCTTGCAGTCGCCCCGGATGGCCACATCGGGATTGCGGACCTTGCCGAGTTCGGCCGCGTCGATGTCGACGTGGATCACCTTGGCGTCGGGCGCGAAGCCGTCGAGGCGTCCCGTGACCCGGTCGTCGAAGCGGGCCCCCAGCGCGATGAGCAGGTCCGAACTCTGCATGGCGGTGACCGCCGTGTAGTTGCCGTGCATCCCGGGCATGCCCAGGCACAGCTCGTGGCTGTCGGGGAAGCACCCCCGGGCCATGAGTGTGGTGACCACGGGAACGTCGATCAGCTCGGCCAGGGCGAGCAGCTCGGCCGCGGCCCTGGCCTTGAGGATCCCGCCGCCGGCGTAGAGGACGGGACGCTCGGCCTTGCAGATCAGCTCCGCCGCGGCCCGCACCAACTCGGGATCGCCGGCCGTGGCGGGGCGATACCCCGGCAGCTCCATGATGTCGTCGGTGGGCTCGTACCAGGTCATGGCCGAGCGCGGGTTGCGGGGGTCGACGATGTCCTTGGGGATGTCGACCAGCACCGGGCCCGGCCGCCCGGTGGTGGCGATGTGGAAGGCCTCGTGGATGATGCGGGGGATGTCCTGGGCCTCGGTGACCAGGAAGTTGTGCTTGGTGACCGCCATGGTGATGCCGGTGGTGTCGCACTCCTGGAAGGCGTCGGTGCCGATGGCGGCGTAGGGGACCTGGCCGGTGATGCACACCAGCGGGATCGAGTCCATGTAGGCGTCGCACAGCGGGGTGACCCCGTTGGTGGCCCCCGGACCGGAGGTGATCATCGCCACGCCGGGGCGCCCGGTGGCGTGGGCGTAGCCCTCGGCCATGTGCCCCGCGCCCTGCTCGTGGCGCACGAGGATGTGGCGGATCGTCGACTCGATGATCGGGTCGTACACGGGCAGGATGGCCCCGCCGGGCAGCCCGAATACCACCTCGACGCCTTCGCATTCGAGGGCCTTGACGAGGGCTTGTCCGCCGTTCATGTCCATGGTGGGCCTCCGGGGCGGTGCTCGGGGTGTGGTCGGTGTTGCGGGCCGCACGCGAAACGACCTCCCTGGGGGAGGTCTGCGCACGATCGGATGGGTTTGCGAGCGCGCGCTGTCAGGCCAGTACTTCCACGAGCAGGACGGCATCGTTCACGGCACCAAGTATGGCCGCTGAATCGACATGAGGCAACCGCGACGGGTCACCCGTCATCTCCACCTCGACTCCCGCTCTTGTTCGCTGCGCTCACGGGCCGCTCGGGCCACGGCCTCGCCCGTATGCGCCGGATCCGTTCGCCTACCCGCTCGGCCTCTTAGCCTCGCGCCGATGTCCCGGAGGCTGCGCTGGACCAGCGACGACACCGAGATCTGGCGGTTGGCGTGGCCGGCGCTGGGCGCACTGGTGGCCGAGCCTCTCTACGTGTTGGCCGACACGGCCATCGTGGGCCGCCTCGGCACTCCCCAGCTCGGCGGCCTGGCCGTGGCGGCGTCGATCCTTCTGACCGCCCACGCCATGTTCGTCTTCCTCGCCTACGGCACCACTGCCGCGGTGGCCCGGCTGCTGGGAGCGGGCGAACACCGGCGGGCCGCTCACCAGGCTGTGCAGAGCATCTGGCTGGCGCTGACCGCAGGCGTCGTTCTGGCCGTGGTCGGATTCGTCCTAGCGCCGACCCTGATCGACGCCCTCGGTGGCGACGACCCCGAGGTGCTCCACAACGCCCTCGTCTACCTGCGGATCTCGCTGTTCGGGCTGCCGGCCATGCTGGTGATGCTGGCCGGCGTGGGCTACCTGCGAGGCGTCCAGGACACCAAGCGACCCTTCGCGGTGGCCCTGGGATCGGCGGTCGGGAACTTCCTGCTCGAGGTGGTGCTGGTCTATGGCTTCGACCAGGGGATCGGTGCCTCGGCCCTGTCGACGGTGGTGGCCCAGACCGCGGCCGCGGCTGTGTTCGTGTGGTGGATCAAGCAGGCCGTGGCCCGCCACGACGTGAGCCTGCGGCCCCATCCCGCGGTCATCCGCCGCTTGGCCGTCGCCGGTTGGGACCTGCTGATCCGGACCTCGGCGCTGCGTGCCAGCCTCACCGTCACGGTGGCGATCGCGGCCCGTATCGGCACCGACGATCTGGCCGCGCACCAGATCGTGTTCGAGGTCTGGACGGTGCTGGCCCTGGTGCTCGACGCAGTGGCCATCGCGGGGCAGGCCCTGATCGGTCTGGCCCTGGGTGCCAGCCGGCCCGATCGGGCCCGGTCGCTCGGGCGGCGCATGATCGGCTGGGGCGCAGTCTCGGGTGTGATGACGGGAGTGGTGGTGCTGGCCCTCTCGCCGGCGCTGCCTCACGTGTTCACGTCGGACACCGCGGTGGTCGCCTTGGCCGCCTTCCTTCTGCTGCACGTCGGCTTCTCCCAGCCCGCCGCGGGAGTGGTGTTCGCCCTGGACGGCGTGTTGATCGGCGCCGGCGACTTGCGCTTCCTGGCCGTCGCGATGATCGGAGCGGGCGCGGTGCTGGTGAGCGGCGGGCTGCTGGTGGTGGCCGCCGGCGCGGGCGTCGGCTGGCTCTGGGCCGCCCTGCACGCCTGGATGGCGACCCGCCTCGTCCTGATGCTGTGGCGTTTCGCCGGCTCCGCCTGGCAGGTCACCGGCGCCGACCGCTGACGCGAGACAGCGTTCGTTGGACGGACGTGATCCTTCCGCGGACACCATCGAACTCGCGTAACGGGACGCTAGGCGAGTTGCGAGGTGGGCCCTGCCCTCTCCTGAAGGAGGCGGTTGACCGCCGCTCCGTCGGCTTGGCCTTTGGTGGCCCGCATCACCTGGCCGGTGAGGAAGCCGGACAGCTTCTTGCGTTCGGCGTCGTCGCCGGCGCGGTAGCGGGACCACGCGTCGGGATTGTCGGCGATGACCCCGTCCACGACTGCGGCCAGGTCGTCGCCGGCCATGGCCCGGAAGCCTCGGCGCCGCGCGATCTCTTCGGGGGCCCCGCCTCTCTCGGCCATCTCGGCCAGCACCTGCTTGGACTGGGTGGCGGTGATCTGTTCCGAGGCCTCCATGGCGACCAGTGCGGCCAAGCCCTCGGGGGTGACGCTCGACCAGTCGTCGATTGCCAGGTCGTTGGTGACCCGCGTGGCCGTGAGCTCAGGGTCGGCCCCCTCGGCCATGGCCGCCCGCACGAGACCGTCCTGGCCGCGTTCCACCAGCAAGGCCGCCGTCTCCGGTGACACCGGCTCGGGCGCGTCCGGCGCTGGAGCCTCCCGAGCGTCGGGGTCCGACGGCTGGGGCTTGCCGGTCAGGATCGCGAGACTGGCTCGCCGGGCCGCCTCGACAAGGTCGGCCCGGCGGGCGGCGGGCAGCGGCGGCAGGGCCGCGTCGATGGCCGCGATCTTCTCGACCGCCGGCGCCAGCGGCACCAGGTCGGGGTCTTGGAAGTAGCGGTAGTCGTCGGCGTCCTCCTTGGACCGGCCCGGCGTGGTGCGCCCGTTCGCCTCGTCCCAGTGGCGGGTCTCCTGGCGGGGCCGCTCGCCGCCGGACCACAGATCCACATGGCGCTGCGCCTCGTAGACGATGGCCCGGCCCAGCGCTCGCAGCGAGCTCAGGTTCTTGATCTCGCAGCGGGTCCGGAGTTCGTCGGAGCCGGCCGGGCGGACCGACACGTTGGCGTCCACCCTCATCGAGCCCTCCTCCATCCGGGCGTCGGACACGCCGACGGCCAGCAGGATGGCCCGCAGCTCGCGCACGTAGGCCCGGGCCTGCTCGGCGCCGCGGATGTCGGGACGGCTGACGATCTCCACCAGCGGGACGCCGGCCCGGTTGTAGTCGACCAGTGCATAGTCGGCGTCGTGGATGCGCCCGCCCCCGCCGATGTGGGTGGTCTTGCCAGTGTCCTCCTCGATGTGGGCCCGCTCGATGCCGACGGTGTGGCCGCCGGGCAGCTCGAGGCGGCCGTCGGTGTTGGTGGGCTGGTCGTACTGCGAGATCTGGTAGGCCTTGGGCATGTCCGGGTAGAAGTAGTTCTTGCGGGCGAAGACGGCTCCCCGGGCCTCGCAGCCCAGCGCCCGACCCAGGCGCATGGCGAAGTCCACCGCCGCCGCGTTGACCACCGGCAGCGAGCCCGGCAGCCCCAGGCACACCGGGCACACGTTGGTGTTGGGCTCGTCGCCGAAGCGGTTGGCGCAGCCGCAGAACAGCTTGGTGGCCGTGCTCAGCTCCACGTGGACCTCCAAGCCGACCACCAGCTCCCAGTCGTCGGGCACGGCCGGCTCCCGCTGGGGAACAGCCCGGCTCATGGAGCGCCCCCGCCGGAGGGTGCGGCCTGCTCGAGCACGGCCGCGGCCCGCAGCAGCACCGGCTCCGACAGGGCCGGTCCCATCAGCTGCACTCCCACCGGGAGACCGTCGTCGCCGCCGCCGAAGGGCACCGACACCGCCGGGTGGCCCGTGAGGTTCGACGGGATCGTGCACACATCGTTGAGGTACATCAGCAGCGGGTCGGCGGTCTTGGCTCCCAACTCGAACGCGGTCGTCGGCGCGGTCGGGCCCAGCAGGACGTCCACGCCGGCGTAGGCCGCGGCGAACTCCCGCAGCATCAGCGTGCGCACCCGCAGGGCCTTGCCGTAGAAGGCGTCGTAGTAGCCGGCCGACAGGGCGTAGGTTCCGAGCATGATCCGGCGCTTCACCTCGGCGCCGAACCCGGCCGTGCGGGAGTTGACGTTCATCTCCGCGGCGTTGGCCGCGTCCACCCGCAACCCGTAGCGCACACCGTCGTAGCGGGCCAGATTGCTGGACGCCTCGGCCGGTGCGACCAGGTAGTAGGCCGACAGGCCCAGCACCGCCGAGGGCACCGACACGACGGTGACGGCCGCGCCCGCAGCCTCCAGCGCGGTGGCGGCGGCGTCGACCCGGGCGATGACATCGGCTGCGACGCCCTCGACGGCCGAGACCCCGTCCAAACCATCGGCGTCCTGAAGGCGGGCGCTGCCGGCGCACAACTCGGCCACCAGCCCGACCCGCAGGCCGTCCACACCCTGCCCCAGCCCGGCCACGACCGGATCGCGGGCGCCGTCGATCGAGGTGGAGTCGAGCGGGTCGTGCCCCGAGATGGCCTCGAAGCAGGCTGCTGCGTCGGCGACGTTGGCCGCCATGGGGCCGATCTGGTCGAGCGACGAGGCGAACGCCACCAGCCCGTAGCGCGACACCGCGCCGTAGGTGGGCTTGAGGCCGACCACGCCGCACAGCGCGGCCGGCTGTCGGACCGACCCTCCCGTGTCGGACCCGAGCGCCAGCGGTGCGAACCCTGCGGCCACTGCGGCGGCTGATCCCCCGCTGGAGCCACCGGGCACCCGTTCGGTGTCGTGGGGGTTGCGGGTGGGCCCGAAGGCGGAGTTCTCGGTGGACGAGCCCATGGCGAACTCGTCGAGGTTCGTCTTGCCGACGATGACCGCGCCGGCGGCGCGAAGCCGCTGCACGACGGTGGCGTCATACGGGGGGCGCCAACCCTCGAGCATCCTCGACGAGCAAGTGGTGGGCACTCCCCTGGTGCACAGGTTGTCCTTGAGGGCCACCGGCACACCCGCCAGCGGCCCGACCGCGTCGCCCCTCGACACTGCGGCGTCCACCTCCCGGGCGGCCGTCCTCGCCTCGTCGGCCAGCACAAGGTTGAACGCGCCGATCTCGGCGTCTCGCTGGGAGATCCTGGCGAGGTGCTCGTCCACCACGTCGAGGGCGGTGCGTTCTCCGGACTTCACCACCGCGGCGATCCCCAGCGCGGTCACGGTGCCTCCTCCACAGACGCGAGCCGCAGCGGCCCCCGTCCGGTCACGGTGCCTCGCCCAGCGGCGCGGCCGGCCGCGGCCCCCGTCCGGTCACGGTGCCTCGCCCAGGATCGGCGGCACCCGGAACTGGCCGTCGTCCACCGATGGCGCCTGGGCCAGCACTTCGTCGCGGTCGAGCGACGGCCGAACCTCGTCGGCCCGGGTCACGTTGACGAGCGGATGGGGATGCGAGGTCGGCGCGATGTCGGTCACGTCGAGCGCCTCGACGTCGGCGGCGTGGTCGAGCACCGCGGAGAGCTGCGTCGCCAGCTCGTCGAACTCTTCGTCGCTGAAGCGCAGGCGGGCCAGCCGGGCCACGTGGGCCGCCTCGTCGCGGGTTATCCGGCCGGACACGTCGGAAGGATAGGCCCGGCGCCTGTCCGCGAGCGCGAGTAGATGGAAGCGTGTCGTGTCGCAGCGATGTCATTCCCGCTCTTGTTCGCTGCGCTCACGGGCCGCTCGGGCCGCGGCCTCGCCCGTACGGGTCGAGTCGTGCGCCCACCCGCTCGGCCTCTAGCCGTCGGAGCCCTCTTCTCCGGAACCCTGGCCGTCGGACCCGGGGCCTTCCGCGCCCTCCGCGCCCTCAGCCGGCTCCTCTGGCTCCGGCGGCGGCATGGGGCCCAGCGAGACCCTCACTTCCACCGTGCTGCCGATCGGCAGCGAGTCGCCGCTGGCGGGACGGAAGCCGATCACGGTGCCTTCGGGCACCTCGGCGGAGAACTCCTGCACGAGCCGCGGCACCAGCTGGATCGCGTCCAGCGCGCCGGCGGCCGCATCCAGCTCCCGGCTCTCAGGCACCCTGGGGACGATCCGGTCGGCTGGCCCCTCGGACACCAGCAGCATGACGCCGCTGCCGACCTCCAGTTCGTAGACGTCGCCGGCCACGTCAAGACCGATCACGTTCCCGGCCGGGACGACGTCGTCGTTGGCGAGCGCCTCGCCGGCGAACTCGAGGCCCGCCGCCCTCAGTTCGTCGGCGGCGTCGTCAACCGTCATGCCGTAGAGGACATCCAGGTCGGTGACCGGGATCAGCGGCTCGCCCAGCGAGACGAACACGTCCAGCGTCTCGCCTTCGGCCAAGGGGGTGCCGGCAGCGGGCTCGGTGCGGAGGATCTCCCCTCGCTCGGCGTCCGGCGTCCGCACCAGCACCTCATTGACCGCCCAACCCGACTCGGCCGCAGCCGACGAGGCCGCGGCCTGCGGCTGGCCCTGGAGGTCGGGAACGGTGGGATCGGATGCGACTGAGAGCCAGGCCCAGACTCCGCCGGCCGCGCCGCCCAGCACCAGGATGGCGGCCAGTGCCAGCCCAGGCCAGCGGTGTCGGGGGATGTCGTCGTGGGGGACCGCCAGCCGCTCCGACACGGTCGGCCCGATCTGCTCGAATGCTTCGCCGCTGCCATGGGCTGGGCCCGCACCGGCGGGCGGCGCCTTCGAGATGGCCAGCGGGAGCGGGTCGGGCCGCGGCAGCAGGGACGCGACCCGCAGCAGTTCGGATGACAGCTCGGCGGCCGTCAACCTTCCGATGGGATCGGCTGCGATGGCGCGCTCCAGCACTGCTTGAAGCGGGCCGAGGGCGGTGATGGGGATCGGGTCCGGGCCGCCGACGTCGACGGTCAGGTCTCTGGAGCCGGTGACCGCCTCGCAGAGCACCAGAGCCAGATCGTGGACGTCCTGCGCCTGTTCGATCCGGGAATAGCTCGCCGGCGCGCCACCCGGGTCGTCGGCGGCTGCGGCCGCCGGGGCTGCAGCCGCATCGGCGGCCTCGGTTGCGCCCGCATCAACAGTCTCGGCCGCCCGTCGAGCGGCCTCGTCGAGGGCCGCGGCCAGGCCGAGGTCCGAGATGTAGGGCCGGGCACCGGAGTCGAACAGGATGGCGGAAGGCGTCAGGCCTAGGTGTGCCCGGCTGCCCTTGTGGATGTTGACGAGCGCTCGGGCGGCCTCCAGTCCGACCATGAGCGCCTGCGACGGAGTGAGCCGGTAGCCCTCGCGCAGCAGCGCAGCCAGGCTGCCGCCGGCCAGAAACTCGGTCACCGTGTAGGGCTGCGGATCGACGCCCCAGTCGTATACGGGCAGCACCCGAGGATGGCTGAGCGCCGACGTGGCCCGCATCTCGTCCGCGAAGCTCTCCGTGAAGCGGGCGTCCTCGGCGGTGTCGGCTCGCAGGATCTTCAGCGCAACCCTCCGGCGCAGAGTGAGATCCTCAGCCGCGTAGACGCGAGCGTTCGACCCCTCCCCGACGAACTCCAGCAGCCGGTATCGGCCGCCGAATGCCCGCCTCGCCTCTTGGTCGGCGATCATCGCCGTCACGGTACCGCCCGAGGCGCCACCGGCCGGTGCTCTCGCTCGACGCACTCTGGCCCGGTACCGTGCGATCTGCGATGACTTCCAACGGCCCGGGGCCCGAGCGGCCCGTGAGCGAAGCGAGCAGGAGCGGGAACCCCAGCCCCGGCCGGCCACCGCCCCCGCTCAGCTCACTGCGGATCCGGGTGAGCATCGCCGCGCTGGCCCTGTTCGGGATACTGGGCTTCGTGGTGGCTGCCCTGGTCGGCTCAGGCGACGACATCGAGGCGGTCACTGCGAGCCCCGCGGTCGACCGCGTGATCCCGAGCCCCGGCGACGAGGTCCTCCAGCAGCAGCGGGTGGCTGTGGTCCTCGACGCCCGGTACCGCCTGTCCTCGCTGGTCGTGTACCCCAGCGAGCAGGTCGACAACGGCGTCGACGTTACGGCCGAGGTGAACCACATCGAAGGCCTGAACCGGTTCGAGTTCGACCCGGGCGAGGGCAGGCTCATTGAGGCGCTGTCACCCGACACCAACTGCGCAGTAGCAACGTTCGTGCTGATCGCCCGACCCGAGGAGGCCGACACCGCCCGCTGGTGCTTCGAAGTGTCCTAGCCGGTGGGTACTGACTCGCCCTCGCAACCTTGAGGTTCGCGCATAGTGATGCAGTGATGTGTTGATGCTATGATAGGAGGATGCGAACGACTATCGACCTTCCGCCCGAACTCCATACTCTGGCCAGGGAGATCGCCCACCAGCAGCACAAGACGATGAGCCAAGTCATCACCGAGTGCATCCAGCGCGGCCTCGGCATTGCCCCCGACGCGACGCCACGAATCGACACAACCGACTCCGGATGGCCCATAGTCACGCTTGGCCGGACCATCACGGCTGAAGACGTCAGATCTCTGGAGGACGAGTGACTGCGACACTCGCCGACGGCAATGTCCTGATCGCGCTGACCGTGACGGACCATGTTCACCATCGGCAGGCTCAGGATTGGCTCGCGGGCCATGGCGGTCAACTGGCCACCTGCCCCATCACCCAGGGGACGCTGTTGCGCTTCCTGCTTCGCAACGGCGTCGGGGCGAGCAGTGCCTCGACAGCTTTGCGCGGGATCTTGTCCCTGCCCCAGCACATCTTCTGGCCCGATGAGATTGGCTACAACTCCGCCGTGCTCAGGGGGGTGATGGGCCATCGGCAGGTGACCGACGGCTACCTGACCGCGCTCGCGGCCCATTTCGGCGGATCGTTGGTGACGCTCGACATGGGACTGGCCGCGCTCCACCCGGAAACGGCAGTGCTAATCCCGACCTGACGCCGCCGGAGGCATCGAACGATCCGGATGGGTTGGCCATTCAGGCTTCACCGCTTGCCAAGGCACTCAGCAGCTTCAAGTCCTCAGCATCTTCCATCTCGATGACGGCATACACGGGAAGGTCGGTGCCCGTTACCGCTTGGAGGGCACGGTTCCCGGCACTGTTGGGTACTGGTCGGTCGGTGGTCAGGAGAACCAGAGGATCTCTGTCCGGGCGCGAGTGCAGTACCGCCGCCTTGCCGAGCGCCTTCCAAAGTGTGTCGGTACGACGAAGCCCGGGACGTTGGGTGACGCTGAATGCGCCCGACACGTCGAACAGCCATCGCTGGCCCTGCCGGTCGACAGCGGAGAAGTTGACCTCGACACCACAGGAGAACGAGACCTTGTCACGGATCTGTCTGAAGCCGCACTCCTCCAGGACTCTCCGGGCCTTCTCCTGCGCCTTGCGGCCTTCACGCACAGACCGAGCCTGAAAGTCCTCGTCCGGCGAGGGATCGGCTCCGATGGCGGACACCGTTGAGGCGGAGGTTGTCTGGCGAGCATCCTCATCAGGACGCTCGAACAGCCGAGACTGGCCGTTTACGTTCATCGATTGCCACCGCGGGGGACTCGTGCCTTCGAGGCCGCGCTCCCTCTCCTCGGCGATGCGCCGTTTGGCCAACTCGATGTAGCCGTCATCGGTGTCGAAACCGACGTAGTGGCGACCGGTGCGGACCGCCGCAACTGCCGTCGTTCCCGAGCCCATGAAGGGATCGAGCACAAGATCCTGCTCATAGGTGTAGAGGTCGATCAGTCGCTCTGGCAGAGCGACCGGGAACGGCGCTGGATGTCCCACCCGGGAAGCTGATTCAGCCGGGATTTCCCAGACATCGACCGTGGCGTCCATGAACTCGTCCGCGTTCGTCGTCGGGCGAGAGGGCAACTCTCGAGCAGCCCTGTCGGACGGGGACAGAGCCCGGTCGAACCGGCCTTTGGACGCGATCACGATGCGCTCGGTCAGATCGCGGAGGACCGGATTGCTCGGCAATTCGAAGCTTCCCCAAGCGCAGTTTCCGGCGGCACCCTCGGCTTTGCGCCAAATCACCTCACCTCGCAACAGGAGACCCAGGTCATCCTGAAGGATCCCGATCACGTCTGAGGACAGCGAGCGGTAGGGACGCCGTCCCAGATTGGCAACATTGACCGCGATGCGTCCACCCGGCTCGAGCTTGCGGCAGCACACCGCAAACACATCTCGCAACATCTGCAGGTAGTCCTGGTAGCTGGCCGGGACATGACCCTCCCCGACAGCCTCCTCGTACTCCTTGCCCGCGTAGTACGGCGGCGAGGTCACGACCAGCGCGACCGAATTATCCGCTACCTGGTCTTGACGCATGAACCGAGCGTCGCCCACCCAGAGGTGGTCCCGGCACACAGGCAGCGCGATGTGGTCGTCGCTGCTGGTTTCCGGCACCGGAAAGCGCCCATAGAACGCCGAAGAGTCGTGTCCCTCCCGTCGGCTCACACCGAAACTGGACGTGGCCGTGCCTGCGCGCTGCATCGGGATGCTCACGTCATCACAGGGCGCAGGAGCGGCTCTCGCTCCGCCGTGTCATCGATGGCATGCACCCTTGGATCACAGGCCTGAAACCTACATCGCCCCTGTGTCACGGTGGCGGAGGCTTCGCTCGTCCCGGACAGCCGGCCATCCCCCACCGGCACAAGTTCTTGGGGCGGTTTCTGTGCCTACCCGACCCGTTGGTCGGCCGAGATCGTGACGGCGAGCCGGGTGGGTCGTTCACGCCCAGCGGCTACGGCAGTTGGCCGGTCTCGAGTAGCTGTTGGAAGGCGGCCTCGTCGATTACCGGGACTCCTGAGGACTCGGCTTTGCGGAGCTTGGAGGCGCCGGGGTCCGCGCCGACCACCAGCGCGGTGGTGCGGCCCGACACCGAGCCTGGGGCCGAGCCGCCCCTGGCCAATATGGCTTGCTTGGCCCCGTCGCGGCTGAAGACCTCGAGCGTGCCGCTCACCACCACGGACATGCCGGCCAGGGTCTGGGGCAGCTGCTCACCCTCTCCCTCGCCGCCCGGCTGCTCGGCCTCCATGCGCAGCCCGGCCGCTCGCAGCCCCTCGATGAGCCCGCGGTTGTGTGCATCATCGAACCAGGCCCGCACCGACGCCGCGATGATCGGCCCGAACCCCTCGACCTCGGCCAGAGCCTCGTCGTCGGCCTCCTGGATGTTCTCTATGTCACCGAACGCGGCGGCCAGCATCTGGGCATTGACCTGGCCGATCTCGGGGATGCTGAGCGCGAACAGCAGCCTCGACAACGGCTGCTGCTTGCTGGCCTCGATCGACTGGCGGAGATTGTTCACCGAGATCTTGCCGAAGCCCTTCATCTGCTCGATCTGCTCGAAGTCGAGTGAGTACAAGCCCACGACGTCCTTCAGCAGCCCCTCGGTCACGAAGCGGTCGATGTTGCGCTCGCCGAGGAACTCGATGTCCATGGCGGCCCGGCCGACGAAGTGCTCGATGCGGCCCCTGATCTGGCGGGGGCACGAGTAGTTGACGCACTGTGTGGCCGAGATGCCCTCGGCCCGCTGCAAGGCCTCGCCGCAAACCGGGCAGTCCCGGGGAAACGACCACGGCTCGGAGCCATCCGGTCGCTCCGAAAGCACCGGTCCCACCACCTCGGGGATCACCTCGCCGGCCCGGCGCACGATCACGGTGTCACCGGGCCGCACGTCCTTGGCCGCCACCTGGTCCTCGTTGTGGAGAGTGGCGGTCGCGACCGTCACCCCGCCCACGAACACCGGCTCGAGCCGGGCGAACGGCGTGGCCTGCCCCGACGGGCCGATCGACACCTCGATGTCGAGCAGCTTGGTGGAACGCTCCTCGGGCGGGAACTTGTAGGCGACGGCCCAGCGGGGCGCCTTGGCGTCGACCCCCAGCTGCGTCTGGAGCGCGAGATCGTCGACCTTCACGACCAGGCCGTCGAACTCGTAGTCGAACTCGTGGCGGCGGCGCTCGTAGTCGGCCACATGGGCCTCCACCGCGGCCAGATCGTGCAGGCAGGCGGCATGCTCGTTGACGGGCAGGCCCAGCGACGCCAGCCAGTCGAGCGTCTGCATGTGGGAACCGAAGGCGGGCCCGCCCTCGGCGTAGCCGAGTTGGTAGCACCAGAACGAGAGGCCCCGCTCGGCGGTCACCCGGGCGTCCTTCTGGCGAAGCGAGCCGGCGGCCGCGTTGCGGGGGTTGACATACGACTTCTTGCCCCGCTCGATCCGGCGGGCGTTGAGCCTGTCGAAGGTGGAGAGGCGCAGGATCACCTCGCCGCGCACTTCCAGGATCGGGGGGGCAGGCCCGCTGAGCCGGATGGGTATGTCGGCGATGGTGCGCACCGAATGGGTGACGTCCTCGCCGGTGCGGCCGTCGCCCCGAGTGGCGGCCCGCACCAGCACGCCGTCGACATAGCGCACCGAGATGGCCAGCCCGTCGAACTTCAGCTCCACCGTGTAGTCGCCCGGGCCCGCATCCTCGGCCGCGGCCGCTTCCTCCGTTGCCGCTTCCGCTGACTCGGCGGGGCACGCTTCCTCGGTACCCGGAAGGGCCGGCCGGCCGGCAGGCGGCCGGTCCCGGCCCACGGCCAGGGCGCGATGCACCCGTTCGTTCCACGCCCGCAGTTCGGTGACGTCGAGAGCGTTGTGCAGCGACATCATGGGCGGGTCGTGGCGCACCGGCGCGAACACGGTGTCGTCGGGCGGGGCGCCCACGCGTTGGGTGGGCGACTCGGGATGGACCAGCTCGGGGTGCCGTGTCTCCAAGGCCTTCAACTCGTTGAGCAGGTCGTCGAAGTCGGCGTCGGGTATCTCGGGCCTGCCCTCGTAGTAGAGCGCGGAATGGTGGTTGAGCAGGGCCTGCAGATCGCGAACGCGTGCGGCGGAATCCGCTCCCGCTCCCTCTCCGGCGTTACCTGCTCCGGCCATCGTCGCGAGGCTACATCTGCGGGTTGGCCGTCCTAGTGCCGCGCCATCGCTGCCGGGTGCCACAATGGCGGCCGTGAAGGGTGACGCGCGCGCCGTCGAACGAATCCGGGCCCGGACCGCGCTGACGGCACGAGCCGGCGCGGTGGCGGCCTGGCTCGCGGTCGGAGTACTGGCGTTGCTCGGGGACCTGATCCACTCCGCGCTGCGATCCGACGACGCCGCCGCACACACGACCGTGACTGTGGCCATGTGGCTGGCCTACGCCCTGGTGCTCGCCGCGCTGCTTCTTCCTGGGCCTCGGGCGTTGACCGTGGCCCGCATCGGCGTGCCGGCCGGCACCCTGGAGCTGGCATTGGCAGCAGCCGCCTCGTCAGATCCTGCCGCCGTGATCGGGAATCTGGCCTGTCTGGTCGGCACCCTCGTCGTGTTCCACCCCTTCTACGGCGAAGCCCAAGTGGATGCGGCCGGCTACGGCGACGAGCGCCGTTTCCTGCTGCGCCCGCCCGCCCCCGTTCTCGTTGCTCTGGCGGTGCCGATGTGGGCGATCGCGGTGACCGGCGTGGCCGCCGGGCCCCTGCTGCTGACCGACCGAGGCTGGGCGGCCGGGACCGCGGCTGCTGCGGTGGGACTGCCCGCGGCGGCCTTCGCAGCCCACACCCTGTACCGGCTGGCCCGGCGCTGGCTGGTGTTCGTCCCCAACGGGCTGGTGCTGCATGACCATCTCGCTGTGGCCGAGCCGCTGCCCCTCGGCCGCCGCGGCATCGACTCGATCGGCCCGGCCCGCGCCGACACCGACGCGGTCGACCTGACCGCTCAGGCCTTCGGCATGGCTCTGGAGCTGCGTCTCAGCGAGCCCGTCGAGGGCGGAGTCATGACGGGACGCAACCGCAGCGAGGAGCGCTCGCTCACCGCCCTCCTGGTGTCGCCCAGCCGCCCGGCCGCCGTGCTGGCCACCGCCGAGCGCCGCGGCCTCAGAGTTGCCTGACGCTCCCTTGCACCGACGTCGCGCCGCGAAGCCCGTAGGTCGCATCTCATTGCGGTATCAGATAGCATGAAATGCATATTAGTATCAAATTGGGGGACCCGATCGAAGGGAGCTCTGAGAGGGGCAGGATGGGAGTCCAGAGCATGGGAACGTTTGACTGCCAAGTCTGGATCGAGAGCGCCGACGGCCGGCGGACACTGGAACTGGAGGCGATGGTCGACACCGGTTCGACCTACACGATGGTTCCGGCGGGGCTGCTGCACGGACTCGGCGTGAAGCCGATCCGCCAGGTGGGCTTGGTGCTGGCCGACGGGAGGCGCGCCCTCTACGACATCGGCGAAGCAAGGGCGACCATAGACGGAGAGAGTGTCAACACTCTGGTGGTGTTCGGCGAAGACGGCGCCCGGCCGTTGCTCGGTGCCTACACGCTCGAGGGGCTGGGCATGGCAGCCGACCCGGTGCACGGCAGGCTCGTTCCCATGCCGAACGCCTGGGCATAGGGCGGGATTCGACCCGCTTCCAGCCGTCGGCGCCCTAGGACGACGTGCTGATCCGATGAGGCGCCGCAGTGCGGTCGGCGATTCCTCCGCCGACCACGAAGTCGCCCTGGTAGGCGACCACGCTCTGGCCTGGAGCCACTCTCCGGCGGGGCTCGTCCCAGTTCACCGATGAACCGCCGGCGTCGATGGTTGCGGACTCGGCTGGGCCGTGCGCTGAGGTCTGCACACCCACCGGTCCCTGCACCGGCCCGTTCGTCCAGCGCCACTCCTTCAGCGGCGTGACTGAGCAGTCGAGCGCGGCTCGGTCCCCCACCGTGACCGTGGCCGAGCCGGCGTCCACGTCCAGCACGTAGCGGGGTGATCCGCCGCCGACGGCTCCCAGGCCGCGGCGCTGGCCGACCGTCACCAACTCGAACGACTCGACCGTGCCGACCTGCCGGCCCGCGGTGTCCACCAGCCGACCCGGACGCATCGGGATGCGCTGGCCGAGGAACTTCCGGCGGCCCGCCGAGGCCGTGATGAAGCACACGTCCTGGCTGTCGGGCTTGCGGGCCGTGACCAGACCCCGAGCCTCGGCCTCGCGCCGGACCTCGTCCTTGGTCGTCTCCCCCACCGGCAGCAGAAGCCGGTCCAGCACAGACGCGTCGAGCATGTGCAGCACGTACGACTGGTCCTTGGCCTCGTCGACGCCCCGTGCCAGGCGGGGCCCGCCGGATCCGTTGACGACGCGGGCGTGGTGGCCGGTCGCCACCAGGTCGAAGCCGAGGGCGTCGGCCCGGCGCAGAAGCCGGTGGAACTTGATGTGGCGGTTGCACTCCACGCACGGATTCGGGGTGCGGCCCGCGGCGTGGTCGGCCACGTAGGGCTCCACGACGTGGCGCTCGAAGTCGTCGCCGAAGTTGAAGACGTGGTGCTCGATGCCGAGCTGGTCGGCCACCCAGCGAGCGTCGTCCACATCCGACACCGAGCAGCAGCCGGTGTCGCTGGGACCGCCCCACAGCTTCATAGTGACCCCGGCCACGTCATAGCCGGCCTCAAGCAGGAGCGCCGCGGCCACCGACGAATCCACCCCGCCCGACATGGCCACCAGGACCCTTGCCCCGCGGGCGCCGTTCGCCGACCCAGCCATCTCAGCCTCCGCCGAAGCGGTCGAGGCGTCCGACCGACTCCGCGATCACATCGACGGCCCGCTCCACGTCGGAATCAACGGTGGTGTGGCCGAGCGACAGGCGCAGCGACCCCAGGGCCACATCGCGGGGCACTCCCATGGCGGCCAGCACGTGGGACGGGTCCTGCGCTCCGCTGGAGCACGAGGAGGCGGCCGAGGCCCGCACGCCGTCGGCGTCGATCAGGAACAGCAGGGCCTCACTCTGCACACCGCGGATGCACACGTTGGCGATGCCGGCCGCGATGTGGCTGCGGTCGCCGTTGGTGCGGGCCGCCGAGACCTGGACCCGGTCGCCGAGCCGGTCGATCAGGCCGTCGATCAGGGCGTCGCGGCGGACGCGGAGCCGCTCGACGCTGCCTTCGCGCTGCTCGACGGTCTCAGTAAGCGCGGCCGCGAACGACACCGCTCCGGCCACATCGGGGGTGCCGGCCCGCCGGCCCCGCTCCTGGCCGCCGCCGACGATCAGCGGGTCGAGTTCCACGCCGTCGCGCGCGATCAGCACGCCGGTGCCCACCGGCGAGCCCACCTTGTGGCCGGTCACCGAGATCAGGTCGTAGCCCGCGGTCTCCGCGGCCACGTCGATCCAGTTGGGGGCCTGCACCGCGTCGGTGTGCAACCACGCCCCCGGGGCCAGGTCTCGCACGATGCCGGCCACTTCCCGCAGCGGAGCGATCGAGCCGGTCTCGTTGTTGACCGCGATCACCGACACCACCGCGACATCGCCGTCGCGGCGTCGAAGCACGCCGGCCAGGGCACCCAGGTCTACGACGCCCCGCTCGTCCACACCCACGAACACGCCGCCGGAGCGCTCCACCGGGTCGTGCACCGCGTGGTGCTCGGCCTCGGTGGTCACTGCCACCGCCTCCGGGTCCCGGGCCCCGAGAGCGCCCCGGACGGCCATGTTGTCGGCCTCGCTCCCGCCGGACGTGAACACGACTTCGCCCGGACCGGCGCCGAGAGCGGCGGCCACCTGCTCCCGGGCCCGGTCCAAGGCCTTGCGGGCCTCACGGGCCGCCAGATGAGACCCGGTGGGGTTGGCGTGGTGCCGTTCGGCGGCGGCCAGCCACGCGTCGCGGGCCGAGGGTCTCAGCGGCGTGGAGGCGGCGTGGTCCAGGTAGATCTCGGACGGACCGGACACCCTCTCATCCTACGGACCGAGGCCCGAGGCGGACCCGACCAGGAATTGGCAGCAGAATGTGCCCCATAGGGCGCAAGACGCTGCCAATTCCAAAGGGACGGACAGCTATTGGGCGGCGGCAAACACCGATCCTGCGACCAGCAGCGCCGAGAGCATGCCCCCCACCGACACCGTCGCCCAGACCGGAGCGTTGCGACGCTCCAGGGCGAGCATCAATGCCCCCAGGAAGGCACCCGCGATCAGCCCGCCGAAGTGCCCGCCGATCGATATTCGGGGGATCAGCAGCGTGAAGACGATGTTGAGCATCAGCAGCGGCGCCAGCGGCGAGCGCCAGATGCTGCCGCCGACGGCCCGGTGCACCAGCACGGCGGCGCCCATCAAGCCGAACACGGCACCCGAGGCCCCCACCGTCGGTGAGTTCGGCGCCGACAGCAGCAGCGCGCCGAACGCCCCGCCGAACATCGACACGACGAACAGCGACAGGAACCGTGCCCGCCCGAAGCCGGCCTCGAGCATCTGCCCGAGGATCCAGAGGATGTACATGTTGAAGGCCAGATGGAAGATCCCGTCGTGCAGGAACGCCGACGTGACCAGCCGGTAGTACTCGCCGGCATCGACGCCGATCAATTCGAGGCCGCCGCCCCTCAGCGTGACCGCCCTGGCCAGGAGACTCCCGTCTTCGAGCACGCCGCCGTCGATACGGGTGATGCCCCGGGCCGATCGGCTGGCCGCCACCGAGTACAGGAAGGCCAGCCCGTTCAGCGCCAGCAGCACTCGGGTGGCCACCGGACGCGAGGCGCTCGCCGTCATCTGTCGACTCGCGGTCACCGGCCGTGCGCCGCGCCGGACGACGCACTCCGGGCAGTGGAAGCCGACCGAGGCCTGGTGCATGCAGTCCACGCAGATCAGCCGGTCGCATCGCTGGCAGCTGACCCCGCCGCGGCGGTCGGGGTGCCGGTAGCAGCGGCGCTCAGGGGGCCGGGGCACCACCTCCGGCGTGTCGCTCACGCCTACAGCGAGACGGACATCTCGCTCATGCCCAGGGCGTTCACCTCGACCACCTCGGTCACGCCCGGCACCCGGTCGCGCATGATCCGCTCGATGCCCGCCTTGAGGGTCTGGGTGGACGCCGGGCAGGTGACGCAGGCGCCGAAGAGCTCGACGGTGACCACGCCGGTCGCCTCGTCGACCTCAATGAGGCTGATGTCGCCCTCGTCGGCCTGGATGGCCGGCCGGATGATCTCGATGATCTTCTCCACTTCGGCCTGCACAGGCCCAGTCTCGCAGCGCCCGGCCCCAACTCCGACCCCCCGTCGGACGGACCACGATCGCGGTGCCGGCAGATAGCTTCGACGCGGCGAACTGGGACTTCGGGCAAGGAGGTACGGGCAACGTGGTCTCACTGCTCGATCGGGACGACGTGCACGGCATCGGCCAGGCGGGCGGCCTGCCTGGGCCCGTCCGCGGGCCAGCAGGCCGGAGGAGACGTCCCGCGACGGTGGCACGGCCTCGGCGACCGAAACCGCTATGTTGGCGACTGTGGCCGTCGCGAGGCTGCCAGTAGACGAGTACAGCCGATCTAGGTGCATGCATGAGCCAGAAGGACGAGACCGCTAGGAATCTGGTTCCTCCAACTGCTCAGGACAGCGCGCGCGGGTGGGCCGCGACTCGCCTTTCTGCCTTGGAAGACATCTTGGATGCAGATGGCCTTACGATCATTTCACCACTGCAAGATGGTGTCGAGCACCTCGTCAAGATGGCTATTGAAGCCAGGAATGACCGCAAAGAGAGCCTGTTCGTGATCTTGGACACGCCAGGCGGTGTGGTCGAGATCGTTGAACGCATTGTGCGTGTGTTACGAGAACATTATGCTTAGGTCAAGTTCGTAGTACCGGACAAAGCGATGTCGGCGGGAACAGTTCTGGTCATGTCCGGTGACGCTATTCTGATGGATTACCATTCTTGTCTTGGGCCAATCGATCCACAACTAGTGATTGACGACCACTTGGTGCCCGCGTTATCCTACCTCGCACAGTATGAACGTCTGATCGAAAAGAGCAACCATGGATCACTATCGACGGCTGAGCTAGTTTTACTGGGCAAGCTGGATCTAGCAGAACTTCATCAGTTTGAATTGGCGCGGGATCTATCGATCGAGTTATTGAAACTCTGGCTCACTCAGTACAAGTTCAAGGATTGGAAGAAGACCGAGACTCGTTCCGCCACTGTTACCCAGACGATGCGGGAGCAGCGCGCAACCGAGATTGCTGAACAACTTAGCAATCATACGAGATGGTTAACTCACGGCCGCGGCATTGACATGAAGACATTGCGCGCCGAGTTGAAGCTCCAAATCGATGACTTTGGTGATGATCCAGTCCTCAAAGCTGCGGTCTGGGACTACTTCTGGTTCTTGCGGGACTATATGGCTCGAACCGGCCAAAGCACATTCGTACACGCCCCCCACTTCTTCTAGGAACCCAAGGAAGGCAACTCTTATGAACCGTGAACAGATAGACAGGATCGCCAAAGCCAACCCGGCGGTGGATCCCACGGCGCTGGAGCGCAGCCGTCAGGCAGTGAAGCAACTTGCTGACGCTGGCATCAAGCTGGGCGGATACCGTCTGATGCCCGCTTTGGGCGGTGGAGTCTTGTCCAGTTCTCGCCGTCGTGACGAACTCGGAGACAGCGCTGACGCAGGTGATGCGACGCTAGCTTGATTGGAGAGGCGTGGCGACGGATCTCGGCGAACTGCGGAGCAAGCTCTGGGAGGCGGCCGACTAGCTTCGGGCGAACTCGGGGCTGAAGGCCTCGTAGTACGCCGCGCCCGTGCTGGGGCTCATCTTCCTGACGTACGCCGACGAGCGGTTCGCCCAGGCCGCCGAAGCCTTGGTCCCGGGCTCTGCCCGCCGTCCGATCGGCCCCGACGACTACCTGGCGGCGGGCGCGCTGTACCTGCCCCGAGCAGTCCCGGTTCGAGACGCTGCTCGACCTGCCCGAGGGCGCCGACCTGGGCCGGGCCCTGAACCGGGCCATGGGCGCCGTCGAGCGGATCGTGCTCGACGGGACCATCGTCGCCGACCCCGAGTACTCGTCGGGTCGGCCGACGATCGCGGGCCGGCGCCTACGGGCCGACGTCCTCGCAGAAGCCGTGGCCGCCGGCGAGCGCCGGAGCGAAGTCGCGAGGATGTGGGACGTCGCACCCGCGGCCGTCGACGACGCCGTCCGCTTCTTGACCCTTGCGTGAGATCCGGGGCATCTTCATGGACGAGAACCTCCTGCCTGTCGGCCGCGCTCTCGATGAGGTCAGCACCGCGCTCTATCCGGGCCACCCCGACATCCCGGAGTTGCCCAGCAGAGCAAGCTCTAGGAAGTGGTCGGCCTTGTCCCAGGCCCGAGCCCGGGATCCCGGTCTCCGGTCCGGGGCGGTGGCTCTGATTCCCGTTTCGGCTAGTCGGGGGTGAACAGCGGCTCGGGTCTGGCGCTGCGGAGCACGGCCCTGGCGGCCGCCGGCCCGGACCGGAATCTCGGGACGCCTGCGTCTGCCGGCCCGGGCCTGAGAGTCGCGGAGTTGGCATCGGTGGGCTCGGTGCCGTGATGGGTGCCGTTGCCCGCTGTTGCCGGCACCGGCTGTGCCTTGGTGTGGGCTGCCAGCGGTAGGGGCTGGTCGGGGGCGTGGGCGGGGCCGTGGTTGAT
>VYBO01000114.1:0-15257 GCA_009844405.1 Acidimicrobiaceae bacterium
GCCACGGCCCCGCCCCGTATGGGCCGGGTCGCCCGTCTATCCGCGGGGCCTCTATATCGACTGGCTCGGGAAGCCCGGGCCCTCGTGGTCGCGGCCGGACATGTCGGCGTTCAGGCGGGCCGCGGCCATCAGTTTGGACATCACCGGACCCAACTCGGCGGGGTTGTCCGGCTGGACCTCGACGGGGCCCAGGTGCCATCCCTCGGCTATGCCGAGATTCTTGCCCCGCACGTCGAATACGCGTCCGGTCACGTTGGCCGCCTCGGGGCTGGCCAGCCAGGCGGTGACCACCGCGATCCAGCGGGGGTCGATGCTGTCCTTGAACTCCTCGGAGGCCTCGTCGCCACCCATCAGCGGCGCGGTGAGGCGCGACCAGGCTGTGGGGGCCAGGCAGTTGACGGTCACGCCGTAGCGGACCAGTTCCTGGGCCGCGATCACGGTGAAGGCGGCGATGCCGGCCTTGGCTGCGCCGTAGTTGGTCTGGCCGACGTTGCCGTAGATCCCCGACGGCGACGACGTGTTGATGATCCGCCCGTAGGTATCGGTGCCCGACTTGGCCTTGTTGCGCCAGTACGCCGCGGCGTGGTGGGACGGCCCGAAGGTGCCCTTGAGGTGGACGGCAAGCACGGCGTCCCAGTCGTCCTCGGTCATCGAGAACACCATCCGGTCCCGCAGGATCCCGGCGTTGTTGACCACGATGTTGATGTCGCCGAACGTGTCGATGGCCTGTTGCACCATGGCCCCGGCGTCGTCGAAGCCGGCCACGCTGCCGCCGTTGACGACCGCCTCTCCCCCGGCCGAGGTGATGGCGCCCACCACTTCGGCGGCGGGGGTCACGTCCGCGCCCCCTCCGAACTCGTCGCCGCCCAGGTCGTTGACTACGACCTTGGCGCCGTGCTCGGCGAGCATCAGGGCGTGCTCGCGCCCGATGCCGCGTCCTGCGCCGGTGACGAGCGCCACTTTGCCTTCGAGAAGCCTGGTCATGGGACCTCCTGGTTCTGCGGTCTGCCAGCTCTGGCCGGTCAAGCTACCGGGGCCCGGCGTTCACCAGCCCCGGGCGATCCATTCGTCGAGGTGCGGGGACTCGTCGCCGATGGTGGTGTCGAGGCCGTGGCCGGGCAGCACGACCGTGGAGCCGTCGAACTTGCTGAAGATGCGGTCCTCGATCGAGCGGATGATGGTCGGGAAGTCGCCCCCCTCGTACTGCGTGGCGCCCGGCCCGCCCGGGAACAGCGTGTCGCCGGTGAACAGCAACGGCGTCCCCTCCACATGGAACGACATCGAGCCGGGGGTGTGGCCCGGCGTGCGCAGGGTGCGCAGCCGGAGGCGGCCGATCTCGATGACGGTGTCGTCGGTCAGCAGGTAGTCGTAGCTGGGGAGCATGGCCGCGTCCTCGGCGGTCACTCCCACCTCGTAGCCGGCGTCGCGCACCGCCGGGATGGCCTGGATGTGGTCCCAGTGCCCGTGGGTCTCGAGCACGGTCCGCACGCCGAGCCCGCGGCACAGCTCCAGCAGGCGTTCATGCTCGTTGGCCGCGTCGATCAGGACCGCCTCGCCGGTGGACGTGCAGCGGATCACGAAGACGTTGTTGTCGACCGGGCCGACGACCACCTTGTGGACCTCGACCCCGGTGTCGGACCAGTGCAGCGTCATGGCGCCGACCCTATCGGCGGGTCAGTCGGCGAAGATGCGCACCTCGCCGCGGATGTCGCCGGGGGCGCCGCAGCACCAGCAGGGCACCGACGACGACCCGCGCCAGGTGACGTCGCAGCGCTCGCAACGCAGCGAGTGGAGCGCGTCCGCGAGCGCGGCCATGGCCACGCCGGTGCCGCTCGGCGGGTTCGATCGCCGGATCAAGAACCGCACGGGCGTCACCATAGAGCGCGGTAACGCGCCGGTGGATGATGCCCCCGCGCAAGAGCGGGAGTCCTGGGCCCGAGCGGCCCGCGTAGCCAAACGAACAAGAGCGGGCACCACGCCGGTAGGGTCGCCCGGCCTTCCCGACCCCGAACCGTGACTGCGAGGAATCAGCTGTGGCTGCCACCCCCTGCCCCGCCGAGGACGGATCGAGTCCGGTCCGTCGCCAGTTCAGCCGACCGCCGCCGATGTGCATCGACGCCTCCAAGCGCTACACGGCGACGATGGACACCTCCATGGGGTCGCTCACCATCGCCCTCGACCCGGTGGCCGCGCCCCTGACGGTCAACAACTTCGTGGTGCTGGCCCGGTACCACTACTACGACGGCGTGATCTTCCACCGCATCATCAGTGGCTTCGTGTGCCAGGGCGGCGACCCCACCGGCACCGGTCGGGGCGGCCCCGGCTACCGGTTCGCCGACGAGCTGCCCAAGCCGGGACGCTACGAGATCGGCTCGCTGGCCATGGCCAGCGCCGGGCCGGACACCAACGGCAGCCAGTTCTTCATCATCAGCGGGCCGGGCGGCGCCGGGCTGCCGCCCCAGTACTCGCTGTTCGGCAAGGTCGTGCGGGGACTGGACGTGGTGGAAGCCATGCAGAACGTGGAGACCGACCGCAACGACCGGCCCCTCACCGATGTGACCATCAACTCGGTGACGATTAGCGAGTCGGACTGAGTACCGTCAACAGTCCCCCGAGGACGAGCTCGAACGGGAGCAGGCACACATGGAGATCAGCACAGTCGGCGTGATCGGCGTCGGGACCATGGGCAGTGGGGTCGTGGAGGTGGCAGCCCGCAACGGCCTTCAGGTGGTGGCCCGTGAGGCGACGCCGGAGCTGGTCGAGGCGGGCCGGGGCCGGGTCGAGGGCTCGATGGACCGGGGCGTCGCCCGGGGCAAGCTCGACGAGGCCACCCGAGAGGCCGCGGCCTCGGCCATTTCCTGGACTACCGACCTGGACTACCTGGCCGGCTGCCAACTGGTGCTGGAGGCCGTGCCCGAGAGACTGCCGCTCAAGCTGGAGATCTTCGGGGTGCTCAACCGGGTGCTGGACCCGTCGGCGATCATGGCCACCAACACGTCGTCGATCCCGATCATCGATGTGGCCATGGGCACATCCCGTCCCCAGCAGGTGCTGGGCATGCACTTCTTCAACCCGGCCACGGTGATGAAGCTCGTCGAGGTGATCAGCACCCAGCTCACCGACCCGGCCGTGACCGAGGCGGCCACCGCGTTCGCCACCGACACGCTCGGCAAGCGGGTGGTGCCGGCTCCGGACCGGGCCGGCTTCGTGGTCAACAAGCTGCTGGTGCCCTACATCTGCCAGGCCATCGAGATGTACGAGTCGGGGCATGCCTCCGCAACCGACATCGACGACGCCATGAAGCTGGGCGCGGGCCATCCCATGGGTCCGCTGACGCTGGCCGACCTGATCGGGCTCGATGTGTGCCTGTTCACGGCCGAGTCGCTGTACGCGGAGTACGCCGAGAGGTTCTACGCGCCGCCCCCGCTGCTTCGCCGCATGGTGGCCGCGGGCCGGCTGGGCCGCAAGACCGGCCGCGGCTTCTACGAGTACTGAGCCACCCCGGGACGGCATCCTGCACCAACTTCCGGCGGTTAAGGGGAACTATCCCCCACAACCTCCGGAAGTTCGCTCCGCCAGCGGGCGGCGGCGGCCCGGGCCTCGGCCTCGAGCGAAATGGCCTCGTAGGCGCGCCGGTGGTTGCGCAGCCGCCAGAGGTTGGCGAGGTACTCCCCCACGTATCGCCGCAGGAACCGGGCCATGCCCAGCTCGGCGTACTGCTCGACGTGAACCAGCTCGTGGGCGAGCAGGGTTCGCCGGCCGGACCGGTCGTCGTCGCGGAGCACGAGGATGAGCCGTCCCAGGGTCATGCCGTGCATTCCGGGTGACAGCACCGGAACCTTCTGCACCCGAGCCCGGCGGGCCAGGTCGGCGGGCACGAGGTCGTAGCCGGCGATCTCGTGCGGGGTGAGCCTCCTCATGCCGGGTGGACGCCGTAACGTCCCCCGGTGCCGGCCGGCCCGGCCATGCCGGCACCCAGTTCGCCGCCCGGGGCCCAGTTCATCAGCAGCTGCGGCAGTTCCCGCAGGGCCTCCAGGGTGGTCACGTCGACGTCGTGGCCGTCGTGCTCGTTCTCGTGCCGCCATGTGATCGGGTACGGGACGTGCACCGCGGACCCGCCCAGCTCCAGCACCGGCAGCACGTCGGAGCGCAGAGAGTTGCCGACCATCACGAACCTGGTCGGGTCGATCCCGTGGCGCTCGAGCAGCTCGCCGTAGACGGCCGCTTCCTTGTCGGCCACCACCTCGACCCGCCAGAAGCGCTCGGCCAGTCCGCTGGCGGCCACCTTGGCCAGCTGGTCGTGCACGTCGCCCTTGGTGATGACCATCAGCCGGTGGTGCCCGAGAGCGTCGAGCACCTCCTCGACACCGTCGATCAGCTCGACCGGCCGGTCGAGGAGCCGCTTGCCATAGCCGATGATCGTGGTGATGCGGTCGGCGTCGACCTCGCCCCCGCTGATGCGCACGGCTGCCTCGATCATCGACAGGGTGAACGACTTCACGCCGTAGCCGAAGCGGGGAAGGTTCGTCATCTGGACCTCGTGCAGCCGGTCGTCCACCGTGGCGGCGTCGGCCCACGGCGACAGCAGCTCCTCGTACTCGTTGTGCACGTCCAGGAACAGGTCCTCGTTGTGCCACAGCGTGTCGTCGGCGTCGAAGGCGACGGTCAGCGGGTGCTCGTCCGCGGTCACGCCTCGATCCTACGACCACCGGTTGACAGCAGAACGGCACTCCCGGCGGCGGCGATCCTCGCCTGTGTGGGCATGATGTAGCCGTGACCGGGCGGTCGAGGAGAGTGCGCTTGGTGGCGCTGTCCGCGGCCACCCTGGTGCTGGCCGCAGTGCTGGTGGCGAGGTGGGCGTCGCAGTTGGACCGGGCTGAGTCCGACGGCGCCGGCGCCGCCGAGGGCTCGGGTGCTGCGCCCGGCGCCGCCCCGGGGACAGCCCTCGGCGCGGCTTCGGCCGAGGTGGCCACCACGACTTCCACGACGACCACCACGACAACGACCACTACGACCACGACAACCACGGTGCCACCGTTCGAGGGCTGGGTGGATCCGGAGACCTCCGGACAGCCGTGGGGCGACACCGTGGAGGGTCTGCTCACGTTCCGGGGCAACCCGACCCGGACCTACTACGGCAAGGGGCCGGTGCCGCGGGTGCCGGAGATGGCTTGGCACTTCCCCAGGGGTGATCCCATGTGCTCGCTGTCGTCGACCGGCGGCGAGCTCCGAGAGTGGTGCGGCACCGGCTGGACGGGCCAGCCCGCTGTCTTCGAGCGGGACGGCCGCACCTGGGTGGTGGTCGGGGCGTTCAGCGGCAGCGTGCACTTCCTCGACGCCGACACCGGAGAGCGGCTGCTGCCCGACTTCGATACCGGCGACATCATCAAGGGGTCGGTGACGATCGACCCCGACGGCTATCCGCTGGTGTACGTGGGCAGCCGCGACAACAAGTACCGGGTGGTGGCCTTCGACGCGGGGACGCCCCGGGAGCTGTGGTCGCTGGGCGCCTACGACCTGGGTCCGATCATGTGGAACGACGACTGGGACAGCTCGGGCATGGTGATCGACGACCACCTGTTCATCGGCGGCGAGAACTCACGGTTCCACATCGTGAAGCTGAACCGGGGCTACAGCGCCAACGGTCTGGTGACCGCCGACCCGCAGGTGGTGTTCCATGCGCCCGGCTGGGACGACGAGCTGCTGGCCGCGGTGGACCGGGAGCTGTCGATCGAGAACTCGGTGGCCGTCAGCGGCGACACCGTGTACTTCGCCAACTCGGGCGGGCTGGTGCAGGGCTGGGACATCGCCGGGCTGCGGGACGACCCGGCCGACGTGCCCGAGCGGGTGTTCCGTTTCTGGACGGGCGACGACACCGACGCCTCGCTGGTGATCGACGCCGAGGGCATGATCTACGCCGGGGTCGAGTACCAGCGGGGCACGGACCGGTCCCACGAGGTCGGCCAGATCATCAAGCTCGACCCGAGCCGGCCCGATGATCCGTTGGTGTGGAGCGTGCATGTGCGGGGCGCGCTGAACGGGTCGGGAGTGTGGGCCACTCCGGGGTTGCACCGCGACCTGCTGATCGTGCCCACCCACACCGGCCACGTCTACGGCGTGGACACCGCCACCGGCGAGGTGCGCTGGACCAAGAAGCTGCCCGGCCCCACCTGGCCCAGCCCCGCCATCGTGGACGACGTATGGATCCAGGGCGACTGCGGCGGCGGGCTCTACGCCTTCGACGTGAGCGACACGACGGTTGAGCCGCCTGAGCTGTGGAGCATCTCGCTGGGCGCCTGCATCGAGTCAACCCCGGCGGTCTGGGACGGCCTCATCGTGGTCGGCACCAAGGGCGGCTACATCCACGCCATCCGCTAGCGGTTTCGCACTGGCAGGCCCAGTACATAGCAATAAGTAGCCGAAATATAACAAACAAAACAGAATATAACAAAACAAACAAGGCAGTCTTGGGGACGACTCGACTTGTCGCCGCCCGGTTCAGCGAGACCGTCCCAGGGCTAGCTCAGGCGTTACGACTCGTCGGCGAGTGTTGTGCGGACCCACTCTGGTAACGCCTCGATGGGCCTCATGTCGGCGAGCCTCTTGGTCAGCTTGAACGTGACGCTCTGGCCTTCTGCCATTCGAACCAGGCTGCCAGCACGTTCCTCAGCTACCTCGCCCTTGCGCCAGGCGTTGAACCAGATGGACGACGGTGAAATGCCCAGGCAGAGCAGGTAGTCGTACCGCCGGTCGAGTCTCACATGGTTGAACTGAAAGTTCCCGCCTACGTCCTCAGATGCTGTCTTGACCTCGAATCGCCGGTTCTCGATGATCAGATCCGTGGGGTCGGTGCGAGATTCTGAGGACACGCTCATGCCGTTGCGAACCAGGTACCGCCTGAGAAAGTGCTCACCGATCTCACCGCGGTTGGTGTTGTCCACGCGACGAAACTCCTCTAGCGGGGCGCCTGTCCACTTCGTCGGAGGAGAGTGCTCACGGATGACTTCGATCATCAGTTCGATGGCACTCACTTGGGCGGCTCCCACACGGCGCCGGTCGCACCGCGTTTCCAGAAGACCAGGAAATACGAGTGGTTCTTTCGGGCGTGGACCTGGCGGACGACTCGACTGACGCCCGGCCGGTTCTGGCGCACCACGACGAACAGGTCCTCCGCGACGAATCCTATGTCGCTGTAGGCCTGCATGATCTCGACATGCGTGAACCGCTGCCGGTTGGAGCACACCTCGTCTTGGCATTTGACAATCAGGACACCCCGGTCTCGCAGCACGCGATGCGCCTCGGCGCCTGCGTCCACGTACAACTCGAGAACCGCCTCGTGGTACTTGCTGCCCGTCAGGTTTCCCGTGCCGTTGTTGCGGTAGTGCTCCTCGAACGGCGAGTGGGCCTCGTGTGCCGTGCCGCCAGGAGAGTGCATGTAGGGCGGGTCCAGTACGACACAGTCGATTTCACCGTCCGCGTAGGGCAGGTCGCGACAGTCGATCCCGTCGAGAAGATCAGTGGCCCGCAATGCATAGCGGTCCGACGGCACGGACCGCCAGAATACGCCCTTGCCGTAGGTCACATCGGCCACCACGCTGCCGGGCCTTATGTACAGGTCGAGAATCTGAGCGAAGATGCGGGCGTTGCCTTCAGTAGAGGCGGTCCACACCAGATCGTTGGTCGCATCGCCGTTCGTGGCCACCCGTTTGCGGCGCGGTTCCTCGACAAGCCGGGGCTGGTTGAACGGCATGATCGCATCGTATGGAGCCAGTGCGACACGGTCGCGCATCCCGTCGGCCGCCACGGAAGCCGATGCCCGAAAGCTAACCGACCCGCATGAGGCGTTCGGCCTCCCGCAGCGCCGCTCCAATCTCGCCACTACCGGACATCGTGATCTCCAACTCGTCCATGGCTCGGGTCATGGCTGCATAGAGCTGGCTCTTGGCGGCTTGGAATTGGTTCCCCTCCTCAACGTCGCGCACATGGACTTTGTTGACGCCGCCCACCAGTACGCGGCTGAACTCGAGCCCCTTGATGCCCGTCAGCGTCGATGTCCGCACTCTGTCCCGGACCTGAACTGCCTTGTCGCGATTGATCCGCCATCCTCGGCCGTCTCTCTGCTGCACATGGAAGTAGGGCAGGTCTCTGGATGAGAACGCCGCTTGAAGCTCCTTCTCCAGCTCTGAGCTGCCATACAACACCGCGATGTCGTGCACGGCCACGCCGCTGTGGAGCATCGCCCAGACTCGCTTTGCGATGGTCTCGGCCTCTCCCCTGAGGTCGCGACAGGCTGTCAGGCTCGGCCTCGGCCCCGACCGCTTGGCTGCTTCCGGGGGAATGAGGGCAGCCGGATCGTGCAGCGTCACGGGACCGGAGTTCTTCCAGACGCCGCTCGGTTGCATCCACGGAAGAAAGCCGACCCCGCAATACGAAGTCCTGGTGCCTTCGCACCGCCCCCACTTGTTCCAGATAGTGCAGGGCGAGAGCGTGCGACTCGTCGCGCTCGCCGTCCTCGGTGTCGGCCCGTCCGGCGAGCCGGTCGGGGTCGATGAAGTTGAGGCCGTCGGCCAAGTCGGACCAGGCCTGCCGGACTGTGGCGATGTCCGGTGCCGAGGACTGCACGAAGTACTCGTGGATGCGGCAGTCGCGGCCCGTGGTGAGCAACACGGCGCTGCCGGTGGGCGGGCCTGTCCCGTCTCGTGCCCCCCGGGCGGCACGGCCGGTCTCCTGCACGTACTCCTCGATGGAGGCAACGCGCCGGGGTTCTCTCGTTGAGTTGGTCAAGCAGCGACCGCATGACTTGTTGGGTCATGCGGGCGTCGTTGAGGGCATCGTGCTTGTCGCGGCTGTCGATACCGAACCGCGACGCAAGCTGGTCGAGGCTACGGCCGGGCGGAGGCCGATGGCCATCAACACCCCGCACCATGTGCGCGCCGGCCCGGGGATAGACCACATGGGCCAGTTCCAGCGTGTCGAGCCGCAACCCGGTCGGCACCGCGAGACCCAGAGACTTGGCAGCTGCGTCCAGCACCAGATAGTCGTAGCCGAAGCCGTTGTGAGCAACCATCGGGCGGCCATCGACCCACCTGAAGAACTTGCCGAGCGCGTGTTCCAGACTCGGAGCGTGTGCGAGCTGACCGAACTCGATTCCGGTCAGCTCGGTGATCCTCTCTGGAAGCCTGCGCTGTGGCCTGACCAACGTGTTGAAGTCGTCGATGATGTCACCGCCGGATACCAGCACGGCCCCGATCTGGATGATCTCGTGCTCGGAGGGTTGCGGCCGGTCGGCGTTCGTCTCCAAGTCGAAGACCACATACTCCGGTAGGCGAGCCACGAGCCGATGAAAGTAGCCGCTTGGAAGCGCAGCAACCGCGCTGAGAGTTGTGGGCTCTGGGTGTGACCCTACGAGTGTCGGATCTTGCGCAGGGCGTGCCAGATTCTCCGGGGGGTGGCGGGCATGTCTATGTGGTCTATGCCCAGGTGGGCGACGGCGTCATGGACCGCGTTGAGGACGGCCGGACCGGCGCCGACGGTGCCCGACTCGCCGATCCCCTTGGCGCCGAGCGGGTTCAGGGGGGTGGGCGTCTCCATGGGGATCAAGTCGAAGCTGGGGAGGTCGGGGGCCGATATCGCCGGGTAGTCGACAAGGTTGGTGGCCATCGGGTTGCCGTCGGCGTCGTAGACCATCTCCTCGAGCAGCACTTGGGCCACGCCCTGGGCGATACCCCCCTGGACCTGGCCCTCGGCGACCAGCGGGTTGATCAGCGTGCCGGCGTCGTCGCAGGCGACCAGACGCCGAAGCGTTGCCTCACCGGTGAGGGAGTCGATCTCGACCACGGCAACGTGGCAGCCGAAGGCGTACGTGTTGTCGGCCTGCTCGAAGTCCGAGGTCGCCGCCAGTGGGGCCTCCCCGGCATCGGTCGCTCGGGCAGCGATGTCGGCCCAGCCGATCCGAGGCTGCGGCGATCCGGCTACATGAAAGGTCCCCGCGGCGGTGTCGAGCACGATGTCGGCTTCGGCCGCCTCCAAGCAGGCGGCCGCCTGGACCCAGGCCAGTTCCACCAGGTGCCGGGCCGCGGTCAGGACGGCCGAGCCGGCCAGTTGCGCCGACCGGGACGCGGCCGTCAGCCCGCTGGACGCGATCTCGGCGGTGTCGCCCGAGATGACCTTGATGCGGTCGAGCGGAACACCGGTGGCTTCGGCGGCGATCATGGCCCAGCAGGTGTGGTGGCCCTGCCCGAACGCGGTGGCCCCGCTGCGCACCACCAGCGACCCGTCGGCGGCCAGCTCGATTTCGCCGAGCTCGCTGGGGCCCATCGAGGTGCTCTCCACGAATGAGGCGATGCCGATGCCGAGCAGCGTCGGGTCGCCGCCGGCCCGGCGAGACGCCTGCTCGGCTCGCAGGTCGTCATATCGGGCCGCAGCCAGCGCCCGGTCGAGGGCCTCGCCGAAGTCGCCGGTGTCGTAGGTGCTTCCCGCCGGGTTGGTGTACGGGAAGCCCTCGGGCGCCACGAAATTGAGGCGGCGCGCCTCGGCGGGGTCCATCCCGATCGTGGCGGCGTAGAGGTCCACGGCCCGCTCGATGGCGTAGACGGCCTCGGGCCGGCCCGCGCCCCGGTAGGCGGTGACCGGCGCGGTGTTCGTGACGAGGCTCTGCCCGCTGATGGAGGCGTTGGCGATCCGGTAGCAGCCGGTGAACACCTTGCGGGTGTAGGTGGGCAGGAAGGCGCCGATCATCGGGTAGGCGCCCGCGTCCTGGGCGACTTCGAGCTCGTAGTGGGTGATCCGTCCGGTGCGGCTGCCGCCCAGGCGCAGACGCTGGCGCTGGGCCCGGCCGTGAACCGAGGACGTCAGGTTCTCGGCTCGGGACTCGGTCCACACCACCGGCCGTCCGACGGCGCGGGCCAGCCCGGCCACCGCCAGCTCTTCGGGTGCGGGGGTGCCCTTGGCCCCGAAGCCGCCGCCCACGTCGGGGGTCACCACCCGGACGGCGGCCTTGTCGAGCCCGTACAGGGAGGCCAGAGCGTCGCGCACCCGGTGCGGGGCCTGGGTGGAGGCGTAGAACGTCAGCCGGGTGCCGTCAGGGGACCATTCCGCGGCCGCGGAACGGGGTTCCAGCGGCACGGCCGCCAGCCGCTGGTTCACCAGCGACGCCTCCACCGTGACCTCGCATCCCGTGAAGTCGGGCGGGCCTCCGGAGTGCCCGACTGCGGGCATGTCGAAGGCGACGTTGGTGCCCGCGCCGGGATGGACCAGCGTGTCGCCGGTTGCGGCGTCGGGCAGAGCCACTACCGCGGGCTGCGGATCAATGTCGACGAGGACGTGCTCGGCCGCGTCGAGGGCCGCTGCGGCCGTCTCGGCCACCACCGCCGCTACCGGCTCGCCGACGAAGCGGACGGTGTCGCGTGCCAGCACCGGGCGGGTCATCCGCTGGTCGACCACCGGGATCGGCTTCAGATCGGGCAGGTCCAGGTTGGCCGCGGTGAACACTCCGAGCACTCCGGGCTGGTCCCGGGCGTCGGCGGTGTCGACGCCGGTGAGGCGCCCGCGGGCCACGGTGGAGCGCACGAAGCAGGCGCGGACCGCACCGCCGAGACGCAGGTCGGCCACATACCGGGCCCCTTCAGTGAGCATGCGGGGGTCCTCGGTGCGCAACACCCGGTTGCCGAGCACGCTCACGCCACTGCCCCCGTCCCCACTCCTGCCCGAAATTGGCGACGAAATGGCCCCTGGAGGGCCGCGAATGGCACCAATGTCACTCGCCGCCAGCCGTGCGGTACCAGATCGGGCCGGCCGGGGTGTCCTCCACCACCACACCCAGCGCAGACAGTTCGTCGCGCAGAGCGTCGGCGGTGGCCCAGTCCTTGTCCTCCCTGGCCGCCTGGCGTCGGGCGACCAGGTCTTCAATGGCGCCGTCGCCAGCGCCGTCACCGTACCCGCCGGAGCCGACGGCAAGCCCCATCACGCCAGCCAGATTCGCCACCATGCCTGCGAACACCGGGCCGTCAGGTGATCCCGCATCAAGCTCGGCGTTGGCCCTGCGGAGCGTGTCGAAGACCACCGCCACCGCCTCGGGTGTGCCCAAGTCGTGGTCCATAGCGGCGCTGAATCGACGCGTCAGCTTCTTGACTGTTGCGCGCCCGCTGGTTGACGCAAGTCTCTCGACCACCTCCTGCAACTCGGATGCGTCGAGGTGTTCGCCCACAACGGCGCGAAATGCGTCGATGGCCGCGCCGCCCCGTTGCCCGCCGTCACGATCGCGGCTCGCTTCCAGGACTGCCGCCCGGCGGGCCAGGGCGTCGAGCCTCTGGCAGGCGGACCGGGCTGAGGCCATCAGGTCGGGGTTGACCTCCATGGTCTTGCGGTAGTGGGTCTGCAGCACCAGCAGGCGGAAGGCCCGGCCGTTGTCGGGGTGCTCGTCGAGCATCTCGACCACCGTGCGGTAGTTGCCCAGCGACTTCGACATCTTGGTGCCCTCGATGTTGAGCATGGCGTTGTGCACCCAGTGGCGGGCGAACGACCGGCCGACGGCCAGCGCCTCGGCCCGCTCGTTGGTGTGGTGGGGGAACACCAGGTCGTTGCCGCCGCCGTGGATGTCGAAGCCGTCTCCGAGGATGCCGAGGCTCATGGCCACGCACTCGATGTGCCAGCCCGGCCGTCCCGGCCCCCACGGCGACGGCCACGACGGCTCGTCGGGCTTGGCCGCCTTCCACAGCGCGAAGTCGAGGGGATCCTCCTTGGCCTCGTCCACCTCCACCCTGGCCCCGGCCGAGGCCCGCAGGTCGTCGAGGTCGCGGTGCACCAGGTCGCCGTAACCGGGCACGTCCCGCACCCGCAGGTACACGCCCGTGGGAGTCGTGTAGGCCACCCCGGCGTCCATGATCCGAGCGACGAAATCGACCATCTCGGTGACCCATTCGGTGGCTCGGGGCCGATCGTGGGGGTCGAGCACTCCGAGCGCGGCCATGGCGTCGATGTAGACGGCCTCCCACTCGAAGGCCACCTCGCTCTCGGTGCTGCCCTCGTCGCGGGCCCGGTTGATGATGTTGTCGTCGATGTCGGTGATGTTGGCCACATGGCGCACGTCGAGGCCCCGCCACTCCAGGTAGCGGCGCAGCACGTCGTAGGTGAGGGCCGAGCGGGCGTGACCGAGGTGGGGGTGGTCGTAGACGGTCGGGCCGCAGGCGTACAGCGCCACCTTGCCCTCCTCACGAAGCGTCAGGGGGCGAACCTCGCCCGTGAGGGTGTCGTACAGCGAGATCACTGCGGATCCGGCGACGGCGGATCCGGCTCCAGAGCGATCCCGCACAGCTCGCACAGCTCGGCCAGCAGGCCCGGTGCGGAGTCGTCGAGGCGGCCCGCGAGCACGGCACGGGCCATCTCGGCCAGCACGGCACGGGCCCGGGGCGCGTCGAGGTCGTCGTCGAGCGCGTCTCGCAGCCGCTGCGCGAACGGAGCGGGATCGGCACCGCCGGCGGAACCCTTCCACCGCGCCGCTTCGTTGAGGGAGCCGAGCATGACCTCGGCCTCGTCCACGTCGCCGTCGTGCCATTCCCAGTCGTCGCGGTAGTGGTGGGCCATCAGCGCGAGACGCACCGCGGCCGGGTCGCTCTCCTTGCAGAGGTCGCTGACGAACACGAGGTTGCCCAGCGACTTCGACATCTTGGTGCCCTCGTAGGCGACCATCCCGCAGTGCATCCAGTGCTTCACGAACTGGCGGTTGGCGGCGGCCTCGCTCTGGGCCAGCTCGCACTCGTGGTGGGGGAAGATCAGGTCGCTGCCCCCGCCGTGCAGGTCGATGCCGGCACCGAGCAGGCCCATCGACATTGCGCTGCACTCGATGTGCCAGCCGGGACGGCCCGGCCCGAACGGCGAGTCCCATGCCGGCTCGTCGGGCGCCGACGGCTGCCACAGCACGAAGTCCAGCGGGTTGCGCTGGCGAGGATCGTCGGGAGTGCCTCCCCGCTCGGCGGCCAGGGTTCGCATGGCGGCGGCGTCGTAGCCGCCGAGGCGGCCGTAGGCGGGCCAGGTGGAGACGTCGAACCAGGTGGTGCCCTCGACGGTGTAGGCCTGGCCCCCGGACACGAGGACCTCGATGAGTGCGATCATCTCCGCGACCCACTCGGTGGCCTTGGGCTCGGCTGCCGGTGGCCGGGTGTTGAGGGCCTCCATGTCGCCGTGGAACCGGGCGGTCTCGGCCGCGGCCAACTCCAGGAAGTCCACTCCGAGTTCGCGGGCCTTGGGCAGGATCGAGTCGTCGACGTCGGTGATGTTGCGCACCAGCCGCACCTGGTGGCCGAGGTCCTCGAGGCGGCGGATCAGCAGGTCGTAGGCGAGGTAGGTGTTGGCGTGTCCAAGGTGGGTGCTGTCGTACGGGGTGATGCCGCACACGTAGATCCGCACCTCTTCGGGAGGCGCGGGCGGCTCGAAGGGCACCACAGAACGGCGTGCGGTGTCGTACAAACGCACGAGCCGAGGCTACCGCTCACCCCCCATTAGCCCTAACTGCCCGCCGACTTACGGTTGCATGTTGTGGGACTTCATTGATTGTGATATTTTTTCAACTATGGATCCGGCCATCACGGCATCGCTCGTCGGAGTCGCATTCGCGGCGTTGGTGAGTGCCCTCGGGTTCATACTGCGCGGGATGCGCTCCGACATCAGGGAACTCGGCTCCAAGGTCGACACGATCCTGTTCGCGCTCGTGCACGCCGGGCTGCTGAGCCCCCAGCAGGTCCCGAGCGCGCCGTTGGCGCCACCGTCCCCCGTTGCCAATCCGAGCCCGCGGTCTGCTGCCGAGGACGATGCGCCCTCGGGATCGGCCGATCTGCCTCCCGACACGGGATCCGCCGGCCGGCCCGCATAGCGCCGACAGCCCCCGGCGGGACGGAGCGACGCAGCCGCTGAAGCCCGGTCAGATGATGGGACGGCCGACCAGCGCCTCGGGCATCACCCCTTCGAAGGTTGCCGCCTTGATGATCCGGTTGCGCAGGGTGACCGGTCCAAGCCGGGCCTCAGCGAAGGGGTCAACAGCAGACATCGAACCGGCCTCAGCCTGGCACCGGTGGGTGAACGATCACCTCCGCAAGATACGCCGAACCGGCCCCGGTTCGTTCCAACCAAGCAGCCGACTCGATGGCAGTACGATCGGCGCCCGTGGATGCAGCACTGCCGGGGCTGTCCGACCGAGCAGCCGACTCGATGGCAGTACGATCGGCGCCCGTGGATGCAGCACTGCCGGGGCTGTCCGACCGAGC
>VYBO01000114.1:15267-38608 GCA_009844405.1 Acidimicrobiaceae bacterium
TGGCAGTACGATCGGCGCCCGTGGATGCAGCACTGCCGGGGCTGTCCGACCGAGCGGGGGCCGCCGTACCGGCTCGCCGAGCGTGGGACGGGTCACGCTCGGTTCCGCCGCCTGGTCCGCACGGTGGCGACGGTGCTCGGGTGGCCGAGGCGCTGGGTGTCGATCCGGGGTCGATCCTCGACCTGTCGCAGAACCTCAACCCGTTCGCGCCCGACGTGGCCGCGGTCGCTCGACAACACCTCGACGCCCTGCGCAGATACCCCGATCCCTCGGCCGCTACCCGTCTTCTGGCCGATGCGATAGGGGTTCGGCCGGAGCGGCTGGTGCTGACCAACGGCGGCGCGGCGGCGGTGGCGGCCGTGGCCGCCGAGATCGGAGGCCGGGTGCGTTCCGAGCCGGAGTTCGGCCTGCATCCGAGGGGTGCCGGCGGCCCTGTGTGGCGCAGCGATCCCCACAACCCGAGCGGCGTGCTGGCCGCAGCCGGTGAGACGGCCGACGTCTGGGACGAGGCCTTCTATCCGCTGGCCACGGGACGCTGGTCGGCGGGGCGCGACGGCGTGGTCGTCGGTTCGTTGACGAAGCTGTTCGCCTGCCCCGGTCTGCGCCTCGGGTATTTGATCGCCGACGACGTGGAGCGCTTCGCCCGCCATGTGCCGGAGTGGGCGGTGGGTTCGCTGGGCCTGGCCGTGCTGGCGGAGTTGCTGGAGTCGGCCGACTTGCCCCGATGGGCGCGGCAGGTCGCTTCGGCCCGCGCCGCTCTGGCCGACGTGTTCGCTCGCCGGGGCTGGGATGTCGTCTCGGCCGACGCCCCGTGGGTGCTGGTTCGGGCTCCGGGCCTCCGTGAGCGCCTGGCCCTCCAGGGGATCGTGGTGCGCGACTGCGCCGGCTTCGGCATGCCCGGCCACGTCCGGGTGGCTGTGCCCGACAGCCCGGGTCTGGACCGGCTGGCGCGGGCATTGGACCGCTTGAGCAACGGCGACTCCGGCTCTTGAGCATCCCGGTCGATCCGCATCTGATTCCCGCGGCCTCCGATCATCGCGGTGTGCTGGTGTGGCGACGGGATACCCCGACGGTGGTGCTGTCGTCGGCGCCTGTGGGCGGTGGCCTGGGCGAGATCGAATGGGTGCTCAACGTCGGCGTGCCGTCCGACTACGACCGCACCGACCTGTCGGAGCATGCCCGCGAGATCGCAGCTGCGCTCGGTCTGCAAGAAGCGGGCATTGCCATGTTCACCGCGGTCGACTTGGGCCGGCGGCAAAGATGCGGGTTCGAGGGGGTGGCCGTGGACGCCACGGTCGGGATCAGCCATCCAACCTGGGCCGCCGACCCGTCCGCAGCGGGTGTGCCAGCGGTACCGGGCACGATCAACCTCGTGGTGCAGGTGCCGGTGGCGCTCGATCCGGGCGCAGCGGTGAACGCGGCGATCACGGCCACCGAGGCCAAGGTCCAGGCGTTGGCGGCCCGCGGCGTGCCGGGAACCGGCACCGCCACCGACGCGATCGCCATTGCGTGGCCCGGCGAGGGGGCGCCGGAGCGGTTCGCCGGTCCGAGGTCGCGGTGGGGTTCGAGGATCGCGCAGGCCGTGTACCGGGCGGTGTGGGCCGGGGCCGAACCGGGGGCCTGAGCGTGTTGCCCCGTGCGCTCCCGGCTGTGTGTCGGGTGGTCCGTTGATCCGGCTGGGGCAGCGTTGCCTGGCTGCGGCCGGCGGGCTGTTGCTGGACCGGCTCGTGGGTGAGCCCCCGGCCGATGTCCACCCGGTGGCCGGTTTCGGGCGCACCATGGAGCGGGCCGAGCATGTGCTGTGGGCCGATCGCCGGTTGAACGGCGCGGCCTATGCGCTGACCGGCGCGGCGATGGGAGCGGCCGCCGGCCTCACGACTGGCTCTACTGCCGTGGTCACCTGGGCTGTGTCGGCAGGTCGGGAGCTGCGCCGGGTGGCGAGCCGCATCGGCGAGTTGGCCGGGTCGGGGGATCTGGCCGCGGCCCGGGCTGAGCTGCCGTCGCTGGTGGGGCGTGATCCGTCGGAACTGGACGCTACGGGGATCGCCGCGGCGGTCATCGAGTCGCTGGCCGAGAACAGCGTGGACGCGGTGATCGCCCCTGCGTTCTGGGCCGCAGTGGCCGGTGCGCCCGGCGCGGCCGCCTACCGGGCGATCAACACCATGGACGCCATGGTCGGCCGGCGTGACGACCGGTACGGCAACTTCGGCTGGGCTGCGGCCCGTCTCGACGATGTCGCCAACTACGTTCCTGCCCGGATCTTCGCCGGACTGGTCGCAGTGCTGTGTCCCCACCGGGCCCGAGAGATCATCGCCGCGGTCCGCCGCGACGCGCCGTCCCATCCGTCCCCCAACGCGGGGGTGGCCGAGGCGGCGCTGGCGGCGGCGCTGGGTCGCCAGCTCGGAGGGCGTCTGCGCTACGGAGCCACCGAGGAGGATCGCCCCTTGCTGGGGGACGGACCGCGGCCCAACCCCGACGATGTCGGAGAGGCGGTCCGCATCGCAGACCGGGCCCAGTGGGTGGCAGTCGGGGTGCTGTGCCTCATCTGGCTGGCGACCCGTCTGAAGGGGCGCGCCCGAAGGCTGCCGTGGACCGGGGCACCGACTCGGGCTTCGAGGGCCTCACTCGCCTGTACTACGACCGGACCTCCTTCACGCTCACACCGATCGAGCCCTCCTGACAGCCGCCCGAGGCCGCTCGAGAAAGCTCGGCACGCAAGAGATGAGAGGCCCCGCGGATAGGCGGGCGACCCGGCCCATACGGGGCGGGGCCGTGGCCCGAGCGGCCCGTGAGCGAAGCGAACAGGAGCGGGAATGACCACCCTGCGCCGCGATCGGCCGCGATCAATCCGCGCTCGCTCTGAGTGCCCCTGGCAGGAATCGAACCTGCACACACGGTGAGACCAGAACAACGGGCTGACAGGGTGCATCGCATACTATCCCAAAACTGGAGTGTGGAAGATTCGAAAACTGGAGTCTAAAAGGCGCGTCCTTCGACCAGCCCGGCACAGTTGCACGCACCGGGACACTGGATATAGCGTAGAATTCGTGATCGTCACGATATTGATATCTAGAGGTCGGATGTGAGCACACAGACGGCGCATGTCGACCGGTACGTGCTCGACGGTCTGCCGCCTCGCGGCTCCTGGCCCGACATCACCCTGCAAGAGCCGCTGTTCTCGTACCCGGATCGGCTCAACGCCGCCGCAGCGCTCCTCGACGACGCCGTCGAACGAGGATGGGGGGCCCGTCCGTGCATGGGGCTCGGCGACGAGATGTGGACCTATCGCGACATGCAGGACTGCGCCAACCGCGTCGCCGCGGTGCTGGTGGAGGATTTCGGGATCGTGCCGGGAAACCGTGTGCTGCTGCGAGGCGCCAACGCGCCTTGGCTGGTGGCGGCATGGTTCGCTGTGTTGAAGGCCGGAGCGGTGGCGGTCGTGACGATGCCGCTGCTGCGCTCCCGGGAGTTGGCCGCCATCTATGAGAAGTGCACGCCGGCGGTGTCGCTGTGCGCGCAGGGCATGGACTCGCCGCTTCGGGAGACCTCCAGCGGTCCGCTGGCCATATGGGGGCCGTCAGGGGATCTCAACGCGGCCGCAGCAGCCAAGTCCGGCGAGTTCGCGGCGGTCGACACCGCATCGACTGATCCTGCGCTGCTGGCCTCCACGTCGGGCACCACCGGCGTCCCCAAGGTTGCGGTGCATTGTCATCGGGACCTGCTCGTGATCGCCGACGCTTTCGCGCCGCTGCTCAAGGCGCGAGGCGACGACGTGTTCGTCGGGAGCCCGCCGCTGGCGTTCACGTTCGGGCTGGGCGGACAGGTCGTGTTCCCGATGCGGGTCGGGGCCTGCACCTGGTTCTGCGAAGAGCCTGGTCCCGAGGCTCTGGGGAGGCTCATCGAGGAGCGTCGAGCCACGGTGTGCTTCACCTCGCCCACCGCCTACCGGGCCATGCTGGCGCTGGACGCCCGCCCGGATCTGTCGTCTCTGCGGCGCGGCGTCTCCGCCGGTGAGAGACTCCCGCAAGCGACCTTCGACCTCGTCGAGCAACAGATCGGCGTGCGGCTCATCGACGGGCTGGGATCAACCGAGCTGTTGCACATCTTCATCGCGTCGGCTGACGACGACATCCGGCCCGGCGCCACCGGCAAACCGCTTCCGGGCTGGGAGGCTGCAGTCCTTGACGACGCCGGTGAGGAGGTGCCCGCCGGCGAGATCGGCCGGCTCGCAGTCAAAGGCCCGATCGGTTGCCAGTACCTCGACGACACCCGCCAGCGCGACTATGTGCAGAACGGCTGGAACATCACCGGCGACGTCTACGTCTGCGACTCCGACGGCTACTTCTGGTACCAGGCCCGCTCCGATGACATGATCATCAGTTCCGGCTACAACATCGCCGCTCCAGAAGTCGAGGAGGCCTTGGTGAGCCACGCGGCGGTCGCTGAGGCGGGCGTCATCGGCACCCCCGACGAGGACCGGGGCATGATCGTTCACGCGTTCGTGCATCTGCATGACCCGTCCAAAGCGTCGCCAGCTGTGGCCCGCGGGCTGCAGGACCATGTGAAGGCCACGATCGCCCCCTACAAGTATCCGCGCCGGGTGACGTTCTGCACCGAACCGCTCCCGAAGACTCCGACGGGGAAGCTCCAGCGACGCGGCCTGGCCGCGTTGAGCCAGAACTTGGGTGTGCAAAGTTTCCGATCGTAGAATTGACAACATAGTCAGCGGGGGTTAGGTTGCCCGCGCCTAGATTCGGATCTTCCAGGAGGGGATGCCATGAGAATTCGACGAGCGACGCTTTGGCTGGCCTTGTTGGCTGCGCTAGCGCTGGTGGCTTCAGCATGCGGCGACGACGACCCCGAGCCCGCGACCGATGCCGGCCAGACCGACGCTGTGCAGGAGCCTGAGCCGGCCACGGAGCCCGAACCAGCCGAGGAGCCCGCAGAGCCGGCCGACGAACCCGAGCCCGAACCAGCCGAGGAGCCCGCAGAGCCGGCCGACGAACCCGAGCCCGAACCCGTTGTGGTAGGAGGCGAAGTCAAGGTCGGGATGATCACCACCCTGTCGGGCGGGGCCGCCTACCTCGGCGAGGGAGTACGCGACGGCTTCCAGCTCGCTTTCGACCTCGACGGACGCTACGAGCTCGATCTGGTCATCGAGGATGACGCCCAGGATCCTGCGGTCGGGCAGCAACTGGCCGACCGGATGTTGAGCCGGGACGAAGTCGATGTGATGACAGGGATCATCTTCTCCAACGTCGCCGGCGCGGTCGTGCCTCAGGTCGTCAGCCAAGACACAATCTATTTGAGCCCGAACGCGGGGCCGTCGCCGTTCGCGGGAGCCCAATGCAGCGAGAACTACTTCGTGGTGTCCTGGCAGAACGACAACCCGGCCGAAGCGATGGGCGAGTACGTGGCCGGTCAAGGGTTCGGCAGCGTCGTCGCGCTCGCACCGAACTACCAGGCGGGCCAAGACAGCGTCAACGGCTTCAAGCGCAACTTCGGCGAGGTGGCCGCAGAGATCTACACCGAGCTGGGTGCGAACGACTACGCACAGGCGATCGCGCAGATCCGTGACGCCGACCCCGACGCCGTGTACTTCTTCTATCCCGGCGGGATGGGCATCGCGTTCGTGCAGCAGTACGTGGCATCGGGTTTGGAGATTCCCGTGTTCGGTCCGACGTTCTCGTTCGATGAGTTCATCGTGGACGCCATCGGGGAGGCCGCGGTCGGCCTGCGCAACTCGTCGTTCTGGGCGCCGGACCTCGATGTGCCCGCGAACGCTGCCTTCGTGGAGGCCTACCGAGAGGCCTACGGCACAACTCCGACCGGCTACGCGGCTCAGGGCTTCGATACCGGCAACCTGCTGATCTCGGCGCTGGACGCCAACGGCGGCGACCCCAGCGACATCGCCGGGCTGCGCGCCGCGCTCAGGGAAGCCAACTTCGACAGTGTCCGTGGCGACTTCGAGTTCAACTCCAACAACCACCCGATCCAGGACTGGTATCTGCTGGAGGTCGTGCAGGATCCCGTTCACGGCGACCTCACCAACACGGTGGTGGAGGTCATCCTCGAAGACCACGCCGACGCCTACGCGGCCGAGTGCCCGCTGGGCGGCTGATCGAAGAGCCTTCTCAGGCTGGGCCCCCAGCTACTCGCCCTGCGGGCCCAGCCTGACTAGCCCCCCGCTGTTGGCGCGGGCACAGAATGCAGCTGTTCGTTGAACAGACCCTGAACGGGCTTCAGCTGGGCTTCACCTTGTTGATGGTCTCGGCCGGCTTGACGCTGATCTTCGGGATCATGAACATCATCAACCTGGCGCACGGTTCGCTGTTCATGGTCGGCGCGTTCGTCGCCGCCGACGTCGGCGGCCGCACCGGGAACTACGCGGTTGCGCTGCTCGCGGGAACCGCGGCGGCCGCGGTGGTCGGCATGTTCGTCGAGTTCGTGCTCATTCGTCGTCTCTATCTTCGAGATCACCTCGATCAGGTCTTGGCCACGTTCGCGCTTGTGCTCATGGCCAACGAGGCGGTGCAGATGATCTGGGGCACGCGACCCGGCGGCGTGTCCACGCCTGCATTCTTGGACCGGACGGTGACTGTGTTCCCGGGCCTGCCGTACCCGGCGTACCGGCTCGCGATCATCGCGGCGGGAATCGCGGCCATCTCGTCCCTGTATCTGCTCGTGGACCGCACACGGATCGGGATGTGGATCCGGGCGGGAACGACGCATCGAGAGCTGCTCGGAGCGTTCGGGGTGAACGTCAGGCTGCTCTACACGCTGGTATTCGCCATCGGCGCGGGCCTCGCCGGCTTCGCTGGGGTGGTCGCGTCACCGTTCTTGTCGGTCGAGTCCGGGGTGGGCGACAACTTCTTGATCCTGAGCTTTGTGGTGATCGTCGTCGGCGGCATCGGTTCGCTCAAGGGCGCCGTCTACGGTTCTTTGCTGCTGGGGCTGGTGGACACGTGGGCCCGCACGTACCTGCCTCTGGGGTTCGACGGGTTCCTGGATGCCAGCACCGCGGCCACGGTGGGCGCTTCGGTGGCGTCGGCAAGCATCTACGTCGTGATGATCGTGGTCCTGGTCGTGAAGCCCAACGGCTTGTTCGGTCTGCCCGATGGCTGAGCCCGCCGCCGCCGAGACCCGCTCCCGGCGAAGCCGCTCCGAGCGAGACCGCTCCGAGCGAGACCGCTTCGAGGTGTTCGGGGATCGGTCGGCGTCGCGGTGGCCCCTGGTGCTGACCGCGGTCGTGATGGCGGCTCTGGCGGCGGCGCCCGTCTGGGTCGAGGCCACCGACCGGGGTTACCTGGTCACGGTGCTGACCCGGGTCGTCATCTTCGGGCTGGCGGCCATGAGCCTCGACCTGGTCGTCGGCTACGGCGGCATGGTCAGCCTGGGCCATGCCGCGTTCTTCGGCGCGGGCGCGTACACGGCGGGCGCGCTGACATTCCACAGCCTCGACGGGTCTGCCCTTCTGGGGATCCCCGGCACCGACCAGGCCCTGATCACCTGGCCTGCCGCCGCTGTCATCGGCGGCCTGCTCGGCGTGGTGATCGGCGGCTTGAGCCTGCGAACAAGAGGGGTGTACTTCATCATGGCCACCCTCGCGTTCAATCAGATGGTCTACTTCTTGTTCAACGCGCTCGAGATCTACGGCGGCGACGACGGTGTGGGACTGTTCGCCGCGGGCCGGTCCATCGGCCCGTTCGACGCCTCCGACGACCTGGTCTTCTTCTATGTGTGCTTCGCCGTGCTGACGGTGTCCGTCGTGCTGTTGAACCTGGTGGTGCGCTCGCCGTTCGGGCGGGTGGTGCGCGGCTGCCGAGACAACCAGGCCCGGATGGCCGCCCTCGGCTACCAGACCTACCGGTACCGGCTCGCGGCGTTCGCGCTGTCCGCTTCGATCACCTCGCTCGCGGGAGCGATGGCGGTGACCGAGTCGCAGTTCCTGTCACCCACCTACGCTGAATGGTCCGAATCGGGTGAACTGCTGCTGATGGTGATCATCGGCGGACTGGGCAGCCTGATCGGTGGCATCATCGGCGCCGCCGCGCTGTTCCTGCTGGAGGAGTTCTCGATCGACGTCACCGACAACTGGCAGTTCTTTGTGGGGCTCGGCCTGTTGGCGGTCGTGCTCGGAGCGCCGCGCGGGTTGACCGGCGCGCTGCTGGGACGGGAGCGACGCAATGTCTGAGCTGTCCTGTACCGGGCTGCGCAAGGCCTTCGGCGGTCTCGTGGTCACAAACGACCTGGCGTTGGGGGTCTCCTCGGGTGAGGTCCATGCGTTGATCGGCCCCAACGGGGCCGGCAAGACCACCGCGCTCGCTCAGCTCTCGGGAGAGCTCAGACCCGATGGCGGGACGGTGTGGCTCGACGGTGCGGACATCACCCATCTCAGCCTTCCCCTGCGGGTCCGCGCCGGAGTGGCGCGCAGCTACCAGATCTCCTCGATCTTCCAAGGCTTCACCGTCGCCGAGAACGTCGAGCTCGCCTTGCAGGCAACGGACCGCCACAGCTTCCGGTTCTTCCGTCCGGCCGCCTCGAACACTGCCCGGGTTGCCCGCGCCAGCGAACTTCTCGACAGGGTCGGGCTCACGGCCGCGGCCGGCATCTCGGCGCGGAGGCTGGCGCATGGACAGACCCGCCAGCTCGAGATCGCCATGGCGATGGCTTCGAGACCCAAGGTGCTGCTGTTGGACGAGCCGATGGCCGGCATGGCGCCCGACGAGGCCCGCAGGCTCGCAGACCTGGTGCGCAGCCTGGCCTCAGACACCGCAGTGCTGCTGGTGGAGCACGACATGGACATCGTGTTCTCCGCCGCTGACCGGGTATCGGTGCTGTGCGAAGGCGCGCTGATCGCCTCGGGCGACCCTGACAAGATCCGCGCCGATCCCGAAGTGCGTCGCCTGTATCTGCGCGACGACTCCGAAGCGGAGGACTGAGGTTGCTGTCGGTGACGTCGCTTGCCGGCGGCTACGGACCCACCCAGGTCCTCTATGACGTCTCCGTTGAGGTGGGCGAGGGAGAGATCGTCGGTCTGCTCGGCCGCAACGGCATGGGCAAGACGACCACCATCTCCACCATGTTCGGGCTTCTCGCTCCGTCGTCGGGGTCGATCTCCTTCGACGGTGCGCAGATCGCGGGCCACAGGCCCTTCCAGATCTCTCGCCGGGGCCTGTCGCTGGTGCCCGAGGGCCGGCAGGTGTTCCCGTTGCTGACGGTGCAGCAGAACCTGGAGGCGACAGTCCGTGCGTCGGTGTCGGGTGACCGGCGGTGGACCGTCGGCACCGTCTTCGAACTCTTCCCCCAGCTCGCTGACCGCCGACAGAACCTCGGTGTGCATCTATCAGGCGGCGAGCAGCAGATGCTGGCCATCGGCCGAGCCCTCGTCATGAACCCGCGGCTGCTGGTGCTTGACGAGGCGACCGAGGGACTGGCGCCCACGGTGCGAGCCGCGATCTTCGCGGTGCTGAGGATCCTCAAGGAGCAGGGCCAAAGCATCCTCATCGTCGACGCATACCTGCAGAAGCTGCTCACGTTGACGGACCGCAACGTCGTGATCGAGAAGGGCCGCACCGTATGGTCGGGAACGACCGAAGATCTGATCGCCTCGCCCGGCGTCGCCGACCGCTACCTAGGCGTAGGCGTCTAGGCACTCGTGTCGCGGGCGGAAGGGACAACGACCGTGGCGCCAAAGGACCGGATCCTCGACACCTACGGGCTGTTCGCCCGTGATTATGGGGGATGGATCGCGGTCAGCGGGCTGATCGCGTTGATGCGCGAACTCGGCCTTGACGCGCAGTCGGTGAGATCGGCGGCGTCGCGGATGAAACGCTCCGGGCTTCTGGTGTCCGAGCGGGTCGACGGCAAAGCCGGCTACGCGTTGAGCGCCCACGGCAACGAGATCCTCGAGGCAGGCGACCAGCGCATCTTCGCCGGCGGTGCGAGACTCCACGACGCGTCGTGGCTGGTGGTGCTGTTCTCGATCCCGGAGTCGGAGCGAGAGAAGCGCTACTTCATCAGGTCGAGACTGGCCCGTCTGGGTTTCGCGCCCGGCCCGGCAACGTCCTGGATCGCTCCCGCTGCCCTGCTGGAGGAGGCGCGCACGATGCTCGAGCGCAGCGGACTCGCCGGCTACGTGACGTTCTTCGAGGGCGAGCTCCGGGCCGAAGGCAGCGACAGCCACATCGCGTCGTCGGCGTGGAACCTGGACGGCATCAACAAGCTCTATGAGGAGTACCTGGCCGTGCACCGGCCGATAGCCGACGCCTGGGGCGCGGCGCCGGACTCGGACCGCGACGCGTTCGTGCACCACATGAACAACGTCAGCAGCTGGAGGCCGCTGCCCTACGCCGACCCTGGGCTGCCGCGGTCGGCCACGCCGCCCGGGTGGCTGGCGGACGAGGCGCGCGCAGTGTTCATGAAGCTCAACCGGCAGCTCCGACCGGGCGCTCACCGCTTCTATCTCGCGACGGTCGGCGCCGCAGCGAGACGTTGAGGCAGCCCTTTGCTGCGGACGCCTCGCCGCAGCCGAGGGGCGTCAACGCAAGTCTCGGTCGATGAGAGCGTCCGGAACCTGGATGCGGCGACGGCTGGTGCGACCGGCCCAGTACTGCTTGGGCCAGGGCTGCTCGCTGCGGCCAAGGTCGATCGCCGCGTTGAGAGTCCAGTAGGGATCGACGAGATGGCCGCGGGCGATCAGGCACAGATCGGCTCGTCCGGCCATCAGCACGGTGTTGACGTCGTCGATGCTTGAGATCGCTCCGACCGCCATCGTCGGGATGCCGACCGTGTTGCGGATCGCCTCAGCGAAAGGAGTCTGGTAGAGACGCCCGAACGCGGGCGATTCCGACAGGTCCACCTGGCCGGTGGACACGTCGACGATGTCGACTCCATGGTCTTTGAGCATGCGGCTGAGTTCAATGGCCTCAGACCGGCCGAACCCTCCCGGGACCCAGTCCGTGGCCGAGATCCGAACCGACAGCGGCTTGGTGTCCGGCCAGGCCTCTCGCACCGCGGCGACCACTCGCAGCGGGAACCGGGCCCGGTTCTGCAAAGAGCCGCTGTGGTCGTCGTTTCGCCGGTTGGTGACCGGCGACAGGAACGACGAGACGAGATAGCCGTGGGCGGCGTGGATCTCGAGCAGATCGAATCCGGCGTGCGCTGCCCGGCCGGCGGCCGCGACGAAGTCGTCAAGGACGGAGTCCATCTGCGTGTAGGACATCTCCGCGGGTGTCTGGCTGTCGGAGCGGTACGGGACCGCGGACGCCGAGACCAACGGCCAGTTGCCCGCCTCGAGCGGCGCGTCCATCTCCTCCCACGGCACTTTCGTGGAGCCCTTGCGGCCCGCGTGCCCGATCTGCAGACCGATCTTCGCTTCGGTGTGCTCGTGCACGAAGGCCGTGATCGCCGCCCAGGCCTCTGTCTGCTCGTCGTTCCAGATTCCTGTGCAGCCCGGCGTGATCCGCGCGTCGGGCGATGTGCAGGTCATCTCGGTCATCACCAGGCCGGCACCGCCGACGGCGCGGCTGCCGAGGTGCACCAGATGCCAGTCGTTGGGCATTCCGTCGACTGCGCAGTACTGCGCCATCGGCGACACGCCTATGCGGTTGTGGAAGGTCACGCCCCGCAACGCGAACGGGTAGAAGATCGGCGGCGTGTCGGCCGTCGGCGGACGCGCCGACTGGGGCTGGCACGACGCGAACCACCGCAAGGTCGCGTCGACGTAGCAGGGGTCGCGTTCGCGCAGGTTGTCGTAGGTGACTCTCTGTGACCGTGTGAACAGCGAGAACGCGAACTGCTCGAACGGCCGGCGGCGGTGATGGTCGACGTGCTGGAACCATTCCTCGCTGGTCGCGGCGGCCCGTTGCAGGCTCGCGACCGCGGGCCGGCGGCCGGTTTCGAAGTCTTTGAGCGCGGTGGCGATGTCGCCGGTCGCGGCCATTGCGTCTGCCAGCGCGATGGCATCCTCCAACGCCATCTTGGTGCCGCTGCCGACGGAATAGTGCGCGGTGTGGCACGCGTCGCCGAGCAGGACGATGTTGTCCACCACCCAGCTTTGGCACGACACCCGCGGGAAGCTGATCCACTTCGAGTTGTTGCCGATCAACGCACGGCCTTCGAGGTGACGTTCGAAGATCCGTCCGCACCACTGCAAGGCGTGGCCGTCGGATTCGCCCACCGCGAGCCCGCGGTCGTGGCCGTGGAGCTGGGCGCGGTTCCAGGTCGCTTCGGCCATCTCCACGATGAACGTGGAGCGGGTGTCGTCGAACGGGTAGACGTGCGCCTGCACCGTCCCGTGGTCAGTGTCTTCGAAGATGAACGTGAAACGGTCAAATGGCGCATCGGTCGCGGTCCAGATGTACTTGGCGGATCCGTGGCTGATCGTGGGCTGCAGCTGCTGGTGGTAGCGCGAGCGTGTGCCGCTGTTGACTCCGTCGCCGGCGACGACGAGATCGGCGTCGCCGGCGAGGTCGTCGATGTCGGCTTCGGTCTCGAATTCGACCTTCACGCCGAGATCCGTCGCTCGGCCGGTCAAGATGTCGAGGAGCCGCACCCTTGCGAGCGCGGCGAAGCCGTGCCCGTCGCTGGTGATGGTCCGGCCCCGGTAGCGGACGTCCATGGCGCTCCAGTAGCGGAACTCCGACTCGATGGCCGCGATGCTCTCGGCGTCGGATTCGGCGACGTTGGCGAGGGTCTCGTCGGAGAACACCACCCCGAACCCGAACGTGTCGCCCCGCCGGTTGCGCTCGTAGACGGTGATGTCGTTGCGGGGGTCCTGCTTCTTCATCAAGATGCTGAAGAACAGGCTCGCCGGACCCCCGCCGACGCACAGGATCCTCATCACAGCCGCCGCGGTCGGATCATCGCGGCGTGTCTAGGCCGGCGCCGGCGTACACCGCTCGCGCGATGATCGACTTCTGTACTTCGCTCGCGCCCTCGTAGACGCGGGGGGAGCGAACCTCGCGGTAGAGATGCTCGAGAGGGTGTCCGTGCTGCAACGCGCGGGCGCCGTGCAGCTGGACGGCTGAATCGATCACCCGTTGGGCTGCTTCGGTGGCGTAGAGCTTGGCCATCGCCGACTTCTGGGTGAGTCCCTCAGCGCGATCATCGCAGCACGCGGCGGCGTGATACACCAGCAGCCGGGCCGCTTCGACGTCGAGCGCCATCTCGGCGACTTTGTGCTGCACGGACTGCATCGCGCTGAGCGGACCGCCGAAGGCGTGGCGTCGGCTGGTGTGCTCGATGGTCAGGTCGAGCGCGTGCTGGGCCATGCCCACCGCGAACGCGCCGACACTGGGCCGGAACAGGTCAAGCGTCTGCATCGCGACGCGGAACCCGCGGCCTGCCTGTGCGAGGAGATGGTCGCCGCCGACGTGCACGCCGTCCAGTTCGAGACGTCCGATGACGTGGGGGGCGACCATGTCCAGAGGCTCGCCGCCGACCCCGTCGGCGGCTCCCGGCACAGCGAACGCGGAGACGCCCCGGGCTCCGGGTTCTGTGCCTGTTCGAGCGAACACGGTGTATATGTCCGCGTCGGGGGCGTTCGATATCCACATCTTCTCGCCGTGTATGCGCCAGCCGCTGCCGTCGCGCACCGCGGTGGTGGATATCGCGGCGGCGTCGGAGCCTGCGCCGGCTTCGGTGAGCGCGAACGCGGCCGCGGCGCGCCCTGACACGACCTGCGGCAGCCACTCGGCAACGATCTCGGGTCGTGCCTGAAACAGGATCGGATACGCCCCGAGGCCCTGCAACGCCAACGATGTCTCCGCGGCGGGAATCAGCCGCCCGAGCTCCTCACGAAGCACGCACAAAGCCGTCGCGGAGACCGCCGCGTCGTGGACGCCGCCAACTGACGTTGGGAACATCTGCGGCAGCAGGCGGTTGCCCAGCGCGGCGAGCAGGGGCCGGTTGAGCCGTCCGGGTGGGGCGGCGTCCGCGGCAGCCAGAAGAGTCGGGAACTCTTCGGCGACGAGGTCTCGCAGTTGACGGTGAAACCGTTCGTGCATGTCGTTCGCTGGACCCTCCTACTGCTTACTGCTCGACAGCCGAAGCCATACCTTCAGGGTTCGGATCGCCAAGCCGCCGCGATACCTCCCTGGCTCGATCCTGGAACAACTGCAAGACAAACACTAGGCCAAGCGTTCTGTGGAGCGCAAGCCCTGATATCGCGCAATTATTGCGATCTTCAGATCAATAGTATAGTCGGTGTGGTGTCCGTAGCGCTCAGCCCGCTGCGTGCCGGCCGGCTCGAACTGCCCAACCGGATCGCGGTTCCCGCCATGGTGACGCGCCTCGCGGGCTCCGACGGCTGTGTGAACCACGACATAGTCGAGCGATACCGGCGCTTCGCTGAAGGCGGCGCCGGATTGATCGTCGTGGAGGCCAGCTCAGTGCACGGAGGCAAGTCAGGACCCCTGCTGAGAGTGTCCGACGACGCCTTCATACCCGGTCTTGGCGATCTCACCGCAGCCTGTCACGAGGCCGGGCCGGGCAAGGTCTTCCTGCAGATCATCCACTTCTTGAAGATCTCCCGCAGCGGCTGGCGCCAGAAGGTCTCAGACCTGTCAGCCACAGAGCTCGAGGAGCTGCCCGCATTGTTCGCCGACGCGGCGGCACGGGCCGTACGCGCCGGATTCGACGGGGTGGAGCTGCACATGGCACATGCCTACACGCTGTCGTCGATGCTGTCGCGGATGAACCGGCGCCGCGACCATTACGGACGTACGCTCGAGAACCGCCTGCGGCTGCCGTCCATGGTGCTGCAAGAAGTGCGGAAGCGTGTCGGCGAGTTCCCGGTGGCGGTGCGCTTCGACGCCGACGAGTCGATCCGCCGCGGCTACTCGGTGGGAGACGCCACCGCGTTCGCGGTCCGGTTCGCGGAACTCGGCGCGGACTACGTGTCGCTCTCCGCAGGCGGCAAGTTCGAGGACGCAGTGCACCGGACCGGCGAGCCGCTGTACCCCTACACCGGCTACTCGGGGGATCGCTGCATGCCCGGCGACAGCTACCCCGACGCGGCCAACATCTGGATGGCTGAATCCGTTCGGGGCGCGCTGCGCTCCGCCGGGCACCACACCCCGGTGCTGGGCACCGGAAAGATCGGCACGATCGAGCTCGCCGACAGCGTCATCGCCCGCGGCGCGTGCGACATCGTCGGGATGGCCCGCGCCCTTCTTGCCGACCCCTACCTTCCGGCCAAATGCCGAGCCGGCCGCCACGACGAGGTCGTGCGCTGCATCTACTGCAACGTCTGCAAGTCCCTTGACGAGTCCTTCAAGACGGTGGTCTGCTACCTCTGGCCCAAGGACTCGTTGCAGGCGCCGCGACCGCACGAGGCCTCCAGGGCGTCGATCCGCTGGACCGTCGACAGCCTGCCGCTGTCGGGACGGGTCCTGCCGGGCGAGATCCGCCTCAAGTGGGCTTTACCCTCCGGAGACGTGCGCGGCTACGACGTGCTGCGCTCCGTCGACGGCGGAGCTTTCAGCCGTCTCACCTCATGCACCCGGACTCGGCACCTCGACGGCACCGCGCTGCGCGACCAGGCTCTGCGGTACCGGGTCGTTCCCTACGACGCTGCCGGCCGCCGCGGCGAGCCGTCCAACGTGATCGAAATCGGCCTTGCGGAAGCCCCCCTGTGAGCCTGGCAGTCGTCACCGGCGGAACACGCGGGATCGGCCGCGCCGTCAGCCTGCGGCTCGCCGACGACGGCCACGACGTGGTGGCGCTAGCAACGGCGATGCCCCCCGAGCCGCTGCCAGGAGTAGCCGCCAGAATCTGCGACATCTCCGACGAGGACCAGGTGGTGTCGGTGTTCTGCGACATCGGCGACGTCGACATCCTCGTCAACAACGCCGGCGTGGCATCGTCGAATCCGTTGGCGCGCACGACGCTCGCCGAGTGGGAGCGCTGCCTCGCCGTCAACGCGACCGGGTCGTTCCTGTGTGCACGCGCCGTCATCGGCGCCATGCTGCGGCGAGACTCCGGCCGGATCGTCACGGTCGCCTCCAGCGCCGCCGTCGAGGGCGGCCCCTACATCGCGGCGTACGCGGCGTCCAAGCACGCGGTGCTCGGGTTGATGCGCGTCGTCGCGGCCGAAGTGGCCGGCACCGGCGTCACCGCCAACACGGTGTGCCCGACCTACGTCCGCACCGACATGACCGTCGCCACGATCGCCAACATCTCCGCGAGGACCGGTGTCAGCCTCTCTGACGCGGAAGCCAAGCTCGCCGAGACCACACCACACAACCGGATCATCGAGGTCGCCGAGGTCGCGGAAACCGTGCTGGGCGTCATCGCCACCGACCACAACGGCCGCGAGATCCTCCTCGACGGGAGACCATCATGACCTTCCAGGCCTCAGCCGGCCATGCGGCGGACTGCGAGCACTTCGACTTCGCCGTCGACGACCGGGTCGCCACCATCACATTGCGGCGGCCCGAGAGGCTCAATGCTCTCACTTTCGACGTGTACGCCGACCTGCGAGACCTGTTCCGTCAGGCTCCGCTGCGGGGCGACATCGACGCCATCATCGTGACCGGACAGGGAAGAGGCTTCTGCTCAGGCGGAGACGTCGACGAGATCATCGGCGAGCTCGTCGACTTCGATCACGCCAGGCGGCTGGAGTTCACCCGCATGACCGGCGCCGTCATACAGAACATGCGCGAATGCCCGATCCCGATCATCGCGGCCGTCAACGGCACCGCCGCCGGCGCCGGCGCGGTGATCGCGCTCGCTGCTGACTTCCGGATCTGTGTCCCGCAGGCCACGTTCAGGTTCCTGTTCACCCGCGTCGGGCTCTCCGGCGGCGACATGGGCTCCGCGTACCTGCTGCCGAGGCTCGTCGGCGCGGGCCGTGCCACCGAGATCCTCATGTTCGGCGATCCGGTACCCGCCTCCGACGCCGTCGCCATCGGCCTCGCGAACCGGGTGGTCGAACCCGACGACCTGCTCGATGAATGCACCGCGCTGGCGCGCCGACTCGCCGACGGACCGAGACTCGCTTACCGTGCGACGAAGCTGCTGATCAGCCGTGAGGCCGATATGAGCCTCGCAGCGGCGATCGAGTTCGAAGCCATGACCCAGGCGCTGCTGATGGGCACCGAGGACCACTCCGAGTTCTATCGAGCCCACAAAGCCTCCGAGACGCCCGACTGGAAAGGACGCTGAGATGACCACACCGCACCGATTGGTCAACCCGCCCACCATGGCACCGGCCACCGGCTTCGCCCACGCAGTACTGCCGGCCCAGGGACAGACGGTGTACGTCGCCGGCCAGACAGCCTCGGACCCTTCCGGAGCCATCGTGGGCGGCACGTTCTGCGAGCAGTACGACGTTGCGCTCGGCAACGTCGTCGAGGCGCTGCGCCACGCAGGCGGCGACCCGGCTGACATCGTGTCGCTGGTCGTTTACACGACAGACATGAAGGCCTACCGCGACGACCGGTCCGGGGTCGGCGCGGCTCACCGCAAGCACCTCGGCAGGCACTACCCCGCGATGGCGCTGCTGGGAGTGACCGATCTGTTCGATGCCGACGCAATGGTCGAGATCATCGCGACCGCGGTGATCCCAACGACTGGACAACCATGAGCCCCGCACACAGCGCGAGGCGGCCCTAGTGGCCTGAGTCGCAAGTTCAGGCCGCTTGTTCGGGCCGCCATGAAATCTCGGGTTGGTTTTGTGCACTCAGTCCACACAAACACACCAAGAAAATCTGGCGGCGGACGTCTGCAACGAATTCCCGACTCAGGACACTAGGCGCCGGGTCAGCCGGCGGGCGCCGCGGTCACCTCGGCGAGTTTCTGGGCGGCCCGCCCGTCGTCGATGGCTGCCGCAGCCGCCTCCACGCCCTCGGCGAGGTCGTCGGCGATCCCGGCCACCACCAGCCCGGCGGCTGCGTTGAGGACCACGATGTCTCGCTTGGGACCGTGTTCGCCTGCCAGCACTCCCGAGAGGATCCGGGCGTTGGCCGCGGGATGGCCGCCCCGCACCTCATCGGGAGTGGCCGCCGCCAGACCGACATCGGTTGCGTCGATCCGGTACTCGGTCATCTTGCCCTCGTGGGAGTCGACCACCAGGTTCGGTCCCGTAGTGGTGAGCTCGTCGAAGCGGCCGTCGCCGTGCACTACCAGCGACCGCACCGAGCCGGTGGCCCCCAGCACCGCGGCCATGGTGGGGGCCAGTGACCGATCGAGCACGCCGAGGACCTGGCGGCGCACGCGACCCGGATGCGACAGAGGTCCCAGCAGGTTGAAGATCGTGGATATGCCGACCTCCGAGCGCACGCCGGCCACATGGCGCATGGCGGGGTGGAAGGTCTTGGCGAAGGCGAATCCAAGACCCACGGTGCGAACCATCTCCGCTACCTGCTGGGGCGACGCGGCGATAGGCACACCGATCTCGTCCAGGAGGTCGAAGCTGCCCGAGGTGGACGAAGCCTTGACGCTGCCGTGCTTGCACACCGTCGCGCCCGCGCCGGCGGCCACGAAGCAGGCCATCGTCGAGATGTTGAGCGCGTGGGTCTTGCGGTCCGCGGTGCCGCCCGTGCCCACGATGTCGATGGTGCCCGCGGGCACCTCCAGGGGCGTGGCCGCGTCGCGCATGGCGCCCACCAAACCGAGGAGTTCCCCAAACGCCGGGCCTTTGAGTCGCAGCGCGACGATGAACGCGGCCACCTGGGCGTCGGTCACCTCACCCGCGAGGATCGACCCGAGCGCGGCCTGGGCCGCGCCCGGAGTAATGTCCTCGCTGGCTGCGAGCTTTCCGAGTATGCCGGGCCAGCCTCCGTACGTGCCTAGCGTTGTCATGCATGGCCTCCCTCCGAGCCACGCGGCTAGTGACTCGGAAATATGCCGTCGCGTCGGAGCTTCAGGCTAACCAATAGTCGACGCGGATGGGTGGTAAGCGCACCGAGGATTCCCGGCCCCCGCCGGGCGGCATGGAGCCGTCCACATAAGAGCGAGCGCGGATTGATCGGCGGCCGATCGCGTCGCAGGGCGGTCATACCCGCTCTTGTTCGCTTCGCTCACGGGCCGCTCGGGCCACGGCCCCGCCCCGTATGGGCCGGGTCGCCCGCCTATCCGCGGGCCTCACAGTATTGTGCGCCCCCGGCAGGAATCGAACCTGCGCACACGGTTTAGGAGACCGATGCTCTATCCACTGAGCTACGAGGGCGGAGCGGGCGCGTAACGCAGTGCGCAAGTACCCGGACTACCCAATTCTAGGTGATCCACCCCTGATTCTTCTAAGGTGGCTGAGCGGTCTCCGGCCCCGTCCAGGCCCCTGGGGCACCCACGCAAGACAAGCGCCACGGCCTGCGCTGGGCCCTGCGATAGGCAAGTCGATACTTGCAGGTTGCAATTCGTGCTGGTGGCCGACCCGCGCGAGGACAGGGGAGTGAATGGCGTAAGGTTCATGCCTCTGACCTGAGGTTTCGCGCGCTCGAGCCAGAATGGCGTTCCAGGATTCCGCGAAATCCGTTCCAAACCCCTAAGAGCGAGCGCGGATTGATCGCGGCCGATCGCGTCGCAGGGTGGTCATTCCCGCTCCTGTTCGCTTCGCTCACGGGCCGGTCGTGGCCCGCGATGTACGCGTCGCTGGCGGTTGGGAAGTATCCCTTGATCTCGCCGTCGACCATCAGGGCGACCTCGCCCTGATGGTACTCCTCTGCTTCGGCCTTGTACTTCTTGACGTAGATGGCGTGGTTCGATTCGACTTGTGAAGCCGCACCGTTCGACATGTGGTGTCCTCTGGTTGGCCCTGTGGACTGCCTTCAGTATGCACAACACGATGCGGAGGCCGCAACTGCGCATTGGATCGAAAATGATGGGAATGCACTTACACTCATGTCAGCAGCCACCGGCGGTGAGCCGTGCCCAGACACCGGCGATGCAGCGGGTCCGCGTGATGGCGTTCTTTGCGTCGAGCACCGCGGTCGTCGCCCGCACCGAGGCAACCAGGCGCACGGCGCGCGACCAGCCCGACCCGCTGCCAGCAATGCTGCTGGGCCGTCTGGCCGTGGACCACGGCCACCAAGGCAAGGGTTGGCCGCGGCGCTGCTGAAGCACTTTCTCCTCAAGGCTCTGGAGGTAGCCGCTCTCACGGGCTTGCGTCTCGTGCTGGTCCACGCCAAGGACCCCCAAGGAGCCGGCTTCTGTCGCCGCTTCGGGTTCGAACCGTCTCCGATGGACGACCTCACGCTCATGCTGCTGATCAAGGACATCGAGCCCTGAGCCGCGGTCGCTCCCAAGGACCAGGCGGGGTCGCTTCCTGGGGATATGGTCCCCGCCGATGGCGACGTCGAACCATGTGGCGCTGCTGCGGGGAATCAACGTGGGCGGCAAGAACATCGTGCGCATGGCCGACCTGCGGGCTGCGTTCGAGGAGGCCGGGTACACCGCGGTCAGCACCTACATCCAGTCCGGCAACGTGCTGTTCGAGTCAGACGGGCCGCCGGCCGCGCTGGAACGCGGCATCGAGACAATGCTCGAAAGCACGTTCGGCCTGTCTCTCGTCGTGGTGGTGCGCTCGCACCGGCAGCTCCGCAATGTCGTCGCCCGGGCACCGGACGGGTTCGGCGCTGCGCCCGACATCCATCACTCCGATGTGATCTTCCTGAAGGCGCCGCTGACGAGCCGTCAAGCTCTGCGAGCCGTCGAGTTGCGCGACGGCGTCGACCAGGCGTGGCCCGGCGGCGGGGTGCTCTACTTCTCGCGCCTCAGCGAGCGGTTGTCGCAGAGCCGGATGAGCCGGATCGCCAGCACCCCGCAATACCAGAACATGACCATCCGCAACTGGAGGACCACGACCAGGCTGCTGAGCCTCCTCGACGAGCGGAACACCGCTCAGGGCGCCTAGTGGCCTGAGTCGCAAGTTCAGGCCGCTTGTTCGGGCCGCCATGAAATCTCGGGTTGGTTTTGTGCACTCAGTCCACACAAACACACCAAGAGCGAGCGCGGATTGATCGGCGGCCAATCGCGTCGCAGGGTGGTCATACCCGCTCCTGTTCGCTTCGCTCACGGGCCGCTCGGGCCACGGCCCCGCCCCGTATGGGCCGGGTCGCCCGCCTATCCGCGGGGCCTCCAAGAAAATCTGGCGGCGGACGTCTGCAACGAATTCCCGGCTCAGGACACTAGCGCAACCAGCGTGGCTATCCGGCCTGCCGCCGAGGCCGCCATCGAGATCTTGGATCCGATCCAGCGGGTCGACGCCGTCGATCCGGCGCGTTCGAATCAACGCATCCAAGCGCGTGCACAGCTACCCCGCTCACCGGGCTGTGCCTCCTCCACACTCAAGCGCACCAGGCACGGGGACCGATGGCGGTTCGACGTCCCCGAGGACGGGCACCATCGTTCGCGACTTGATCTCGAGGATGAAACTCTCTCGTCCGGATTCCCACTGCGAGCGAGTCCGCACGGTGGCCTGCACCGGCATGCCGATCCGTCGCTCGACTCGCTCCGCGGCCTCGTCCACGACATCGCGGTCGGCGCTGCCGACCACGAGCACGTCGACATCGTTGGGCGCTCGGCCGGGCTCGCCCGCATACCGTGCGGCCCACGAGCCGAACAGCAGGACGCCATCAATGCCCTCCACGTCTGCGAACTCCTCGGCCACCACGGTCGGCGGGCCGTAGGTGGCAAGGATGATCCGACGCACGGAGTCGTACAGGGGATGGTCAACCCCCGCGCGCACAAACCGGATGGGGCCGACCCTCTCGGTGACAACTCGCTTATTCGATGGCCTCCGCAGCGTACCGCTCGACCGCTTGAAGCGTCTCGCGCGCGTCGTCCCAGGTCGAGTTGCGGTTGATGATGCACAGCCGCAGGACGAATTGCCCGTTGACCATCGTGGACGTCAGGAAGGCGCGCTCGCCCCAGAGGATCCGCGCCAGCGCCTCGCGGTTGACATCGGTGAGGGCGTCCTCGCTGAGGTCGCCGGGGTTGATGCGGAAGCACACGATGCTCAGCGACGCTGACACCAGTTCCAGCGTGCTGCTGTCTCGCACGTACTCCGCGGCTCGCTCCGCTAGGTCGAGCCCGTTGTCGATGGCGGCGCGGAACGCCGCCATCCCGAAAGCCTGGATCGACATCCAGACCTTCAACGCACGGAAGCTGCGGCTCAGCTGGATGCCCCGGTCCGCCGGATTGGCGTGCCTGGTACCCCAGACCGCATCCTGCAACACGTCGTGCCCGATCGAGAAGGCGTGTTCGAGGGTGCCGGCGTCGCGCACGAGGATGCAGCCGGCCTCGTACAGTTGGAACAGCCACTTGTGCGGGTCGATGTTGAGCGAGTCCGCCCGCTCGATGCCCTCGAGCGCCACCGCGCCCCGCGGCGCCAGCACGGCGAATCCGCCGTAGGCCGCATCGATGTGGAACCACACCCCCTCGGCTGCGCAGACCTCCGCCAGCTCCGGGAGCGGATCGACGGCGCCAGCAGCCGCCGTGCCCGCGTTGGCGCACACGACCGTCGGCGTGCATCCCTCGGACCGGTCCGCGATGATCGCAGCCGAGACCCCGACGGGATCGATCCGGCCCGCGGCGTCGGTCGGTAGCACCCGAATCCGATCGGGCGCGATGCCCACGATTCGGGCGGCCCGGATCTGCGCGCTGTGGCTCTAATCGCTCATGTAGGCCACCGGACGGTCCGGATTTCCGGCCGCCTCGCGTGCCGCCACGAACGCATGCAGCGCGGCCGCCGACCCGCCGCTGGTCATCAGCCCGCCCGCGCCCTCGGGCAGCCCGAACCACGATTGGAACCAGCCGACGACGACTTCCTCGAGCTGGCAGGGGCCGCTCGCCGCGATCCAGGACGCTGCGTTCGCGTTGAATCCCGACACCATGAAGTCGGCCAGAACACCCGGCCACGTCGGGCACGTCGGCACGAAACCGAACGATCGCGGATGATCGATTCGCAGAGCGTTGGTCAGCACGTCCTGCACTGCCCGGTCGATCACATCGCGCGCCGGCCGGCCGGTCTCCGGCGGGTCCTCGTCCAGCCGTCGGGCCAGAGCGTCCTTGAAGTCTCCCTCCCAAGCCCGACCGCTCTCGAGACCCTCGACGCGCTCCACCAGAATGTCCGTCACATGGTGCGCCAGCTCACGCATCTCCTCCGGTGCCATTTGCAACATCGTGTGTCCCCTTGCGACGCCCTTGTCCAAATCTAGTTCGGATCACCATTCGTATCTCGGCGACCGGGAACTCAGAGTCCCAGCAGCTCGGCGATCAGTTCCCGAACCTGTCACCGGCTCGCCTGCGAGAACGCGTCGACCAAGCCTGGCCCCGGACGTGCTTAGAGCGAGCGCGGATTGATCGGCGGCCAATCGCGTCGCAGGGTGGTCATACC
>VYBO01000107.1 GCA_009844405.1 Acidimicrobiaceae bacterium
AGGCTCTGACCGATCTGGGCCCGGAGGAGGGGTTCTAGATGGCCCGCGCCAAGGCCCTGACCGATCTGGGCGACACCGATTTGATCGAGCGCTTGTCGGAGGCGAAGGAGGATCTGTTCAATCTGCGCTTCCAGTTCGCCACCGGTCAGCTGGACAACCCGGCCCGCCTCAAGCAGGTGCGCCGTGACATAGCTCGCATGCTGACCGAGCTGCGGGCCCGCGAGATCGCGGCCGCGGAGGCGGAGCTGGCCCTAGAGGCCGAGCGGATAGGGAGCGATTGATGAGCATCACGAGGCGCGCAGCGCGGCCGTGGCCCGAGCGGCCCGTGAGCGCAGCGAACAAGAGCGGGAATGACGCCGCTGCGACGCGAAGGGCTTCCGCCTACTCGCGCTTGCTCTTGCCCGAGGGGAGATGACGATGGCTGAAGACTCAGGAACGCGCCGCAACGGCCGCAAGGTGCGGGAGGGCGTCGTGGTCTCCAACCGCATGGACAAGACCGCGATCGTCGAGGCCACCGAGCGGGTCCGGCACCCGCGCTACGACAAGACGGTTCAGCGCAGGTCCCGCCTCGCCGTCCACGACGCCGACAACACCCTGGGTGTGGGCGACCTCGTGCGGGTGGCCGAGACCCGGCCCCTGTCCAAGACCAAGCGCTGGCGCCTGGTGGAGATCCTGGAGCGTGCCAAGTGATCCAGCAGGAGTCCCGGCTGCGCGTCGCCGACAACTCCGGCGCCAAGGAGGTGCTGTGCATCAAGGTGCTCGGCGGCTCCAAGCGCCGCTACGCATCGGTCGGCGACGTGTTCGTGGCCACCGTCAAGGACGCCATCCCGGGTGCGCAGGTCCGCAAGGGCGACCTCGTCCGTTGCGTGGTCGTGCGCACCCGCAAGGAGAAGCGCCGGGGCGATGGCAGCTACATCCGCTTCGACGAGAACGCCGCGGTCCTGATCAACGAGCAGGACCAGCCCCGGGGCACCCGCATCTTCGGGCCGGTGGGCCGCGAGCTTCGAGACAAGCAGTTCATGCGCATCGTGTCGCTGGCGCCGGAGGTGCTGTAGATGGTGGAGAGGTACATGCGCACCGTGTCGCGGGCGGAGGTGCTGTAGATGGCCAGAGGCTCCGAGAGCTCTCGCCGGTCACGGCGCTCCATGAAGATCGTCAAGGGCGACCGGGTCGTGGTGCTGACCGGCAAGGACGCCGGCCTGGAGGGCACGGTCGAACGGGTCGTCGTCGCGGAGGGCAAGGTGATCGTCGAGGGCGTCAACGTCGCCAAGCGGCATCAGGCGCCCACCCGCAACGTCCAGCAGGGAGGCATCATCGACAAGGCGATGCCCATCGACGCGTCCAACGTCGCCCTGGTGAGCCCGACCGACGGCAAGCCCACCCGGGTGGGCTACCGGTTCACGCCCGAGGGCGCCAAGGTCCGCATCTGCCGCCGCACGGGGGCCGACCTGTGAGCACCGCAACCGACTACCGGCCCCGGCTGCGCACCGCGTTCGACACCGAGATCAGGCAGGCGCTCATCGAGCACTTGGAGCTGTCCAACGTGATGATGGCGCCCAGGCTCTCCAAGATCGTGCTCAACATGGGCGTGGGCGACGCCATCACCCAGGCGAAGCTGCTGGAGGGCGCTTTGGCCGACCTGGCCACCATCTCGGGCCAGAAGCCGGTAATCACCCGGGCCAAGCGGTCGCTGGCCAGCTTCAAGCTGCGTGCCGGCATGGCCATCGGATGCAAGGTCACTCTGCGAGGTGACCGCATGTACGAGTTTTTCGACAGGCTCATCACGCTGGCCATCCCCCGCATCCGCGACTTCCGCGGGCTGCCGCTGCGATCCTTCGACGGCAGCGGCAACTACACGTTCGGGATCACCGAGCAGCTCATCTTCCCGGAGATCGACTACGACACGGTCGACGCCACCCGGGGGATGGACATCACGATCGTCACGACAGCCGAGTCGGACACCGAGGGCCGGGCGCTCCTGGAGGCGTTCGGGTTTCCGTTCCGCCGAGAGGGGCAATGAGCGATGGCCAAGAAGGCTCTGAGGGAGAAGCAGCAACGCACCCCCAAGTTCAAGGTGCGGGCTTACACGCGGTGCCGCGTCTGCGGCCGGCCCCGTTCCGTGTACAGGAAGTTCAGTCTGTGCCGCATCTGCCTGCGCGACCTGGCCCATGCCGGGGAGTTGCCCGGCGTGAAGAAGGCGAGCTGGTGAGGTGAGGGGCCGATGACGATGACAGATCCGATCGCCGACATGCTGACCCGCATCCGCAACGCCAATGTGGCTATGCACGACGAGGTCTCGATGCCGTCGTCGAAGCGCAAGCTGGCCTTGGCCGACGTCCTGCAGCGGGAGGGCTATATCGCGTCCTACGCCGAGAAGGACAACACGACTCGGCCGGGCAAGACGCTCACGATCGAGATGAAGTACTCCCCCGAGCGCGACCGCGTGATCCGGGGACTGCGGCGCATCTCCAAGCCGGGGCTGCGCATCTACCGCAAGCGCGACGAGATCCCGCGGGTGCAGGGCGGGCTCGGAGTGGCCGTGGTGTCGACCAACAAGGGTCTGATGAGCGACCGAGAGGCGAGGAGGAACCGCATGGGCGGCGAGATCCTCTGCTACGTGTGGTAGAGGCCGAGCGGACAGGCGGCAGTTGATGCGAATACTCGAAGAACGCCGAGCGAGGCCGTGGCCCGAGCGGCCCGTGAGCGTAGCGAACAAGAGCGGGCATCGAGGCCGCCGATGAGTCGCGTAGGGAACTCCCCGATCACGGTCCCCAGCGGCGTGGAGATCGATTTCGACGGCCGCACCGTGGTGGTCACCGGAGCCAAGGGCACGCTCAGCCGGGACCTGCCCGGCGAGATCACGCTGCGGGCCGACGACGGCATCCTGCACGTCGAGCGTCCCGACGACACCGCGCAGAGCCGGTCGCTGCACGGGCTGACCCGGAGCCTGGTGCAGAACATGGTCACCGGGGTGACCGAGGGGTTCACCAAGGAGCTGCGGATCCAGGGCGTGGGCTACCGGGTGGCCGAGTCCAATCCCACCTCGCTGGAGCTGTCCCTGGGCTTCAGCCACACCGTGAAGATCGCGGCGCCCGAAGGCGTGGAGTTCGAGGTCCCGCAACGCACCCAGATCCTCGTCAAGGGCATCGACAAGCAGCTCGTCGGCCAGGTGGCAGCCGACATCAGGAAGTGGCGCCCGCCCGAGCCCTACAAGGGGAAGGGCATCCGCTACGCCGACGAGCGGGTCAAGCGCAAGGCCGGAAAGGCGGCGAAGTAGTCATGGTTGGCAGCAGGGCCGAAAGCGACGGTTGGTAGTCATGGTCGATCAGGCCAGGAAGCGCCGGGAGGGCCGCATCCGCCGTCACCGTCGCGTCCGCAAGAAGGTCCAGGGCACGGCCGCCCGGCCGCGCCTGTCGGTGTTCCGGTCGAGCCGGCACATCTCCGCACAGCTGATCGACGACCTCGCGGGCGTCACCCTGGTCTCGGCGTCCACTCTGGAGGCCGACCTCCGTTCCGCTCCGGGTGGCAATGTGGCCGCGGCCCGCACGGTGGGGACGCTGATCGCGCAGCGCGCCTCGGAAGCAGGAATCACGGCCGCGGTGTTCGACCGGGGCGGTTACAAGTACCACGGCAGGGTGGCCGAGCTCGCCAACGCGGCTCGCGCGGCAGGATTGGAGTTCTGATGAGCGAGGAGCGACCGTTCCTTCCAGGAGCGAAGGGATCGGAGTGGCCATGAGCGAGGAGCGCACAGGCGGTGCGCCGCTGCGAGAGTCGCGGGTGATCAACATCAACCGGGTCGCCAAGGTGGTCAAGGGCGGACGCCGGTTCTCCTTCACGGCGCTGGTCGTGATCGGCGACGGTGCCGGCCGGGTCGGCCTGGGCTACGGGAAGGCCAAGGAGGTGCCCCTGGCCATCCAGAAGGGCACCGAGGAGGCCCGGCGGAACTTGTTCGAGGTTCCGATGGCGGGCAGCACGATCATGCATCCCGTGATCGGCACCACGGGCGCCGGCCGGGTGCTGCTGAAGCCGGCCGCTCCCGGAACCGGTGTGATCGCAGGCGGCGCGGCTCGGGACATCCTCGAAGAGGCGGGCATCGGCGACGTGCTGTGCAAGTCGCTCGGCTCGCCCAACCACATCAATGTGGCCAGGGCCACCATCAGCGGGCTGCAGTCGCTGCGCCGCCCCGACGAGGTCGCCCGCCTGCGGGGCCTGGAACCCACCGATTTCTTGCCCAAGGGCCTGTGGGACGCGTACCAGAACACCCGGATGGACCGGGCCGCGGCGGCCCAGCGCAGCGACGAGGCCGAGGAGGAGTGATGGCTCTCCGGGTGACCCAGGTCCGCTCGGCCATCGGCTCGAAGCCCAAGCAGCGCGGTACGCTTCGAGCTCTCGGCTTGGGGCGGATCGGCCGGAGCAACACCCTGCCCGACCGTCCCGAGATCCGCGGCATGATCCAACGGGTTCCCCACTTGGTCTCCGTAGAGGAGGTGGACGGATGACAGAGCAGACGAAGCTGCACGATCTGCGGTCCGCTCCCGGGGCCCGCAAGCGGCCCAAGCGCATGGCGCGGGGCATAGCAGGGCGCGGCGGCAAGACCGCGGGCCGCGGCATGAAGGGCCAGAAGGCCCGCAGCAAGGTGCCCGTCGGCTTCGAGGGCGGGCAGATGCCGCTGCTGCGCCGCGTCCCCAAGTGGCGGGGATTCACCAACCCGTTCAGGGTCGAGTACCAGCCCGTCAACCTCGACACCATCGAGGCCGCCGGACTGGACGAGATCTCGCCGGAGACACTGCGCGAGCGGGGCCTCGTCGGCAAGAAGGCTCTCGTGAAGGTGCTGGGCCGGGGCGAGATCAGCCGGGCGGTGCGGGTGAAGGCCCACGCCGTGTCGGCAGCCGCGGCGGAGGCCATTGCCGCAGCCGGTGGCAGCGTCGAGATCATCGACAAGCCCTGGGGCGATCGCCGGCCGCCCCACGGCAGCTACAACCAGCACACCAACCGCTGAGAGGAGAGGGCCGGCCGTGCTGAACATGTTCCGCCAGGGATCGGGGAGGCGTCCGTGCTGAACCGCGTGCTGAACATGTTCCGCATCCCGGATCTGCGCAACAAGATCCTCTTCACGCTGTTCATCATCGCGGTCTACCGCCTCGGCGCCTTCATCCCGGCGCCCTACGTGGACACCGACGCGGTCCAGTTGATGCGGGACCAGGCCAACACGTCGGGCGGGATCCTCGGGTTCGTGCAGCTGTTCTCGGGCGGCGCGCTCACCCAGTTCGCCATCTTCGCGCTGGGGATCATGCCCTACATCACGGCATCGATCATCATGCAGATCCTGGGTGTGGTCATCCCCCGCATCGAGCAGTGGCAGCAGCAGGGTGCGGTGGGTCAGCGCAAGATCACCCAATGGACGCGGTACCTCACCGTCGGCATCGCCCTTCTCCAGTCGACCAGCTTCGCGTTCCTGTTCCACAGCGGCGCGCTGGTCGGCGGGATCGACCTGCTGCCCGACTTCACCGTCTGGGTGGTGTTCGTGGTGGTCCTGACGCTCACCACCGGCACGGCCCTGCTCATGTGGATGGGGGAGCTCATCACCCAGCGGGGCATCGGCAACGGCATGTCTATGCTGATCTTCACAAGCGTCGTGTCGACGATGCCGGCCCAGCTCACCGCCGTCCACGCCAACCACGGGGTCGACGCCCTGATCGGCTTCATCGCGGTGGCGGTCATCCTGACGGTGTGCATAGTCTTCGTGGAGCAGGGGCAGCGCCGCATACCGGTGCAGTTCGCCAAGCGGGTCGTGGGCCGGCGCATGTACGGCGGGCAGAGCACCTACATCCCGCTGAAGGTCAACCAGTCGGGCGTTATCCCGATCATCTTCGCAAGTTCGGTGCTGTACCTGCCCACGCTGATCGGAGCGGCCATGCCCGACGGCGGCATCGGCGGCAGCATCAAGGACTTCGTCAACGACCATCTCACCCTGCCGACCAGCCCGGTGTACATGTTCTTCTACGGGCTGATGATCATCGGGTTCGCGTACTTCTACACCGCAATCACCTTCGATCCGGTCAAGCAGGCCGACACGATCCGCAAGCAGGGCGGTTTCATCCCCGGCATCCGGCCCGGCGTCCAGACCGAGCGCTACCTGGCCAGGATCCTGTCGCGTATCACCCTGCCCGGGGCTCTGTTCATCGCCGCCGTCGCGCTGGTTCCCACTGTCCTGGTGGCGGTCACCATCGGCACCGATCTGGATCCCGGAGCGGGCGCGGCAGCCTTCAACCTCGCCTTCGGCGGCATCTCGCTGCTGATCGCCGTCGGCGTCTCCCTCGAGACGATGAAGCAGATCGACAGCCAGCTGATGATGAGGCAGCCACGAAGGGGCTTCCTGAAGT
>VYBO01000056.1 GCA_009844405.1 Acidimicrobiaceae bacterium
CCCCCCGCCCCCCGGCGGCCTGCCAGGGTGTTCGCGGCAGCCTTCTTGGCGGCGTGCCTCGGCGCCGTCGCGGCGGTCGCGGTCGCGGCGGCGCTCCTCGACGGCTCGCGGGCCGCCGCCCCGCCGCCGCGGCCGGCGTCTCCCGAGGAGGTTGCGGCGGTGGCCGGATCCGGATCCGCCGCAGCCGCCGAGCCGACCGCGGGAGAGCAGCCTGCCGCCGGGCGGCTCGACGCCGGCGGATCCCCGACCGCGGAGCGGCCCGCCGTCGAGGGCCCGGCGCCCGACGGGCAGGCGGCTTCGACCGCGCCGATCGGCGATCCGGCCGCCCCCCAGTACCCCGCGCCCGTCGTCTCCGAGGAGCCGGTGGTGGCCGTGGCCGAGGCGCTCAGCCCGTCGGTGGTGCTCGTCACCGTCGATGCTCGGATCGGTTTCGGTCTGGGCTCCGGCATCGTCTGGGACGCCGACGACGGCTACATCGTCACCAACCAGCACGTCGTCGAAGGCGTCGACGCCGTGACCGTCACCCTCGCGGACGGCACTCGACTCGACGGCGAGGTCGTCGGAGGGTCGTCCGGGCACGACGTGGCGGTGGTGCGGGTCGATCCGGGGGCCGCCGACCTGGTGGCCGCCACCTTCGCGCCCGCCTCGTCGGTGAGGGTGGGCCAGCTGGCGGTGGCCATCGGCAGCCCGCTCGGCCTGACCGGCACGGTCACAGCAGGCATCGTGAGCGCGGTCAGGATCCAGGTCCAGGGCGGTTCCGACCCGGGCTCGCCGGTGCCGGTGGAGATGATCCAGACCGACGCCGCCATCAACCGGGGCAACTCCGGCGGCGCGCTGGCCGACTGGCAGGGGCGGGTCATCGGGATGAACACGATGATCCAGACCACCTCGGGCGCCAACATCGGACTCGGATTCGCGGTCCCCAGCGACACCGTCGAGCTGATCGCCTCGCGCGTCGTCGCCGGAGAGTCGCTGGAGCTCGGGTACCTCGGCATCAGCGGCCGGGCCGACGAGGGCGGAGGGCCGGGCGTGATCGTGGCCGAGGTCCTCGCCGGATCCCCGGCCGAGGAGGCGGGCCTGCTGGCCGGCGACGTGATCATCAACCTGGACTCCGAGCCCATGGACGACATCACCGAACTCTCGGCGGCCATCAAGCTGCGCCGGCCCGGCGAGGCCGTCGAGTTGACGATCAAGCGGGGCAGCGACCTGCTCGTCGCCACGGCCGTGCTGGATCCGCTCGGGTGATCCCGGAGATCGACGCCTTCCCGGCCGCGGCGGGATGACACTGGGAATCCCCGCCTTGCCGGCCGTGCCGGGATGACCTTGGAGCTCCTCGCTGTCCTGGCCGCTGTGGCCGTGGCGGCCCTGGCTGTCGCCGTGACCGCGACGGTCGTGTGCAGGCGCCGCCGGTCGGCGGCGCCGGGCGCTGCCGGGAGCGAGACCGCCGCGGGCGAGGCCGCGGACCGGGTTGTCGGGCGCCTGGCCGGCAGGGCTGCCGAAGCGGCCGGCGGGCCTGCCCCCTCGCTGCGCGACCGCCTCTCGAAGGCGCGTGCCGCATTTGCCGGACCGCTGACCGCCCTGGAGCGGGCCTCGACGTCCACCGAAGCGTGGACCGAGGTGACCGAGGCCCTGATCAGGGCCGACGTCGGGCTGGCGACCAGCTCCGAGATCGTGGAGGCGGCCAGGGCGCGGGCCGGCGGCGCCGGGGGTGATCCCACCGCAGTGAAGGCGGCGCTGCAGGCCGAGCTGCGGGAGCGGCTCGGCGGCTTCGACCGGTCGCTGGCTCGCCGCAGCGACGGCGCATGCCCGTCGGTTTGGCTGTTCGTCGGGGTCAACGGCACCGGGAAGACCACCACCATCGGCAAGCTGGCCAAGCGCGAGGCCGACGCCGGCGCCGGGGTGGTGCTGGCCGCGGGCGACACCTTCCGCGCCGCGGCCGCGGACCAGCTGGCCATGTGGGCGGAGCGCTCCTCGGTGCACATCGTGCGGGGTTCCGCCGGTGCTGATCCTGCGTCGGTGGTGTACGACGCGGTGGAGTCGGCCGCGGCCCGGGGGGCGGACCTGGTCCTGGCCGACACCGCCGGAAGGTTCCACACCGAGCACAACCTCATGGCCGAGCTCCAGAAGGTGCGTCGGGTGGCCGGCAAGGGGTCGGGGGTGGTCACCGAGACCCTTCTGGTGCTCGACGCCACGACCGGTCAGAACGGCCTGGCCCAGGCCCGGCAGTTCACCGACGCGGTGGACGTGACCGGGGTGGTCCTCACCAAGCTCGACGGCTCGGCCAAGGGCGGGATCGTGGTGGCTGTGCAGGCCGAGCTCGGAGTGCCGGTGAAGCTCGTCGGAGTCGGCGAACAGGTCGCCGACCTCGTCCCCTTCGACGCCTCGGAGTTCGTGGAGGCCCTGTTCTCCTAGAGCCCGAATCAGCGGCGGAGGGTTCCCTTTCGGGCGTCCCGGGCTGCCAGTTCGGACGTGCGGGTCTCCCCGGTCGGTAGGGTGGCGCGGCCATGTTCGACACGCTGACCAGCCGCTTCGAGACTGTCTTCACCAGGCTGCGGGGCCGGGGACGGCTCTCCGCCGCCGACGTCGATGCCGCGCTGCGTGAGATACGCGTCGCCCTGATCGAGGCCGACGTCAACCTGGATGTGGTCGCCGGCCTCACCGAGCGCATCCGCCGGCGAGCCGTGGGCGAGGAGCTCTCGCGGGCTCTCAATCCCGCCCAGCAGGTGGTCAAGATCGTGCTCTCGGAGCTCACCACCAGCCTCGGGGGTGAGCGGCTCGCCGTCAACTACGCGTCGGAGCCGCCCACTGTGGTGCTGCTGGCCGGTCTGCAGGGATCGGGCAAGACCACCAATGCGGCCAAGCTGGCCCAGTGGTTCCTGCGCCAGGGCCGCAGCCCGCTGCTGGTCGGCGCCGACCTGCAGCGGCCCGCCGCGGTCGAGCAGTTGCGGACGCTGGGCGAGCGGGCCGGGGTGCCGGTGTTCAGCCACCGCCGGGGCCCGGTCAAGGCCGCGTCGGCCTCGCGGGCCGAGGCAACCCGCACGGGGCGCGACGTAGTAATCGTCGACACTGCGGGCCGTCTGGCCATCGACTCCGAGATGATGGACCAGGTGCGCCGGATCTCGGTGGCAGTGCGGCCCCACTACACGTTCCTGGTGGTCGATGCCACGGCCGGCCAGGATGCCGTGAACTCGGCCAAGGCCTTCCACGACACGCTCGCCCTCGACGGCGTGGTCCTCACCAAGCTGGACGGCGACGCCCGGGGTGGGGCGGCCCTGTCGGTCAAGGAGGTGGTGGGCCGGCCCATAGCGTTCGCCTCGGTCGGCGAGAAGCTGGAGGACTTCGAGCCGTTCCATCCCGACCGTCTGGCCAGCCGCATCCTGGGGATGGGCGACGTCGAGACGCTGATCGACAAGGCCGAATCCGCGTTCGAGGCCGAGCAGGCCACCGAGACCGCCGCCAGGCTGCTGGAGGGAACCTTCACGTTCGACGACTTCCTGGCCACGATGCAGCAGGTCCTCGGCATGGGCAACCTGCGCAGCCTCATGGGCATGATGCCCGGAGTGCCGCGGGAGCTGCGCGGCGCCGACGTCGATGAGGGCCGCATCGGCCGCATCACCGGCATGATCCACTCGATGACGCCGCAGGAGCGCGCCGAGCCCGACGTCATCGACGCCTCCCGCCGCCAGCGCATCGCGGCCGGTTCGGGCTGCCGCCCCAGCGAAGTGAAGGCCTTGGTCGATCAGTTCAAACAGATGCGGTCGATGATGAAGGGGCTCGGGGGACTGGGCGGCAAGCGGACGGCCGCGTCTAGGGCCCGGTCGTCCAAGCAGGCGAGCCGACCGGGGGGACGGTCGTCCGCCTCAAAGCGGCGCGGCGCCGGCGGCCGGACCACCCCCAAGGGACCGGTGCCCGCCTCCAAGGCGCCCCTTACCCTTCCAGGGTTGGAAAAGGGTGAGTGGCCCGGGTTGAATTGACCCAACGCCTGAGACATCGAGAGATCAGAGGAATCACATTGGCTGTCAAGTTGCGCCTCATGCGGATGGGGAAGAAGAAACAACCCACCTATCGCGTGGTGGCGGCAGACGCCCGAGCCCCCCGTAACGGGCGCTTCATCGAGATCATCGGGATATACGAGCCCCGCCAGGACCCGTCGGTGGTGCGGATCGACAACGACCGCGCCCTGCACTGGCTGCGTCATGGCGCCCAGCCCACCGAGCGGGTGGAGAAGCTGCTGAAGATCAGCGGCGCCTGGGAGACCTTCCGGGGCCCCGAAGCAGCAGGGGCTGAGCCCGATGCAGCCGGCGCCGGGGACTCGGGCTCGTGAGCGATTCTGCCCCCACCGCCCAGGCGATGTGCCATTACGTCGTCTCGCGCATCGTCGACGACACTGATGCCGTTCAGGTCACCGCGACCTCGGCCGGCCCCGACGCGGTGCGCCTCGAGGTCCGTGTCGCGCAGGGCGAGCTGGGCAGGGTGATAGGCAAGCGAGGCCGGGTGGCGCATGCCATACGCACCCTCGTACGCGCCGCCGGATCGCGCGACGACGTCGACGTCGAGGTCGAGTTCGTCGACTGAGTCCGAGCGGGTGGGCATCCGCCTGGTGATGGTCTCGGGGGCCGTCGAGCGGGCAGCCGGCCCGAGCGGCCCGTGAGCGCGGCGAACAGGAGCGGGCGTGGCTGAACACGTCGACTCGTCCGGGGTGTCCTCAGCGCCTCTGCTGGAGATCGGCCGTGTCGGGCGGCCCCATGGCACCGGGGGCGAGGTGACCGTCACGCTGGTGTCGAACCGGTCCGAGCGCCTGGAGCCCGGATCCGAGCTGCAGACCGACTTGGGGATCCTGCAGGTCTCCTCGGCCCGACCCCACAACCAGCGCCACCTTGTGAGGTTCGCCGGCATCGACGACCGCAGCAAGGCCGAGGCTTTGAGGGGGCTGCTCCTGCGGGCCGCGCCGATCGTGGATCCCGATGAGCTGTGGGTCCACGAGCTGGTCGGCGCCCGGGTGGTCGACCAGTCGGGCACGGACCGCGGCGTCGTGGCGTCCGTTGTGGCCAATCCGGCCGGAGACCTGCTCGAACTCACCGACGGCGTCCTCGTGCCGTTGCGCTTCCTCGTGCGTTCGGTTCCCAGCGAGCGGATAGAGGTGGAGGTTCCCGACGGGCTGTTCGAAACGACATGAGCTATCGCATCGACATCTTCACGATCTTTCCCGACTTGGTGGAGACCATGGCCTCGGCCTCGGTCATCGGGCGCAGCCGCTCCGCCGGCAAGCTCGACGTGAGGGTCCACGACCTCAGGATGGCCGCCACCGACCGCCACCGGAGCACCGATGACGCGCCCTTCGGCGGGGGAGCGGGGATGGTGATGACGCCGCAGCCCCTGTTCGACGCGGTGGAGGCGGTCGGACCGCCCCGACCGCTCTTCTACCTGTCGCCCGCAGGTCGCCGCTTCGACCAGGCCATGGCCGGCCAACTGGCCTCCGGGACCGGGTTCTCGATGCTCTGCGGGCGCTACGAGGGCGTCGATGAGCGGGTGTGCCAGCACTTGGTGGACGGCGAGATCTCAGTTGGCGATGTGGTCCTCTCAGGCGGTGAGGCAGCCGCGGGGGTAGTGCTGGAGGCCGTGGCGCGCTGCGTGCCGGGAGTGCTCTCCAACGAGGCCTCCACCTCAGAGGAGTCCTTCAGCGAAGGGCTGCTGGAGTACCCGCAGTACACCCGGCCGGCGAAGTTCCGGGATTGGCCGGTCCCCGAAGTGCTGCTGTCGGGTGATCACGCTCGGGTGGCCCGCTGGCGTCGGGCCCAGTCGCTGGCTCGCACCATCGAGCGCCGGCCCGACCTGATCGAGGCCCGCGGCGGGCTCAGCGACGAGGAGCGGGAGTTGCTCGCAGACCATGGCCTCGACGCCGGTGGAGGCGGGGAGCGGTCCTCGTAGACTCCCTCGGCCCGGCCGCATCGGCCGATGTGAGCGGAGACATCCATGAACCCCACCGACCTCGTTGATGCTCAGAACCTTCGCGACGACGTCCCGGAGTTCCAGCCGGGCGACACCGTCCGCGTGCACGTGCGGGTCGTGGAGGGCAACCGGGCCCGCACCCAGGCGTTCGAGGGCGTGGTGATCCGGCGCCAGGGCAGCGGGGTGCGCGAGACCTTCACCGTGCGGAAGGTGAGCTTCGGTGTGGGCGTGGAGCGGACGTTTCCCGTGCACACCCCGGTGATCGACCGCATCGAGCGCATCATCCAGGGCGATGTGCGCCGGGCGAAGCTGTACTACCTGCGCGACCGCGTCGGCAAGGCGGCCAAGGTCAAGGAAAAGCGCTATCGCTGACCCCC
>VYBO01000050.1 GCA_009844405.1 Acidimicrobiaceae bacterium
CGACGCCGACTTGGCCACCAGGTCGGCCTCCAGCCCGTGCCCGCAGGCCTCGTGGAACAGCACCCCGCCGCCCCCGGGCCCCACCACCACGGGCATCTCGCCGCTGGGCGCGGGTCGGGCGGTGAGCTTGGTGAGGGCCCGCTGCGAGGCCCGGCGGGCCATCTCCTCCACGTCGTAGAGGTCGAACAATTCGAAGCCGACGGTCCGTCCCGCCGACTCGCGGCCGGTCTGCATGCCGGTGTCGCCGGTGGCCACGCACGACACCGAGAACAGGGTGCGCACCTGGTCGTCGCTGGTGAACAGCCCGTCGCTGTCGGCCACCAGGATGCGGCGGCGACCGTCGCCGTACCGGGCTGAGACCTGGGTGATGGCGCCTCCGGCGGAGCGGGCCGCAGCGTCCGCGGCGGTGAGCAGCGCCACCTTGCGGTCCTTGGGCACCTCCTCGGGAGGGATGCGAACCTCGAGGCGCCGCGGCGTCCGGACGGCCGACACCGCGACGGTGCGGGTGCCGCCGCCGCCCCGGCGGGCAGCCGCCGCGGCCGCCCCGGCCGCCGAGGCCAGGCCGGACTCGCTGAGGTCCGCGGTGTGGGCGAACCCGGTGGTGTCACCGGCCACGACCCGGATGCCGGCGCCGCGGTCGCGTCCCGACACGACCTCCTCGACACGGCCGTCGTCGAGGATCGCGGAGGACGAGCGCCTGTCTTCCGCGAATATCTCGGCGAAGTCGGCTCCGGTGCGCATCGCGACCGCCAGGGTGCGGTTCACAAGATCGGTATCGAGCATGACCGACTACTGTAACGCGATGGCTTCGGGGGCCACTGACGTCACCGACGACGCGGACGCCGGGCGGGTGTCGGGACCGCTCAGCGACTCCGAGAGGCCCCAGGCCCGAAGCTCCGCGGGCGGCTCGCTGCACTGGTGGAGCGAGCTGATCATCGTCGGCGCCTTCTACGGCGTCTACACGTTCATCCGCAACCGGTTCGGATCGGACCTGGGCCAGTCGGTGAAGCAGACGGCCATCGACAACGCCTACGACGTGATCTCCTGGGAGCGGGCGGTGCACCTCTTCGGCGAGAAGGGCATCCAGGACCTGTTCATCGAATGGGACTGGTTCATCCAGTTCTGGAACATCTTCTACGGCCTCTGCCATTTCGCGGTGACCATCTCGGTGATGGTGTTCCTGTTCCTTCGTCATCCGGTGCGCTACGGCATTCAGCGCACGGTCCTGGCCTTCACCACCGGGCTGGCGCTGGTGGGCTTCGCCCTCTACCCGCTCATGCCGCCCCGGCTGCTCAACGACTGCAGCCCGTTCGGCGCCTGCGACTCCAACTACTCCTACGTGGACACTCTCGTGGACCCGGGCGGGTTCTGGTCGTTCAACTCGAGCGCCATGATGGACATCTCCAACCAGTACGCGGCCATGCCCAGCCTGCACATCGCCTGGGCGGTGTGGTGTGTGGTGGCGGCCCTGCCGGTTCTGCGCCGCCGGGGGGTGCGCCTGGGGATGCTGGCCTATCCGTGGCTTACACTGTTCGCAGTGATGGTCACCGCCAACCACTACTGGATTGACGCCGTCGGAGGTCTGCTGGCGGTCGTGATCGCCTACCCGGCGGGGGTGCTGCTCGCCCGCAGGCTCCCGGCGTGGCTGGCGCCCCGGCCAGTCGGCGCCGTCCCGACGTAGGAGGGCAGACCGATGCAACTCGACGCGATCACGGGTCCTGACGACCTGCGCGAGCGCTCCCACAGGGAGCTCGACGACCTCTGCGGGCAGATCCGCGCCCGCATCATCGAGGCTGTCACCGCCCGGGGCGGCCATCTTGGATCGAACCTCGGGGCGGTGGAGCTCACCGTCGCCCTGCACCGCATCTTCCACTCGCCCCACGATGTGATCCTGTGGGACACGGGCCATCAGGCCTACGTCCACAAGATGCTCACCGGGCGGGCCTCCGACTTCGACTCGCTGCGCACCGCCGGGGGCCTCGCGGGATACCCGTCGCGAGCCGAGTCCCCCCACGACTGGATCGAGAACAGCCACGCCTCCACCGTGCTGTCCTACGCCCACGGCCTGGCCACCGCGTTCGAGTTCTCCGACACGCGGCGCCGCGTCGTGGCCGTGGTGGGTGACGGAGCCCTGACGGGAGGCATGGCCTTCGAGGGGCTGAACAACATCGGCCACAGCGGCCGCAACGTGATCATCGTGCTCAACGACAACGGCCGCAGCTACGCCCCAACGGTCTCGAGGCTCTCCGAGAGTCTGGTGCGCTTCCGCTCCAACCCCAAGATCATGCGCCGATCCGACCGCCTCGAGGAGGTGGCAGAGCGCATCCCCTGGGTGGGTGACACCCTCCAGCGGGGCATGAAGATGTCGAAGGCCGCCCTGCGTGAGTTGTGGGACTCGGCCGGCTTCTTCGAGAACCTGGGCGTGCGCTACCTCGGCCCCTTCGACGGGCACGACATAGCCGGGCTGGAAGAGGCGCTGTCCAATGCGGCCCAGTTCGACGGGCCGGTCGTGGTCCATGTGCTCACCCAGAAGGGGCGCGGCTACGGCCCGGCCGAGGAGGACACCGTCAAGCACATGCACGACGTGGGCAAGGTGAAGTCGGGCACCTACACCGGCATGTTCTCCGAAATGATGGTCAAGCTGGGCGGCCTGCACCCCGAGGTGGTGGCCATCACCGCGGCCATGCCCGATTCCACCGGTCTGCTGCCGTTCCGGGAGCACTTCGGCGACCGCTGCATCGACGTGGGCATCGCCGAGCAGCACGCGGTGACCTCGGCCGTCGGCATGGCCATGGGAGGGCTTCGGCCGTTCTTCGCGGTGTACAGCACCTTCCTGAGCCGGGCCTTCGACCAGGTCAATCTGGACTGCGGCATGCACCAGGCGCCGGTGGTGTTCTGCATCGACCGGGCAGGCATCACCGGAGACGACGGGCCGTCGCACCACGGCGTGCTCGACATGGTGCTGCTCACCAAGGTTCCCGGGATGGTGGTGCTGGCCCCGTCGTCGCTCCAGGAGCTGGAGCGGATGATGCTCGACGCCATGGACATGACCGGCGGCCCGGTCGCCATCCGCTGGCCCAAGACCGCGGCTCGCAACGTCTCGGTGGAGGAAGTGGGCTCGGGGCTGCGGGCCCGCAAGGCCCGTGCCGCGGACGGCCGGCTGTGCCTGATCGGTGTCGGGAAGATGCTGGAGGCGTGCGAGCAGGCCGCCGAGCTCCTCGCCCACGACGGCGTGGAGGCCACCGTGTGGGATCCCCGGGCCGTGAGCCCGCTGTGCGACTGGATGCTCGCCGACGCGGCAGAACACGAGATGGTGGTGACCGTCGAGGACGGGCTGCGCACCGGTGGTGCCGGCACGGCCATCCGCGACGGGTTGCTGGAGCGGGCCGAGGCCGCCGGGCAGGCTGCTCCCAGGGTCCGGGTGCTGGGTGTGCCGCTCGACTACCTCCCCCACGGCAAGCCCGACGCCATCCTGGCCGATCTGGGCCTGGACGCCGCGGGGATCGCAGCCACCGTCAAGCAAGAACTGCTGTAGGCCGCGCCGCGAGCCGGCTGGCGTCGCAGCCGGTGCAGGGGCTTGAGCCGTCAGCTGTAGTAGGGGCTCTCCCCCGCGTCGTGATCGGTGACGTCGATCACTTCACTCACCTCGGGAATGGCCTCCATGATTGCCCGCTTGATGCCGTCGGACAGCGTGGCCTGGCTCATGGCGCAGCCCTGGCAGCCGCCGCCCATGGTGACCACCACCGTGTCGTCGCCCTGCACCTCCACCAGGCTGGCGTAGCCCCCGTGCGAGGCCAGCGCGGGGTTGATGCTCACGTCGAGCAGCTGCTGAACCTTGTCGCCGATGCCGCCGATGAGCTCCAGACGACCCACGTCGCCCAGCGGGTTGGGGCGGTTGGGGTTGCGGATGACGAGACCGCCCTGGCCGGCCACCGACGGCACGTCGAGGGTGGAGCCCCGGAGCCGGCTGACGCTGGCGTCGGGCACGATCACCGTCAAGCCGTCCGCGGTGCGGATGTGGTCGTCGGCGGCCGCGTCCGAGACGGGATCGAGCGCCAGGTCGTAGGTGTAGTCGATGCCCGCGGTGCCGGTCACCTCGACCCTGAGCCCCAGCGTCTCGGCATCGTCCTCACGGTCGCGGATGGCCAGCACGGCTTCCCGGGCCTCTCCGGTGACGATCAGCACCTCGTCGGCAAGCGACTCGGTGGCGTCGGTCGCGGCCGCGGTGTCGATCATGCATCCGAGCCTACCGACATGCCTCCGGCGGGCGGCAGTGGAATGGGCGGGCGGGCGAGTGAGGCGGGTGCGGTACGGTGCACTCCATGACTTCGAAGACCTCCTATGAAGTCGTCGACGGCGTCGCCGTCCTGCGCCTGGACGACGGCAAGGCCAACGCCGTGGGCTACGACACGCTGGCGGCCATCGACGCCGCCCTGGACGACGCCGAGCAGAACGCCGGAGCGCTGGTGATCACCGGCCGGGAGGGCCGTTTCAGCGCCGGCTTCGATCTCGGCGTATTCGACGAGGGTCCTCAAGCCACCCGCGAGCTCGTGGCAACGGGGGCCCACACCGCGATGCGGCTCTACGGGGCGGCTGTGCCGGTGGTAGCCGCGTGCACCGGCCACGCGCTCGCCTTCGGCGCGATCATGCTGCTGTCGAGCGACGTTCGCATCGGGGCCGACATCGAGGCCAGGATCGGACTCATCGAGGTGTCCATCGGCATGCCGCTGCCCATCTTCGGGATGGAGATGGCCCGGGACCGGCTCAGCCCCAGGCACTTCACCGCCGCCACCGCACTGGCCACGGCCTACTCGCCCCGCGGCGCGGCCGAGGCCGGCTACCTCGACGAGGTTGTCCCTGCCGACGAGTTGGACGACGCGGCGATGCAGCGGGCCACCGCTCTGGCCGAGCACGTGCGCCGGACCGCGTTCGGGCTGACCCGCCGCACCGCGAGGCAGAAGACCATTGGCCGCATCCTGTCGACGCTCGACGAGGACCTGAAGAACTTCGGCGTACTGGAGTGACTGCCGCAGTCCGGCCAGGGCCGAGGACTGTGGACAACTTCACCCGGCGAGCTGTGGACAACTTGACGGAGCCTGTGGATCAGCTGGGAAAAGTCCCCGCCTACGACGCGGTCGTGATCGTGTCGTTCGGAGGTCCCGAAGGCCCCTCCGAGGTCGAGCCGTTCCTCGCCAACGTCACCGCGGGACGCGATGTCCCCGCCGAGCGCCTGGCCGCGGTCGCCCGGCAGTACCAGCACTTCGGCGGAGTCAGTCCCCTCAACGCCCAGTGCCGACGGCTGCACACGGCTCTGGCTCGCCGGCTCGCAGCCGCGGGCCCCGACCTGCCGGTGTACTGGGGGAACCGCAACTGGGTGCCCTACCTGGCCGACGCCGTAGGTGAGATGGCCGAGGCCGGGCACCGCCGGGCGCTGGCCGTCGTCACCTCCGCGTACTCGTCGCACTCGGGCTGTCGCCAGTACCTGGACGACATCGAGGCGGCCCGGGTCGCGGTTGGCGAGACCGCACCGGCCATCGACAAGGTGCGGGCCTACTACGACCACCCCGGCTTCGTTGAGCCCTTCCGCGACGCGGTCATCGCGGCCCGTGAGAGCCTGCCCGCCGAGCTCCGATGGGAGGCTCGGCTGGTGTTCACCGCCCACTCCATCCCCGAGGCCATGGCCGCAGGCTGCGACTACGAGCGTCAACTGACGGAGACCGCTCGCCTGGTGGCGGGCGGGGCAGGCTTCGACGCCTGGACGATGGCCTGGCAGAGCCGCAGCGGCCCGCCCTCGATGCCGTGGTTGGAGCCCGATGTGAACGAGTGCCTGGAGCGCCTGTCCCGCGACGACGGCGTTGAGGCCGTGGTGCTGGCCCCGATCGGCTTCGTCACCGACCACATGGAGGTCATGTGGGATCTCGACGTCGTCGCGGCCAGCACCGCCGCCGATCTGGGCATGCGGCTGGCCCGGGCCGTGTCCCCCGGCACGGGGCCCGACGACCGCTTCGTGGCCATGTGGCAGGAGTTGATCTCCGAGCGCATCGTGCCCGGCGCGGCCCGGCGCTCCCTCGGCCGTCTCGGCGCCGGCCCCGACGCCTGCCCCGCCGGCTGCTGCCCGCTGCGTTCTTGACGGGTATCCACCACTCAGCCTGTGGATAACTGTATTTTCGGTAGCTGTATACCGTCGAATCCCGGGATCGAACATCTCAAGATGAACCACACCCGCATCGCGGCCGAGGCGATCCGATTCCGCATCTCCACGATCCGCCGTCCCCTCGTGAGCAGCGAGACGGTCGATGTGGAGGCCATGGCGGCGGCCGCGGTCACTTCGGCCACTCCGGAGGTCGACCAGGCGCTCCGGATAGTGGCCACCGCCTGGCAGCGCGCCGGCTTCGAGCCGGAGGGCTTGGTGCAGCCCTGGAAGGGCGAGCAGGTCGACTACTTCAGGAGACAGCCCGACCTCATCGACGCCATCGACGTGATCGTGCGGGGCGCCAACGGAGCAACCGCCGCAGCCTGATCCCTTCTTGACGGAATTGGCAGCGGTGGGTGCCGTTCCGGGCGTTCCCGGCTGCCAACTCCCCAGAAGGACGTTGCAGGCTCCGGTACGGTGCGGGCCGGTGCCCGAGCTTCCCGAGGTCGAGACCATCCGAGCCCAGTTGGACCGGCGCCTGGCGGGGCGCTCGATCACCGACGCAGGCTCCCACCCCTCGGAGAAGTTCCTGCCGGCCATGGACGCGGTCGGCGGCCAGATCTCAGCCGTCGGCCGCCGCGGCAAGTATCTCATCGTTGCCTTCGACGACGGCAGCGAAACCGGATGCGAGCTGGTCATCCATCTCGGGATGACCGGCCGGCTCTCCATCTCGCCCGACGCCGATCGGGACCATCCGCACTTGCGGGCCTGGTGGCGCCTGGACGGCGACGAGTTGCTCACGCTCCACGACATCCGGCGGTTCGGCCGGGTGCACGTCGTGGAGGCCGGCCGCTACGAGGCCATCGCCACCCTCGACCGCCTCGGGCCCGAGCCCTTCAGCGACCAGTTCACCGGCGACGGCCTGTGGCGGGCGCTCAGCGCCAGCCGGCGCCGCGTGAAGACCCAGCTGCTGTCGCAGCGGCCGGTGGCGGGCGTGGGCAACATCTACGCCGACGAGGCGCTGTGGCTGGCGCGGATCAACCCTGCCGTGCGCTACGTGTCGAGACCCCGGGCCGGACGGCTGGCCGACGCCATCCGCACCGCGCTCACGTCGGGGCTGCGCCACGGCGGCACCACGCTGCGCGACTACGCCACCCTGGACGGATCGTCCGGGCGCAACCAGCACCATCTGCGCTGCTACGGGCGGGCGGGCGAGCCGTGCGAGCGCTGCGGCGCGGAGCTGCGCCGCCGGATCATCGACGCCCGGGGCACCACTTGGTGCCCCACCTGCCAGCGGCGGTAGGTTGGGACGCATGGAACTCGGGCCGGTACACCATGTATCGATCAACGTCCCCGACGTCGAGGCGGCCGCGCCGTTCTACACCGACGTGCTGGGCATGGCCGTGCTGCCCCGGCCCGACTTTGCATTCAACGGCCGCTGGCTGCGGACCCCCGGCGGCGGTGAGGTGCACCTCATCGAGGTCGAGGGCTGGGTGGCGCCCGAGGGCCAGCACTGGGCCTTCAAGGTCGACGACATCGACGCCGCGGTGACGGAGCTGCGGGATCAAGGCGTGGATGTGGCCGACCCCAAGCCGCTCCCGGGAACGCCGGCCCGCCAGACGTTCTTCTTCGACCCCGCCGGCAACATGATCGAACTAAACCAGCCGGGTTGAGCACCACATGGTCGCTCAGACCGCGGCCAGCATGAACGCGTCCACGGGCATTAGCCGCCCGTTCACCGGGTCGACGGCCAGACCGAAGATCTCCAGGGTGACCGCCCCGAGAAGGGGCATCGAGTCCTCGTCCCAGAACACGACCGGCGACATGGCCTGCCTGCCGTCGAGCCGCATCCGGGTCTCGCCGAAGCCCCGCTCCACGCGGCTGCCGTCGGCCAGGATGAAGCCCCTCGACTCGTGCGGCGTCACCCCCAGGCCCTCGAGGATCGAGGCCGGCAGCACGGTGTACGTCGCGCCCGAGTCGACCATGACCTCCACCTCCTCGTAGCGGCGGCCCTGCGGATCGGCGACGCCCAGCGTCACCGCGAATGTCCCCATCAGTCCTCCAAGCTCATGCACAACAACATGCGAGGGACCGTACCCGCTCCGTCCCCTGCCCACAACATTGAAATGCACCCAAATAGAACTATAGATCAAATCCCGTAGCTGCCGGCTGCCGAAGACCCGGAGCGGACTTTGATCCGTTCTCGGTCGCCCTGAAGACGTACCCGGGCTGTCCGTGCTCGAAGATGTCGAGGCCGCTGATCTCCACCTCGGGCGGCACCCGGAGTCCGACCGTGTGCTTGATCACTGCGAACAGGATCCCGGTGGTGGCCGCCACCCACACGAACACCAGCGCCGCGCCGATGAACTGCACCAGCAGATGGTCGAAGCCGCCGCCATAGAACAGCCCGGCGTTGTCGGTCGCCACGAAGCCGTCGCCGTGGCGGGCGAACAGGCCCACCGCGAGCGTGCCCCACAAGCCGCACACGCCGTGCACCGAGATGGCGCCCACCGGGTCGTCGATGCGGACCCGGTCGAAGAACGCCACCGATCCCACGACGATCACACCGGCGACCGTTCCCGCCAGCACGGCGCCCACCGGGGTCATCGTGGCCGTGCCCGCGGTGATGCCGACCAGTCCGGCCAGCACCCCGTTGCCCGTCATGGCCACGTCGAGATGGCCGGTCCGCAACCACACGGCTGCGGCCGCGGTCACGCCACCGGCCGCAGCCGCCAACATCGTCGTCACTGCTGCTCTCATCACGACATCGTCGGCAGCCAGTTCCGAGCCCGCGTTGAACCCGAACCAGCCGAACCACAGCACCAGGACGCCGACCACGACGAAGGCCACGCTGTGTCCGGGCATTGTCCGCGACTTGCCGTGACGGTCGTACTTGCCGATGCGGGGCCCCAGGAAGATCGCCCCCATCATCGCGGCCCAGCCCCCGGTGCTGTGCACGATCGTCGAGCCGGCGAAATCTCCGAACTTGGCGTCGCCGATGGCCAGGTCGGCCAGCAGCCCCTCGCCGCTCCAGAACGAGTGGACCACCACCGGGTAGATCAGAGCAGTCATGAAGAAGCTGAACACCAGGTAGGCCGACATCTTGGTCCGCTCGGCCATGGCCCCGAAGCGATCGTCACCGCAGTTGCCGCGAAGACCACCTGGAAGAAGAAGTCGGTGTACATGCTGAGGCCGCCCTCGGCGCTGAACCCCAACTCGGCACCGCTGAGGAAGAAGGTGTCGGTGCCCAGCAGCGAGCCGGCGTCGGTGCCGTAGGCGATGCCGTAGCCGACGGCGAAGAACGCCAAAGCGCCCACACACATGTCAGCGAGGTTCTTGGCCATGATGTTGCCGACATTCTTGGCCCTCGTCATGCCGGCCTCGACCATCCCGAACCCGGCCTGCATGATGAACACCAGCACACCGGCCATCAGCACCCAGAGATTGTCGATGACGACGGTCTCCGCCGACACGCCGACGTCCTGGGCCACAGCCGGGGCCGTGTTCAACACCACGACGCCAGCGGCTATAGCCGCTCCCACCCAGAACTTCCTGTGTATCCTTCGCATCCGACCTGCCCTCCTGAGCTGTCCGGCCGCGGCCGCCCCCGCTGACGCCGCGTCATCCGCAGGAGGATGGCCAGACTGTGTTTCCCGGAGGTTTCAGCAATATGAAACGTCTATGACGACACCCCGCGCCTCGACGCCAACGGCACCGGCCGATCCCCGAGCACCTCACCCGCAATGCAGACAGAGGCGCCCCGAGCCCTACATCCGTCGGGTCTTCGACGTCATCGCTGAGACGCCCCCATCACCAGTGACGAGGTCTTGCCCAGCTCATATGACTAGTTCAGAGCCTGTTTCTTAGACCGGCAGTTGCACCCCGTACGGGATTTGAACCCGTGCTACCACCTTGAGAGGGTGGCGTCCTAGGCCGCTAGACGAACGGGGCTGGTGCGGGCCTCAGGGCCCGCGGGCGGGCGAAGCCTATCGCCGGGTTGCCCGCTCCTGTTCGCTGCGCTCACGGGCCGCTCGGGCCCTAGGGTTCGGGGAGGAGGACTCGAACCCCCAATGGCTGGACCAGAACCAGCAGTGTTACCGATTACACCATCCCCGAAGGAGCGGCTCAGGCTACCCGACCGGGCCGGGGCACCCACGGCGAGGACGGCTAGACGCCCGCCCTGGAGTTGAGATCGGCGAGTTGATCCCGAGTGCCCAGCGCAATCAATACATCGTCGGCTGCCAGCACGAAATCGTCCGGCGGGCTGGTCACGAAGGACCCGTCGCGCCGCACGGCCAGGACGGTTGCACCGGTGGACTCGTCAATCTCGCACGCGGCCAAGGCCCGGCCGGCGAACGGCCCGTGGGCGGTGACGGGCGTCTCGGCGAGGCGCACCGAGAGTTCCTCGGCTTGCATGACCACCCCGAGGAACTCGACAACGCCGGGCTGGAGCACCAGAGCGGCCATCCTCGACCCGCCGATCTCGTGGGTGTTGACCACCCGGTCCACACCGGCCTGGCGCAGCTTCGGCTCCGCGGAGGAGCTGTTGGAGCGGGCCACGATGAACAGGCTCGGACGCATCGAGCGGGCTGTCAGGGCGATGTAAAGGTTGTCAACGTCGGAGTCGAGCGCCAGCACCAGCGTGCTGGCCCGCTGGAGGCCGGCCGCCACCAGCACGTCGTCATCGGTGGCCTCGCCGACGACGGTGTGGGGCAGCGCTTCCTCGTCCAGTTCGCTGCGGTCGATCACCACCACCGTACGGCCCTCGGCGGTCAGCTCGCGGTAGATGGCCCGCCCGACCTGCCCGTAGCCGCACAACACGACATGGTCCCTCAGCCGATCGATCTGCTTCTGCATGCGCCGCCTCCGAATCTCGTCATCGAGCCGGCCCTCGAAGAGAGACTCTATGAGAACGCTCAGGGTGTAGAGGGCCGCGCCAACCCCGAACATGATCAGCAAGATGGTGAACACCCGGTAGCTGTCGGTGACCGTGCCGATCTCCTCGTAGCCGACCGTGGTGATCGTGATGACGGTCTGGTAGAGGGCCTCCCCCACCGTCAGCCCGAGCCGGTGGTACCCGAACGTGCCCACCGCGGTCACAAGCACGAGCACGCTCAACCCGGTCCAGAAGCGGCCCCAGGGATCCTGGGGGGCACCCCTGACCAGATACGGATGACGCGCGCCGCGTCCGCGAACCCGGAACCTCACCGGGGCCAAGACTAGATGGACCGGATGCACCGGAGGGGTGCTTGTACCTTGGGCAGCGTGAGCGAGACGGTCGGCGTCGGCCCCCATCCCGAGCCGTGGCCCCCCGGCGACCACCTTGATCCTGAACTGCTCGCCGGCGGCGACCGGCGCAACGTGGTCGACCGGTACCGCTACTGGGGCGTGGACGCCATCAAGGCCGACCTGGACGCCCGACGGCACCCCTTCCATGTGGCCATCGAGAACTGGGAGCACGACCGCAACATCGGCACGGTGGTGCGCACTGCCAACGCCTTCGCCGCCGCTGAGGTGCACATAGTGGGGCGGCGACGCTGGAACCGGCGCGGGGCGATGATGACCGACGTGTACCAGCACATCCGCCACCACGACACGGTGGAGGAACTGGCCGCCTGGGCCGCGGCCGAGGGGCTGCCGGTCGTGGGTGTCGACAACCTTCCCGGTGCCGTGCCGCTGGAGACCGCCGACCTGCCCGAGCGCTGCGTGCTGCTGTTCGGTCAGGAGGGCCCGGGCCTGTCAGCGGAGGCCCGGGCCGCGGCCGCCCAGGTCCTGTCCATCTCCCAGTTCGGCTCGACCCGCTCCATCAACGCGGGCGTGGCGGCCGGCATTGCCATGCACGCCTGGATCCGCCACTGGGCCGCGCCCGCCGACTGACCCCACCCATCCCGAATTGGCAGCGCTGTGCACGAATAGCGTGCATCCTGCTGCCAATTCCTGGGGCTAGCCCACCAGGTCGATTATCCCGATCGATGGCCTGACGCCGAAACGAAGCTGGGGGGCGTTGTCCCGCTCACGACCCACTCCGGTCGAGACGTAGACGGGCGTTCCGTCCAGTACGTGCAGTCCACCGGCTGCGACATGTCTCGGCACGTCCGAGAGCGTCAGGGGAGGCCCGAAGAACGGCAGCGAAACCTGCCCGCCGTGGGTATGGCCCGATACCAGCAGGTCGACGGACCGTCCCTCGAGCAGTTCGATCGCATCGGGCTTGTGGGCGAGGAATATGCGCACTCCGGCCTGGTCGTCGTCGGAAAGCTGGTCGGCGACCCGTTGAGCCGCTCTCTCATCGCTGAACAGGGTTGTCCCGCCGACGCTCACGACGTTGCCGTTGACCACCAGAGTCTCGACCTCGTTGTCGAGCACCCTGGCGCCGGTTCCCTCAGTGATGGCCCGAAGGCCGGCGACCGTGTCGGTGTTGCCGCTCACCAGGAAGACGGTCGACGCTGCATCGACCAGCCGCTGGATCACTTCGGAGAATTGCGGCGCCCGCTCGTCGAAGAGGTCCTCATCGAACTGGTAGAGATCTCCCGGAACGAGAACCATGTCCGGCGCCGCCTCGATCAACCGGTCGACCGCCTCATTCTCATAGGACCCGATCGCGGTGGTCTGGAGATCGGCCAGCACGCCGACACGGATCGGCTCCCCGATGCCGTCGACGGTCAGCTCCGCGGAATCCGTCCTCAGCCAGAACGGCTCGATATGGGTCGCATAGATGCCCACCGGGATCGCCAGCAGGGCCGCGATACAGAGAGCCGTGATGACGCCAGAGCGCTCACGAACCAGCACCAGCACGATCGCGCCGGCCAGCGGCACACCGATGGTGAGCACCAGATAGACGACATGGATGACGGTGAACCCGTCGAGCGCGGTGATCCCGAGCGCACCGGCGCTGAAGATGAGCGAGCCAACGATCCCGACGGCGGCGCCACGAACGGCTACAAGCCCGGCGTGGACCCTCCCGCGGATCCAGACAACCGAAGCGATGCCCGACGCCGCGCCGACAACGAGGGCGGCTGCAATCGCGTAGTAGTTCAGGAGCACCAGCCGAACGATACGACCACATCGGCCAACCCTCGGACGGCGCCGACCTCGACCCAGGCTTGAGCTGTTGCCGCCGAGCCGGCTCGAACCCGCCGGGCGAGTGGTCGGGCATGCTCGGTGAGCGGTTAGCGTTGGCGCCCGCATGAGCCGACTCGCTGACGAGACGACCCAGGCCGCGGTTCCCGACAAGCCTGTCCTCGAAGGCCTCGAGGCCAAGTGGGACGCCGACTGGGAGGCGTCCGGGATCTACCGGTTCGACGAGACGCGGCCCAGGGCCGAGGTGTTCTCCATCGACACTCCCCCGCCGACCGTGAGCGGCTCGCTGCACGTGGGCCACGTGTTCAGCTACACCCACACCGACATCATCGCCCGCCACCGCCGCATGGCCGGCCAGGCCGTGTTCTACCCCATGGGCTGGGACGACAACGGGCTGCCCACCGAGCGCCGGGTGCAGAACTACTACGGCGTGCGCTGCGACCCGTCGCTGCCCTACGACCCGGACTTCGCGGCCCCGCCCGACGCGGGTCGCCCATCCGCGGTGGCCAAGCGCCGGACCATCGCAGTGAGCCGGCCCAACTTCATCGACCTGTGCGAGGAGCTCACCGCCTCCGACGAGCGAGCCTTCGAGGACCTGTTCAGGCGGATCGGGCTGTCGGTGGACTGGACCCGCACCTACGCCACCATCGACACGCACTGCCGCCGGGTGTCGCAGCTCGCCTTCCTGGAGAACCTCGAGCGGGGCGAGGCCTACCAGATCGAGGCCCCGTCGCTGTGGGACGTGACCTTCCAGACCGCGGTGGCCCAGGCCGAACTCGACGACCGGGAGGTGCCCGGCGCCTACCACAAGCTGCGCTTCGCCGGCACCGGCGGCGCTGAGGACATCTGGATCGACACCACCCGGCCCGAACTGGTGCCGTCGTGCGTGGCGCTGGTGGCCCACCCCGATGACGGCCGCTACCGGCCGAGGTTCGGGTCGACGGTGCGCACCCCGGTGTTCGACGTCGAGGTGCCGGTGGTGGCCCACGAGCTCGCCGACCCCGACAAGGGCACCGGCATCGCCATGATCTGCACCTTCGGCGACACCGCCGACGTGACCTGGTGGCGCGAGCTCGACCTGCCGGTGCGCACCGTGATCGGGCGCGACGGGCGCCTCGCGGCCGAGCCGCCCGCGGCCGTCGAGTCGGCGGCGGGCCGGGCCGCCTACGCCCGCCTGGCCGGCAAGACGGCGGTGCAGGCCCGCACCGAGATCGCAGCCGTCTTCGCCGAATCCGGCGACATCGACGGTGAGCCCCGCCCCATCACCCACCCGGTCAAGTTCTTCGAGAAGGGCGACAAGCCGCTGGAGATCGTGTCCAGCCGCCAGTGGTACATCCGCAACGGCGGGCGCGACGACGACCTGCGCCAGGCCCTCATCGACCGGGGCAACCAGATGAACTGGGTCCCCGGCTACATGCGGGCCCGCTACGAGAGCTGGATCGCGGGGCTCAGCGGCGACTGGCTCATCAGCCGCCAGCGCTTCTTCGGCGTGCCCATCCCGCTGTGGTACCGCCTCGACGCCGACGGCTCGCCGGACTGGCACAACCCGATCCGGCCCGACCCCGGCACCCTGCCGGTGGACCCGTCCTCGGACTGCCCGCCCGGCTACGACGAGTCCCAGCGGGGCCGGCCCGGCGGCTTCGCGGGCGACCCCGACGTGATGGACACGTGGGCCACCTCGTCGCTCACGCCCCAGATCGCCACCGGCTGGCGCACCGACGAGGCCCTCTACGCGTCCACCTTCCCGATGGACATGCGGCCCCAGGCCCACGACATCATCCGCACGTGGCTGTTCTCGACGGTGGTGCGGGCCCATTTCGACGCCGACGCCGTGCCCTGGCACAACTGCGCGCTGTCGGGCTGGATCCTCGACCCCGACCGCAAGAAGATGTCCAAGTCGAGGGGCAACGTGCAGGTGCCCACCGACCTGCTGGAGCGTTACGGCGCCGACGCGGTCCGCTACTGGGCCGCCTGCGGCCGCCCCGGCACCGACACCGCCTTCGACGAGCAGCAGTTCCGCATCGGCCGCCGCCTGGCCGTCAAGCTGCTCAACGCCTCCAAGTTCGTGCTGCGCTTCGACGATCCCGGCGACGGCGATGTCACCGAGGCTCTGGACCGCTCGATGCTGCACCGCCTCGCCGACCTGGTCGACGAGGCCACCCGAGCCCTAGACGCCTTCGACTACGCCCGGGCCCTGGAACGCACCGAGTCGTTCTTCTGGTCCTTCACCGATGACCATCTGGAATTGGTGAAGGCCCGGGCTTACGGGGAGCAAGGCCCGGACGCGTCGGTGTCGGCCCGGCGCGCGCTGCGGACCGCGCTCGGCGTGCTGCAGCAGTTGTTCGCGCCGTTCATGCCCTTCGTGGCCGAGGAGGTGTGGCGCTGGTGGCACCCCTCCTCCGTCCATGCGTCGGCGTGGCCCCAGTCCGGGCCGCTGCGAGCCGCCGCGGGCGACGCGGGGGCGCTGCCCGGCGCGGTGGCCGCGGCGGTGCTGGGCGAGGTGCGCCGGGCCAAGTCCGAGGCCAAGCGGCCGCTGCGCACCGAGGTTGACCGGGCCACCGTCACCGACACCGCCGAGCGGATCGCGGTACTAGAGGCCGTTGCCGACGACGTCTGCGCCGCGGGCCGCGTCAGTGAGCTGGTCACCGCCGAGGGGCGCGAGCTGGCGGTGGCCTGCGAGTTGGCCCCCGAGGCAGCCGCCTAGCTCACCAATACGAAACTGGCAGCCACAGGCGCCCAATTGTGAGCCCACCGCTGCCAATTCCCGAACGGCCCCGGCCCAATCACAGAATTGGCAGCCACAGACGCTCAAGACGGCACTCCCGGCTGCCAATTCCCCAGCAACCTGGACTCACCCGCGGAACTGGCGGCCACGAACGCCCATTAGGGAACCCGCCGCTGCCAATTCCCGAAGGGACGGCTCAACGCAGAAGGCCGCAGACCTCGCGGGCGTGCCCGTCGGCGCGGCCGCTTGGCTACGGTGGCCATCTGATGTCACTCGTCGGCCCGCAACTCGAACAGTGCGCGCCGATGGCCCGCTCCGGGCACCGACATTGTCTGACGTCGCTCGTCATGCGATACGGTGTCTGGGTTGCGCTGCTACTGATCGGAGCGTGTGCGTCCGACGATCCGGCCTTGCTTGGCGACGGCGGACAGGTCGTCGAGACTTCCGCCGGCACGGGATCAGTCGCCTTGACCGAACCGACGCCGCCAGACGCGGCGCCGGCCGAGACTTCCGCCGGCGGGGGATCAGTCGCCTTGACCGAACCGACGCCGCCAGACGCGGCACCGCCCGAGACGGCGCCGGCCGAAGCGCCGGACGGCGGGCGCGACGCTGGCAACCGCGCCCCGTCGAGTGCGCAGGCGCCTTCGACGACGGGGCCGCTGTCTGCTGACCGACCCGAGTCGGAGAGTCCCGCCCACTCAGGCTCCGCGCCCGACTGCGCCGGCCAGCGGGCCAAGTGGCCCGCCGCGCCGTCGAGCGGCACCACACCGCCAGCAGAGCCCTGGAACGGCCCTGCCGTGTTCGATCTCGAACGCGCTGTCAACGACACCACGCGCGCCGTCGAGTTGGTGCCCCAACCCGGCACGGGCCGGCTGTTCGTGGTCGGCCGCGACGGGATCATCAGCGAAGCGCGTGACGGCGGGCTGGTCGAACCCGCGTTCTTGGACATCGAGGCTGAAGTTCTGTCCCAAGCCGACGCAGACGACGAAGACTCGGCTCCGCCCCCCGGCGCGGGTGTCGAGTCGCTCTCCTCCGAGCAGGGCCTGCTCTCGCTCGCGTTCCACCCCGACCATGAGGCCAACGGGCTGCTCTACACCTTCCACACCCGTTTCGGCGACGGTGCCAGCGTGGTCACCGAGTGGCGGATCCGATCCGGCGGCGACATCGACATGGGCTCGGCTCGAACCGTCATCGTGTTCGAACAGGACCAGGCCGAGCCGACACACAAGGGAGGCCAGCTGAGATTCGGGCCGGACGGATACCTGTACATCGCCGTCGGCGACGGCGGAGCATCCGGCGACCTCTACTGCCACGGCCGCAACCGGCACACGCCCCTGGGGGCGATCGCGAGGATCGATCCAATGCCGTCACCCACCGGGCCGTACACGATCCCGGCCGACAATCCGTACGCCGATGGAGCATCGGGCCATCCCGCCCTGTGGGCCAGCGGTCTGCGCAACCCGTGGCGCTTCACGATCGACGGCGACCTCCTGATCATCGCGGACGTCGGGTGGAACGATCGCGAGGAGATCAACTCCGCCCGCCTCAACACCGACGCAGGCATCGACTACGGATGGAGCGCGTTCGAGGGAGAGGTCTGCATCCGCGCCGACTACTGCGACGAGCCTGGCGCCCCGCCCGCGGTGCGCTACAGCCACGACGAGGGTGCGGCCGTGATCGGCGGCCATGTGTACCGGGGCTCAGCCATCCCCGAACTGGCAGGCCGCTACCTGTACGCCGACTTCACCGGAGGATGGCTGAGGTCGGTCACCTTCGGCCCCGACGGCCGGGCCGCCGAACACACCGATTGGACGGCCCAACTGTCCGAGCCAGAGCTCCTCCAGGGCGTCTACGGGTTCGGCGTCGACGCCGCCGGCGAGGTGTACGTGGTGACGGGCTGGGGCCAGCGCGCCTACAAGCTCGTCCCTGCCGGCTAACCGGAGTAGCGCAGCTCCACGGTGTCGGCCGCGACCGCTTCGATCTCGGTCTCCGTCAGGGTTCCCGCGAGCGGGGGCATCGACGGCGGATCCACCCCGGCCCGCACCAGCGCGGCGACCTCGCGGACATCGAGCGCCATGGTCGTGAGCGCTGGTGCCCATTCGCTGCCGCGTCCCCCCGCGCCGTGGCAGTTGGAGCAGACCTCAGCGTAGATCCCGGCGCCCGCGGCGGCGAGTCGAGGGTCGGGGCGCACGGTCTCCCGCGCGCTCAGTCCGGTGTGGGACGGTTGCGGGAGCGGAGCCTGGCAACCCGTCGCCAGCGCGGCGACGGCCAGTGCGAACGCCACCGCGCGGAACCGAGGAACACAGCCCGGCGGGCGGGCGCTTGTCGCTGGCATCCCCCGGCGAGCCTAGTCGTCGACCAGGGGACGCCCGGTACCCGTGTCAGCGCAGGAGGCCGTAGATCTGGCGGGCGGCCCGGCGGCCCGACAGCAGGGCACCGTGCACGGTGGACGGGAACCGGCTGTGGGTGGCCTCTCCCGCGAAGAACAAGCGCTCGCCCACCGGCCTCGACATCTCCCGGTAGATCTCGAACTCCACGCCGACCGGCAGGTACGAGTACGAGCCCCGGGTCCACGGATCCGATCCCCAGCGGGTGCTGACCGCGTCGACGGGCTCGGGCACGTCGCCGAACATGGCCCTGAGGGCCTCGACCGCCCGTGACGTGAGCTCGGCGTCGGAGTACTGCTCGGTCTCGGCCCCGAACGATCCCGGGTTGAACATGGCCAGCACCGGCTGCTGAAGGTAGGGGTACAAGTTCAGCGTCTCGGACCACTGGCCCGCATGCTCGCCCGCATAGCCGATCCACTCGATGTATCGGTCCCAGAAGGGCTCGTCGAACAGCAGAACCGTCCGGTTGAGGATCCCCATGTCCAGGGCGGCGATCGCCTCCCGCATGACCGGCGGCAGTGCCGGGCTGAACGAGATCGCATCCGCCTTGAGCACGCCGAGGGGAACGGTGACCACCACCCGGTCGGCCTCGAAGGCGCCACCCGACTCGGTGGTGACCACGGCGGTAGACCCGGAGTGGTCGATCCCCGCCACCGGATGATCGAGCCTGATGTCGCGGCCCGCGGCCAGCACGTCGGTGATCTGGCTGTACCCGCCGGGAAACACGACATCGCCACCCCGCAGCGTGCTCGGCCCGTCGTAGCTCATGATCGACAGGTCGCTGATGTCCGCTCCGAACTCGTGGGAGAACATCGACGCCAGCGAGTGCAGCCACAGGCGCCGCTCGTCGCCGCTGAGGCCGTGGGTGGCCGCGAATCGCTCGAAGACACCGGCGAGGGACTCCTCGGGCATCTCGTAGGCCAGCGCCATGTAGGCGCCCCACAACGCCGGGTCGACCGACTCAGCCGGCAGGCCGTCGTGGTCGTAGAGGACGGCGTTGTCGTAGTCGGTCTCAGCCGTGGCGATGCGGTTGCTCTCGACGATGTCGCTGATCGGGTTGCCCCGGACTCCGTGCATCCAGGTCGCCCCCAGTTCCACGGGAATGCCGTCGCCGATGCTGGAGGTCCAGATGCGCCCGCCGACCCGGTCCCGGGCCTCCAGCAGCACGACGTTGTGGAACCCCCGGATCTGGAGCTCGTCGGCCGCAGCCAGCGCCGCGGCCCCGGCGCCGACGATGACGATCCGCTCGTCGGTCGCAGCCGGAGCGTCCGCGGGCAGTGGGTCCGCTGCCGGCACGTCGTCGCCGCGATCTCCGTCGTCGCCATCGCCGCAGGCCGCCAACAGGGGCACGGCTGCGCCCAGGCCGGCCACGGCGAGCCCGCCCTGGACGAACCTCCGGCGACCCAGTTCATTGCCGGTCACTCCCCCGCCCGTCATGATCTCAGGCCTCAGTCGTCTATCTCGGGGATCTGTAGCAAGAAGGCTGCGCCTCCCAGCGGCGACTCCCCCACCGTCGCCGTTCCGCCGTGGGCCTCGGCCACCTGGCGCACGATGGCCAGGCCGAGGCCCGATCCGGGTCGGTCCCGGTCAGGGTCCAGGCGGTGGAACCGCTCGAAGACCCGCTCCCGGTCGGCCTCGTCCACGCCCGGTCCGGCGTCGTGCACGGTCACAGAGCCGCCGTCCACTGCCACCTCGACCGGCCCGGTGCTGAACTTCACTGCGTTGTCCACCAGGTTGCGCACCGCCCGGGCCAGTGCCTCCGGACGGCCCTCCACCGGCACTCCCCGCCGCACCCGCACCACGACCTGGCGCCCGCTGCGGCGCCGGGCCCGCTCCACCACCGGCTCGACCACCCCGGCCATGTCGATCAGCTGGAGCTCCTCGTCGGTCTGGACATCGGCGGCCAGGTCGACCAGCTCGGTCACCAGGTCGGTCAACTCGCCCAGTTCGGCATCCACATCGTCGAGCACGGCGGCCCGCTCCTCGGGCTCCAGCTCGTCGGAGCGACGCAGCAGGTCGACGTTTGTCCGCAGGCTGGTGAGCGGGGTGCGCAGTTCGTGGCTGGCGTCCATCACCAGGCGGTGCTGCTGGCGGCGGCTGGCGGACAGGGCCGCAAGCATCGTCCGGAAGCTGCGGGCCAGACGCCCCACCTCGCCGGCCTCCGAGCTCTCCACCGGCAGGTCGACATCGCCTGTCTCGGCAATCTGCTCGGCCGTGTCCGTCAACCTGACGATGGGGCGCACCGCTCGCCCGGCCAGGAACCAGGCCCCGGCCGCGGCGACCGCCACTGCCAGCAGACCGAACAGCAGCACCTGACGGCGGAGATCCTCCACTGCGCTCTCCACCTCGTCCAGCGGGCGGGCCACCTGGACGAACACGCCGTCGGCGGCTCGCACGGTCATGAGCCGCAGGCTCATCCCGTGCGCCCTTACGGTGTCCACCACCGGTCCCCGCTGCCGGGCCCGCTCCAAGCGCTCGGTGTCGGGCACGGTTCCGATGTCATCGTCGAGGGCGACGATGACCTGGCCCCTGATCACGCCGTCGGCACCGGGGTCCAGGTCGGTCACGACGACCCGGGCGTAGGCGTCCAACGACACCAGCGAGCCCAGCGGGTCGGTCCGCAGCAACGACCCGATCCCGGTCGAGCGCCGGGTCAGGCTGCCGGCCCAGAAGTCGCCGCGGGGCTCGGCGAACACCAGGGCCGCCCTCTCCAGCAGGTCTTGGTCGACTTCCTCGGTCAGCTCTGCCCTGGCCGAGCGCACCGCGGTCCAGCCCACCGCGGCAACCACCACCGTCACCACCGCGGCCACCAGCAGCGCCACCCGGACCCGAAGCGTCACCGGTCGATCCTGGCTAAGTGGCCAGCCCCTCGCCTGCTCACCGGTCGATCCTGGCCACGTAACCGACCCCGCGCACGGTGTGGACGATCCTGGGCGCGCCGCCGGCCTCGGTCTTGCGGCGCAGGTACCCGACGTAGACATCGAGGGTCTTGGACCCGGTGTCGAGGGTTCCCTCCCACACATGCTCGTAGATGTCGAACCGGCTCAGGACGACACCGGCGTTGCGCACCAGCAACTCGAGCAGGTCGAACTCCTTCACCGACAGATCGATGGGCCGGCCGGCCCGCTCCGCCAGACGGCCCACCACGTCGATCTCGAGATCACCGAGGCGCAGCACGCTGTCGCGGCCCGACGGGATCGCGGTCGCACTCCGGCCTCTCCGCCCGGCACGCTCGCCCCCGTCGGCCGCCGCCCTCAACCGGGCCCGCACCCTGGCCAGAAGCTCCTCGACGGCGAAGGGCTTGACCAGGTAGTCGTCGGCGCCCGCGTCGAGCCCGGCCACCCGGTCGTCCACCTCGTGGCGAGCAGTGAGCATGAGGATCTGGGTGTCGCAGCCCTTCTGTCGCAGCATCCGGCACACGCTGAGCCCGTCGGCGTTCGGCATCGAGACGTCCAGCACCAGCAGGTCCGGCCGGTGCGCGTCGTGAGCGGCCAGGGCCGCGGCCCCGTCGGGCACGGCCACCACCTCATAGCCCTCGAGCCGCAGGTACCGGTCGAGCGAGTCCCGCACCCGGCGATCGTCCTCTGCGATCAGGATCGTGGCCGCGGCCTCTCCCCCTTCGGCGGACTGCACCGTCACATTGTGGTCCCGCAAAGTGAACATCAGGTTAGAACTTCGACCGGCGCAGCTTCGAGGTGAACCTTCACGGCTAGGGTCGGTCGGTGCGAATTCTTGTCACCAATGACGACGGCATCGACTCCATCGGGCTGCACGTGCTGGCCCGGGCCATGGCCGAGATCGGCGAGGTCGTCGTGGTGGCGCCCGACAAGGAGTACTCGGGCTACGGCGCAGCCTTCGGACCCCTGCACCTGATCAAGCCCGAGGTCCACCGCGCCCGCATAGACGGCTTGGACGACGTGTGGTCGGTGACGGGGCCTCCGGCGCTGTGCGTGATGTTCGGTCGCCTGAACCTGTTCGGGCACTACGACCTGGTGGTGGCCGGCATCAACCCCGGCGCCAATGTGGGCCGTTCGGTGTACCACTCCGGCACGGTCGGAGCGTGCCTGACTGCCCGCAACGGCGGCGTGAGCGGCGTGGCCGTCAGCCAGACGGTCGAGTCGTTCGGGGTGGAGGGCCAGGGCTGGGAGGAGATGCTCGCCGACCAGCACTGGGAGACCGCCGCAACCGTGGCCGGCGCCGCGGTTGCGGGCCTGGCCGCCGCGCTGCCGCCGGAGCCGATAGTGCTCAACATCAACGTCCCCGACCGGGAGCTGCGCGACATCAAGGGCTGGAAGCGCACCGAGGTCGGCATCGAGCCGCCCCGCTCGATGGCCACCGCACAGCTCGAGCCCAGGCCCGGGCACACCGACGCATACCGGGTGAAGATGGACTGGGGCGACGCCATCGAGCTGCCCGAATATACCGACGGGGGCGCGGTGATGGCCGGATGGGTGTCGGTCGGCTGGCTGGGTCGCCTCGAATCGGTCGAGCCGGGTTTCGCCGCGGTGACCGAGGCCGAGACCCGCCTCGACAAGCTGCTGAGCTGAATCCGCCTGCCGGCTGGGCTGAGTCCGGTTCGGTCGGTTCAGGCCCTGGAGGCCGGGCCAGCCGGTAGCCGTAGCGTTGGACGGTGAGCCTGACCGCGTCCGGCCTGTCCAAGGGCTACGGCACCCGCCAACTCTTCGAGGGCGTGACCCTGCATCTGCCCGCGGGCCGGCGCGTCGCGCTCGTGGGCGGCAACGGCACCGGCAAGACGACGCTGCTCGAGATCATGGCCGGGACTCGGGAACCCGACGCAGGCTCCGTCACCAAGCCCCGCGACGCTCGGATCGGGTACCTGCCCCAGGACCTGCGCGACATCTCCGATGGAACAGTCCGCCAGCATGTGATCGCCGGTGCAGGCCCACTGGCCGAGTTGGCAGGCACCCTGAAGGAGCTCGAGAGTCGGCTCGGCCGCTCAGCGGACCCTCAGAACGACCTGGTGGCCCGCTACGGAGAGGTCCAGGCCCAGTTCGAGCAGCTCGGCGGCTACGCCCTGGAGGCCGAGGTAGCCAAGGTTCTGGCCGGTCTCGGCTTCTCGGCGGCCGACTCGGACCGGCCCGTGGCTGAGCTGTCGGGAGGCTGGAGGATGAGAGCGGCCCTGGCCCGCCTTCTGGTGTCGGAGCCCGACATCCTGCTGCTCGACGAGCCCACCAACCATCTCGACGTCGACTCCATGGCGTGGCTCGAGCGGCGCCTGGCGGCATGGCCCGGCTCGCTGCTCTTCGTCAGCCACGACCGCGACTTCATCGACGCGGTGGCCGACCGCATTGTCGAGCTCGCCTCCGGCGCGGTCGTCGCCTACGAGGGAGGGTTCGCCGAGTTCGTCGTGGCCCGCGAGGAGAACCTGCGGCGCATCGAGGCGGCCGCCGGCCGCCAGGCCCCCGAGGTAGCTCGCATCGAGCGCTTCGTCGAGCGCTTCCGTTACAAGGCCAGCAAGGCCCGCCAGGTGCAGAGCCGGGTCAAGACCCTCCAGAAGCTGGAACGGATCCAAGTCCCCAGCCGCTCCGAGCTGGCCGCCCGCTTCGATTTCGGTGCACCTCCCCGCTCCGGCCGGGTGGTGGCCGAGCTCACGGAAGCGACCGTCGGCTATCCCGACGGCGACGGACCGGTCGTCTCCGGCGCGACCCTGGCGGTGGAACGGGGCCAGACGGTGGCTCTGGTGGGGCCCAACGGCGCGGGCAAGACCACTCTGCTGAAGATGATCCTGGGCGAGCTGTCCCCGAGTTCCGGCACGGTGCGGGTCGGTGCCAACGTGCGCGTGGCGGCCTTCAGGCAGCATCAGGCCGACGAGCTGGACGGCACCAAGCGGGCGATCGAGGTATTCTCGGCCGGCATCGACCCCGGACGGCGCAATTTGCGCACCGTGCTCGGCGCATTCGGCTTCACCGGAGACGATGCGGACCGGCGGGTAGCGGAACTCTCCGGTGGTGAGCGCACACGCTTGGCCCTTGCCCGGCTGATGGTGGAGCCCGTGAACCTGCTGGTGCTCGACGAGCCCACCAACCATCTCGACCTGCCCAGCTGCGACAACCTCGAGGACGCGCTGGGCGCCTATCCCGGCGCCGTGCTGCTGGTGACCCACGACCGGCACCTCATCCGGGCCGTGGCCGACGTGCTGATCGAGGTGCGGCACGGTCGGGCGGTGTGGCACCTGGGTGCCGACGAGTCGGTCCTGTACCCGGACGACCTGTACGACCAGCCGGCCCCGGGCTCGGACGCATCCCCGGCACCGGGTCAGCCGCGGGCCGGATCCAGTGCCGAGCGGGCCGAGCGCCGCAGGGCAAGCGCCCAGGCGCGGGCGGCTGCCAGCAAGCTTCGCCGCCGGGTGGCCGATCTGGAGCGGGCATGGGCTGCGGCCGACACCGAAGTGGCAGAACTGCACCGCAGGCTGAGCGATCCCGCGGTCTACGACCGGCCCGAGGAGGTCCACGTGCTGGCATCGGCGCACGAGGAGGCCGCCGACCGGGCCGCGGCGCTGCTGGCAGAGTGGGAGGCGTCGCTGGCGGAACTCGAATCGCTCGGCGAGCGCCAAGAAGGAGTATCAGCGGCAACATGACCATCCCGCGCAGCCTGCCCGAGGGGTACGACACGCCGCGGTGACGCCGATCCGGCAGCGACGCGCTAGACCCGGCCCGATGCTGCTAGCCGACCTCGTCGCCTGCGCCGAGGCCGTGGCCGCCACCTCGGCCCGCATGGAGAAGATCGAGTCTCTGGCTGAACTGCTGCGGGGCGCAGACGGTCGCGAGGCCGGCGTGGTGGCCGGCCTGATCGCCGGTGATCCGCGCCAGGGACGCATCGGAGTGGGCTGGGCCACGGTCGCCGCTCTGCAAACCGACAGCGCCGGGGAGCCGACGCTGTCGGTGGCTGATCTCGACGCGATGCTCGACGAGGTTGCGGGCGCTGCCGGCGGCGGATCGACCCAGAGGCGCCTCGACCTGCTCGAGGATTTCCTGGCCCAGGCCACGGCTGCCGAGGCCGACTTCGTGAGGCGTCTGCTTGTTGGAGAACTGCGCCAGGGAGCCAGCGAGGGGGTGGTGGTAGAGGCAGTGGCCCGAGCTGCGGGCGTGGCGGCGCCGGTGGTCCGTCGAGCCCTGATGCTGGTTGGCGACCTCGGCGAGACGGCCGGCATCGCTCTCACGCAGCGAGCCCCCGGACTGGAGGCGGTCCGGTTCGAGGTCTTTCGACCGATCCGGCCCATGCTGGCCTCCACTGCCGACCACGCGGCCTCGGCCGTAGCCGAACTGGGCCGGTGCTCGGTGGAGTGGAAGCTGGACGGGATCCGCATCCAAGTCCACCGCCGGGGCGAAGAGGTGCGGATCTGGACCCGCAACCTGAACGACGTCACCGACCGCCTCGGCGAAGTCGCCGACCTGGTTCGCGGCCTTCCCGTGAGAGTCGCGGCGTTCGACGGCGAGGTGATGGGAATAGCCGACGATCTGGCACCGGTTGCCTTCCAGGACACGATGGGCCGTGTCGGCACGAGAGGCACCGGCGAGAGGGTCCCCTCCCGTGCCGACATTGTGAGAGTCACGCCCATGTTCTTCGATGCGCTTCACCTGGATGGACGAGACCTGCTCGACGAGCCGCTCGAGGTCCGGCTCGGCTTCCTGGCCGAAGCAGCCGCCGACCATCGGGTGCCGGGCATCGTTACCGCCGATCCCGACGAGGCTGAGCAGGTGTTCGCCGCCGCGGTGGGCGCCGGCCACGAGGGCGTGATGGTCAAGGCCGCCGGCTCACCCTATGCGGCGGGACGCCGGGGGAAGGCGTGGCGCAAGGTCAAGCCGGTGCACAGCCTCGACTTGGTGGTGCTAGCGGTGGAGCCCGGGAGCGGGCGCCGTCGAGGCTGGCTGTCCAACATCCATCTGGGAGCCCGGGACCCCGGCGGCGGGTTCGTGATGGTGGGAAAGACGTTCAAGGGCATGACCGACGAGATGTTGCGCTGGCAGACCCGACGCTTCGACGAGTTGGCCACCGACCGCAGGGCCCATGTGGTGGAGTTGAGGCGCGAGCAGGTGGTGGAGATCGCGGTCGACGGCGTACAGCGATCGAGCCGCTACCCAGGCGGCGTGGCTCTGCGCTTCGCCCGGGTGGTGCGCTACCGCCGCGACAAGTCCGCCGCCGAGGCCGACACCATCGACACGGTGCGCAGCCTCCTACCGGGCCCCAGAGGCCGAGCGGACGAGCCGTAGTTCACCTGCGCTTGGCAAGACAGCGAGCGAGGCCGTGGCCCGAGCGGCCCGTGAGCGCAGCGAACAAGAGCGGGAGACACAGGATCTATAGGATCGGCGTCATGACCGGCACAGCCAGCCTCTCCGCCACGGACACGACCGAGCACCGCCCGACCCCCGCAACCACCACCGTCACCGAGCCCGACATCCGGCCGGTTACCGACGACGGCGATCACGACCGCTTCGCCCACTACACCCGCCGGGCCGACGCCAACCGGGCCTACGTCGAGGGCACGCCGGTGCGGGCCCTCTGCGGCAAGGTCTGGGTACCGAGCCGGGACCCGTCCCGATACCCGGTCTGCCCGGAGTGCGCCAAGATCCGGGAGCGCCTCCGCAAGCGGGCATTCAACTAGGTGGCCGGCGAGGGGCTGGCACCTGAGACCACGATGCGCACCCACCTGCAGGGCACCTTCCTGCTGATCGTGCTGCTGCTGGTCTTCTGGTGGACGCTGAGCTGGGCCGTCCCGATCCTGGACAGCGCCGTGTTCGGCGAGGACGGCGCCGTCGTGGCCCGGGCGCCCCTGGAGACCGACGACCAGGCCGCCGCCGACCGTGGCCTGGAGCCGGACCAGCCGCTCGACGGCAACGAAGTCGCCGATCTGCAGAGCGCGCTGACACAGCTCGGCTACAGCCCCGGCCCCATCGACGGCATCATGGGCGAGCTCACCCGCCAGGCCATCGACGAGGCCAAGGTCGATGTCGGGCTAGTGGAGGCGTCCGACCGCAGACTCCTTGAGACCCTCGATGCCGCCTTGGAGGTCCTCAGCTCCGCACCCGACCCGGAAACGCCGGGACCCTGAGATGCCGCGCCCCGTCGACGCCGCACCGGCCGCCCCGAGCGCCGCGCCGGACTGCTCGACGGTCTTCCGGCCCAGCTACGACCTGAACCTGAAGGTGACGTTGATGTGGGTGAAGACGTCGCAGCGTCGCAGGGGGGTCGGATGGTGGGCCACCGAGACCCCCGGAGGCCCGGCCTCGGTGGCCTTCCGGGCTGCCGGCGGCGAGGTCCTAGCCGACGCCTGGGGTCCCGGCGCCGAGTGGGCCATCAACGGGGTGCCGGCCCTGCTCGGAGGCGACGACGATCCCAGCGAGTTCCGTCCCCTGCACCCGGTGGTGCGTGATCTAGTGGCCCGGCTGGGCGTGCCCCGACTGGGCGCCACCGGCCGCTGGTTCGAGGCCATGGCCACCGCCGCGGTGTACCAGCGAGTGGTGAGCGCCGACGCCAGGACGGCGGTGGCCCGGATGGGCCGGCTGCACGGGGCCGAGGTTCCCGGAGCGGGGCCGTTGCCGCTGTTCCCCCGCCCCCAGGAGGTGTTGCGGGTACCCGACCACGGATTCCACCGGGCCGGCGTCGACCGGGGGCGCGCCCGGGTGATCCGGGTCGCCGCCAAGCACGCCGACCGCCTCGAAGGGTTGGGCGAGCTTCCCGCCGCCGAGGCCCGCCAGTGGCTGCAGCGCCTGCCGGGCGTGGGCCCGTGGACCGCGGCCCGCACGACGGGCGCGGCCGCGGGCGACCCCGACGCAGTGCCGGTGGGCGACCTGCACGTGCCGAGGCTGGTTACCTACGCCCTCAGCGGCGCCACCGACGGCGACGACGACTCGATGCTGGAGCTGCTGGAGCCCTACGCCGGCCACCGGGGCCGGGTCGTCCGCCTGGTCAAGGCCGCCGGCATCGGCCCGCCGAGACACCACCCCGCCCCCACCCGCTTCGACATCAGCCGCATCTAGCCAGCGCGGCGCTTAGCGGCTTGGCGTGCGGCTTTGGCCTCCCGGTGGGCCAGGGTGCGCTCCACGTAGGGCGCCACTTCTGGGGTCTTGCAGCCGGTCTGGCCGTGGTCGACCTTCACCGGACCGATCCGTGCCGCCGCGGCCAGAACCGATCGGCGCAGGCTGCCGTCCCGCAGGGCCATCACGATGAGGGCGCCGTTCATCTCGTGGCGGACCCGGTTGGGCCGCACGGCGATCTCGGCCTCGATCTGGCTCAGCAGGCCTCGCAGCTCCTCGACCGACCACACCTGCGGATCCTCGGCGGTGCACATGACGATGAACCACCCGACCGACGCTGGCCACTCTCTGGGATCGTCTCGCCAGGAGTCGCTCAATGTCCGGGCGTGCGGCGTCTGGGCGCACAGCCCGCCCAGGCCCTCGGCCAGGATGTAGTTGTCGAGGTCTCCCAGCCACCGGCGAGCCAGCGGCTCGTCCAGAGCGGCGGGATCGGCCGCCCGCAGCGCCAGCACCCGGGCGTCGTGGTTACCGGTTTCCCAAAGCTGCTGGGCCAGCCCGTGATCGGTCTTGATCCGCTTGGCGATCTTGCCGAGTTCGGCATAGCTGACACCGAACATCGGAGCGGACGCGCCGTGGCGGGCATACACCTTGCGGTTCTGGGCCGTCCCCGCGGCCTCGAGCGCCGCCATGACCTCCGAGAGTTGCGCCACCAGCGTGTCTCAGGTCAAACCCAGCTCGGACATGCGGTCCAGCACCCGTTCCGTCTCCGCTCCGATGGTGGTGTTGTCGCCGTGGCCGGTGTGCACGACGGTGCTGGACGGCAAGGTGAGGAGGCGGTTGCGGATGCTGCGCAGGATGGTGGGCTCGTCGCTGTAGCTGCGGCCAGTGGCCCCCGGTCCGCCGCAGAACAGGGTGTCGCCCGACAGCACCCGGCCGTCGGATGCGTCGTGGAAGCAGCAGCAGCCCGGCGAGTGGCCCGGCGTATGGATCACCCCGAGATCATGGCCGCCCGCGGCCAGCACCGAGCCCGGCTCCAGGTCGCGGTCGGGCGAGTCGCCGGGATGGACCACGTCCCACAGCATCCGGTCGCTTGGATGCAGCAGCACCGGTGCGTCCACCGCGTCGCGCAAGGCGACCGCCGCGTTGATGTGGTCGTTGTGGCCGTGGGTGCACACGATGGCGGCCACCCTCCGGCCCGCTGCTGCGGCCGCGATGGGCTCGTGGTCGTGGGCCGCGTCGAAGATCATCACCTCGCGGTCGTCGCCCACCAACCAGATGTTGTTGGTGACCTCCCACTCGCCGCCGTCGAGAGCGAAGATGCCGTCGGTGGTGACCAGCTCGATGGGCATGGCCTCGGTCGCCGCCGCCCCGCCGCCCTACAGGACGACGACGGAGCGCAGCACCTCGCCCCGCTCCATCTTGTGGAAGGCATCCTCCACGTCGCCGAGGTCGATCGTCTCCGACACGAACCCGTCGAGGTCGAGCCGGCCCTGGAGGTACAGGTCGATCAGCATGGGGAAGTCGCGGGTCGGCAGGCAGTCCCCGTACCAGCTGGACCTGAGGGCCCCGCCCCGCCCGAACACCTCGATGAAGGGCAACTCGATGGTCATGTCGGGGCGGGGCACACCCACCAGAACGACAGTCCCGGCGAGGTCGCGAGCCTCGAAGGCCTGGCGGTAGGTCACGGGCAGGCCGACCGCCTCGATGGCCACGTCGACCCCGTTGCCGTCGGTGAGGGCCTTGATCGCCTCCACCGGATCACCCTGCGAGGAGTTGATGGTGTGAGTCGCTCCGAACCCCCGGGCCCACTCCAGCTTGCGGTCGTCGATGTCCACGCCGATGATTGTCGAGGCACCGGCCAGCTTGGCGCCGGCGATGGCGGCGTCGCCCACTCCCCCGCAGCCGAACACGGCCACGCTGTCGCCACGGCCCACACCGCCGGTGTTGATCGCCGCGCCGATGCCGGCCATCACCCCGCAGCCGAGCAGCCCGGCCGCAGTGGCCGGAGCGGCCGAGTCGACCTTGGTGCACTGGCCCGCGGCCACCAGCGTCTTCTCCACGAAGGCGCCGATGCCCAGCGCGGGCGACAGCTCGGTGCCGTCGGCCAGGGTCATCTTCTGGGACGCGTTGTGGGTGCTGAAGCAGATGTGGGGCCGGCCCCGCAGGCACGAGCGGCACTGGCCGCAAACCGCCCGCCAGTTGAGGATCACGTAGTCGCGGGCCGCGACCTCGGTCACCCCGTCTCCGACGGACTCCACCACCCCGGCAGCCTCGTGGCCCAGAAGGAAGGGGAACTCGTCGTTGATGCCGCCCTCCCGGTAATGCAGATCGGTGTGGCACACGCCGCAAGCCTGGATGGCCACCACCGCCTCTCCCGGACCGGGGTCGGGCACCACCACGTCGGTGATCGTGACGGGCTCGCCCACCGCCATCGACACCACTCCTCGCACGGTCTGGGGCATGTCTCGGTCCTCCTGATGTTCCGACCGGCTTGGTCCGGGCACACTACCGCGACAGGCAGCGCCATCAAGTAGTGAGCCGTCCCGGCAGGACGGTGGCATTCCGCGTCTGATCGCCGCCACGGCAACGGCGTAGAATCATGGCCATGTGCCGCAACATCACGACCCTGCGAGGTCTGGCCCCACCTGCCACCGCTGATGAGATCGAGGCCGCCGCCCGGCAGTACGTCCGCAAAGTCAGCGGGGTGCAGAAGACTTCCGCCGCCACCGAAGCCGCCTTCGAGCAGGCCGTCGCCCTGGTCGCTGACGCCACCGCCGACCTGCTGGCCACGCTGCCGCCCCGCCGGACGCCGCCACGCAGCGAGCCCCCGCTGCGGCGGCTGGCCTCGGCCGCGGCCGCAAGCGCGCCCTGAGATCTGGATGCGAGGTTCGACGCGGCAACTGTCCGACCTCGTCGACCAGGCGCGCCGATACGGCGTGCGCGACGAGGCGGTTCTGGAGGCCATCGGCCGGGTGCCGCGCCAGCAGTTCGTCCCCCGCCGGTTCGTGTCGGCCGCCTACGACGACGGTCCGCTGCCCATAGGCGAGGGCCAGACCATCAGCCAGCCTGCCATGGTGGCCATGATGGCCGAAGCAGCCCGGTTGAACCCCCACGACTGTGTGCTCGAGGTCGGGGCCGGCTCCGGGTACGGCGCGCTGGTGCTGCGGGCTCTGGCCGGCCGAGTGGTGACCATCGAACGGCGACTGGCACTGGCGGAGAAGGCCAGGGCCGCTCTTGCTGGGCATGGACTGGGAGACGTGACGGTCGTGGTCGGCGACGGCACGCTGGGATGGCCCGAAGAAGCGACCTACGACGCCATCGTCGTCACCGCGGCCGGTCCGGTGCCCCCGCCTCCCCTGCTGGAGCAACTCGCGCCCGGCGGACGCCTGGTGATACCGATCGGCCCGCGGTACGGCCACCAGCACCTCATGCGCTACACGCGGCGCGGCCAGGAGGACCCTGATAGCCCCGACGGCGGCGGGAACGGCTCGCCGGGCGAGGAGTACCGCGAGGAGCGTCTCACGCCCGTCCGCTTCGTGCCGCTCATCGGGACCCACGGTTTTCCCGGCAGAAAGTGACCCCTCGACCGCCGATGAGTCGTCGATGACACCGACCCGCGTCTGCGTGCTCGACGCCGATACCCCCGGCATCCCCCGCGATCACGGCCGCCTCAACCTGAACGGGCCGTCGGTGCTGGCTGCACCCGAATGGATGCCCGACCGGCCGGGCCGCTATCTCATGTACTTCGCGCACCACGTCGGCCAGTCGATCCGCCTGGCCGCCGCCGACGAGCCAACCGGGCCGTGGCGCACGGTCGAGCCCGACGTGCTCAACGTGGGAGACACCCCGTCGGACCGCCAGCCCCACATCGCCTCGCCCGACGTCCACGCCGACCACCAGCGGCAGCGCTTCGTCATGTACTTCCACGGGATGGTCCCTGAGTCGGTCGGCGGCCACCTCCCTTGCTGGAACGTCTACCCCTCGTTGAACCAGAAGACCACGGTGGCCACCTCGGGCACCGGCCGTCACTTCGCGCTGGTCGAGCCGGTGGTGGGAGTGTCCCCCAGCTACCTGCGGATGTTCCACGCCGGCGACGCCTGGTACGGCGTGGCCATGCCGTCTCAGGTGGTGCGCTCGGCCGACGGCCTGAGCGGCTTCGAGTACGGGCCGATGCTGTTCGACGACGACGAGATCCGCCACAGCTGCGTGTCGTACCGGCCGGAGCACCAAGAACTGGAGTTGCTGTTCACCCGCTGCTATGAGGCGCCGGAGCGGATCTACCGCACGGTGATCGACACGTCACCGGACTGGCACGACTGGAAGCCCGGACCGGTCGGCGCTCCTAGGCCGAATTGGCAGCACAATGCACGCTATCCGTGCACAGAGCTGCCAATTCTCGATGGGATGTGAAATTTAAATCAGTTACATATATTCACAAGTATGATTGAAGGAGAGAACTGGGCTGCGCTAGGTGAACTCGCGTCTGCCCAGCACGGAGTCTTCACTGGGCGGCAAGCCGTCAATGTCGGGCTGTCCCGCGGCATCGTCGGCCGGTTGGTCCAGCGAGGAGCGGTTGAACGCCTCCATCCAGGTGTATTCAGGTTCGCGGGCGCGCCCCGCACATGGCGCTCCAGGCTGATGGCGGCCACGTTGGCAGGGGGCGAGAGCCATGCTTCGCACCGAGCCGCAGCCTGCTTGCACCAACTAGATGGATTCGACGAACCTCAGCCCATCGAGGTGACCGTGACCCGCGGGCGGTACCCCACTCGCGGCGATGTCATCGTTCACCGCTGGACGGGACCCGATCCTCAGGATTACACCCACGTCGATTCCATTGCGACGTCGGGCGTGGCCTCCACTCTGGCCCGTCTGGGTGCGGTCGTGCCCCGAACCCAGGTAGAGCAGGCCCTGGACGATGCCCTACGGCGCGGCTACTCCCTCAAGTGGATCGAGCAGACGGTTGAACGTCTACACCGGCCTGGCCCAAGCGGTACCGGCGTCCTGCTGCGGCTGTTGCGCGATCCCAGGCGCCTGGGAGCCACCCCCGACTCCATCTTCGAACGCATGACGGCACGAATACTGGACACGGCAGACTTGCCCCCGCCCGCCCTGCAACATCCGGTCCGGCTGCCGAACGGCCAGACCGCCCGGATCGATATTGCATGGCCCTCGGTCAAGTGGGGCATCGAGTGCCACTCCCGCAAGTACCACTTCGGCGCGGCCTACACCGCAGCCGATCACGACCGCGATCACCAGCTCACCATGGCCGGCTGGCAGGTCACGTACCTCACCTGGCACCAACTGCAGGACTCCGACTATGTAGTTGAACTGGCGCGATCCATGCTGGACCAACGAGGCCGCAGATCAGCCTGATACCTGAACTGGCAGCACAATGCACGCCACCCGTGCACAACGCTGCCAATTCGTTGAGCGGCCTGTGCCCAAACCCGAACTGGCAGCACAATGCACGCCACCCGTGCGCGATGCTGCCAATTCTGGGCGAGGCGGTCGGGCAGGCGTAGCCTGATGTCGTGATCGACCTTCGCTCTGACACCGTTACCAAGCCCACGGCGGCCATGCGGGCGGCCATGGCCTCAGCCGTCGTGGGCGACGACGTGCACGGTGAGGACCCCACCGTCAACGAACTCCAGGAGGCCACTGCGGCGCTGCTCGGCAAGGAGGCCGCGTTGTTCGTGACCAGCGGTACGCAGGGCAACCTCTGCGGGCTGCTCGCCCACTGCGGGCGCGGCGACGAGTGCATCGTCGGAAACCATGCCCACACCTACATGTACGAGGGTGGCGGCGCGGCGGTGCTCGGCTCCATCCAACCCCAGCCGGTGCCCACCGGTGACGACGGCATGATCGACCTCGCCGCGGCCGAGGCTGCTGTGAAGGCCCCCGACCACCACTTCGCCCGCACCCGCCTGCTGTGCCTTGAGAACACGACCGACGGCAAGGTGCTCACGCTGGACCAGATGGAGGCTTCGGCTGAGGTGGCCGCCCGCCACGGCCTGTCCCACCACCTCGACGGGGCCCGGCTGTGGAACGCGGCGGTGGCGCTGGGGGTCTCACCAGCGGCGGTGGCCGCACCGTTCGACTCGGTGTCGGTTTGCCTGTCGAAGGGTCTGGGTACGCCGGTGGGATCCGTGCTGGTCGGGCCGGCAGACCTCATCGACGAGGCGCACAAGTGGCGCAAGATGCTCGGGGGCGGGATGCGGCAGGCCGGCATCGTGGCGGCCGCCGGCCTCTACGCACTGGAGCATCACATTGAGCGCTTGGCCGACGATCACGCCAACGCGGCCCGCCTGGCCGAGGGATTGGACGCCATCGACGGTGTGAAGATCGACTCGTGTGCCACCAGCATGGTGTTCATCCGCCTCGACGACGAGGCGCGCGACGGCGGGCCGGACCTGCGCAGCCGGCTAACCGATCGCGGCATCCTCACCCGCTGGGACGGCTCACGATCCCGGCTCGTCACCCACTTGGACATCTCCGCCGAAGACATCGAGACCGCTGTCGACGCCTTCACCGAGCTGCTGGCCTGACACGCCGACCGCCCCCGCCTACCCGGAACTGGCAGCACAACGCACACAAACCGTGCACAACGCTGCCAATTCACGCCGACCGCCCCCGCCTACCCGGAACTGGCAGCACAACGCACGGCCACATTCGGCCATGCGAACCGCCTGCGATGAGTACGGTGGCGCCGTGACGCTGGCAGTGGCGGGAACGCTGATGCAGGCACCGACGCCCGACCGCCTCGCGGTGATCGATGCCGTGGTGGAGGTCGATGACACCGGAATGGTCGCCGCGTTGCACGACCGATCCAACACCGAGGGAGCGGCCCGCAGCACAGGCCGCTCTCGACTCGGCCACCGAGCGGGTGGAGTTGACGCCGGGCACGTTCCTGATGCCCGGACTGGTGGACCTTCACATCCATGCGCCCCAATGGCCCCAGCTCGGCACCGGGCTCGACCTGCCGTTGGAGCGCTGGCTGTTCGATTACACCTTCCCGCTTGAGGCTCGCTACGCCGACACCGAATTCGCCGCAGCCGTCTGGGACGACCTGGTGCCGTCGTTGCTCGCTATGGGCACCACCACCGCGGTCTACTTCTCGTCCAACCATCTGGAGGCCACCACCGCCCTCGCCCGAGCCTGCGCCCGTCACGGGCAGCGGGCCCTGGTGGGCCGGGTGGCCATGGACCACCCGGACGGCACCCCCGAGTGGTACCGGGACGCAACCGCCAGCGCCGGCGTCGAGGCGTCGAAGGCCTCCATCGAGGCCGTGAAAGCCGTGGGCAGCCGGCGGGTCGAGCCGATCATCACCCCCCGTTTCGCTCCAGCCTGCACCGACGCTCTGCTCGAAGGGCTGGGCGAGCTGGCTGCGGCCACCGGGGTGCGGGTGCAGACGCACTGCGCGGAATCGGACTGGCACTGCGACTACGCCCTCGACCGCTTCGGCGTCAGTGACTCGACCGCCCTCAACCGCTTCGGCCTCGTCCGCCCGCACACCGTGCTGGCTCACAGCGACCACCTGACCGCTGACGAGATGGCCATAGTGGCCGGGCAGGGCGCGGGCGTGGCTCACTGCCCGCTGTCGAACGCCTACTTCGCCAACGCGGTGTTCGGTGTGCGGAAAGCACTGGCCGCCGGAGTGGGCGTGGGGCTGGGCAGCGACATCGCCGGCGGCGCCCGCCCCGGCCTGCTGGGAGGTTGCCAGGACGCGGTCACCGTCTCCCGCATGCTAGAGGACGGCGTCGACCCAGCGCTCGGCGCGCCGCAGCGGGGCGTGCCCGAGTCTCGCATCGACACCGTTGCCGCCCTCTGGCTGGCGACCGCCGGCGGCGCCGCGGTGGCGGACTTGCCGGTGGGGCTGATCGAGTCGGGCCGCTGCTTCGATGCGATGGCGGTCCGCACCGATCGGCCCGGCGGCGCCATCCGGCTGTGGGACGGCATCGACGACGAGGCCCGAGCCTTCGAGAAGGTCGTCCGCCTGGCCACCACGGACGACATCAGCCACGTCTGGGTGGACGGCAAGAGCGTCAAGCAGTAGCCGGAATTGGCAGCGTTTGGTGCCCTATTGGGGGCATTCTGCTGCCAGTTCCTGGGGCTACCTGTATCGCAAGATGATCCCGGTGCTTGCCGGTGCCGGCCACCGGGTGCTCGTGCCGGATCTGATCGGCTTCGGCCGCTCCGACAAGCCCGCGGAGCGCTCCGCCTACACCTACGCCGGCCACGTCAAGTGGATGCGCGGCTTCCTGGAGGCCACCGCGGCCGAGCGGGGCGACGGGCCGCTGCACCTGTTCGGCCAGGACTGGGGCGGCCTGATCGGCCTGCGGCTGGCCGCGGAGAACCCCGACCTAGTCGGCTGGCTGATCCTGGCCAACACCGCGCTCCCGGTGGGCGACTCCCCCGGCGCGGCCTCGACTTCTGGCGGCAGTTCAGCCAGGACGTCCCTTCCTGGACTGCGGCCGGCTGGTCGAGAACGCAACCGCCAACGAGTTGAGCGACGCCGCCATCGACGCCTACCCCGCGCCGTTCCCCGACGAGCTGTACAGGGCCGGTGCCCGCCAGTGCCCGCCAGTTCCCGCTGCTGGTTCCGGTCTCGCCCGACGACCCGGCCGTGCCCGCCAACAAGGCCGCCCGGACGGTGCTGGAGCAGTGACCAAGCCCGTGCTCACGCTGTGGGCGCCCGGCGATCCGGTGCTGGGCGGCCTTCAGCCCTTCATGGTCGAGCGGATCCCGGGCCCAGCCAACCAGCCCCACGCCCAGTTCGAGCCGGCCAGCCACCTCATCCAGGAGGACCAGGGCCCGGCCCTGGCCGAGGCCGTCAACGCCTGGCTCGCCGCCGCTTAGAGGCCCCGCGGATAGGCGGGCGACCCGGCCCATACGGGTCGGGGCCGTG
>VYBO01000113.1 GCA_009844405.1 Acidimicrobiaceae bacterium
GGCGTTGGCAATCCGGGCGCTGGTTCCGGGGGCCTTGGGGTTTGCTGGGGGGGGGGTGATGGGGGGGGGGGGCGACCCCGAGGCAGCCGTCCCCCCGGCCGACTCGCCCCTGGCCCCGTTCCTGCGGGCCCTCGGAGCGGGCACTACCGTGGTGGAGGTTGTTCCCTTCGAGTCCATCGCATCCGATCCCGGCGCCGCCCCGGTCCAGTTCCTGGGGGCGGAGAGCAGAGCGTGGCTGAGGGCCGAGGCCTTGGAGCTGGCCCCCTGGCCCCAGCAGCCGGAGTCGTTCCTGCGCCCCAGGGTCCAACTGCTCGACGGCACGGGCGATCCAGCCATACGGGATGGGCTGGCTGACGCTGTGGTCGCGGCTGGGGGAGTGATCACCGTGATAGGCAACGCGGACGCCTTCGGTGTGGAGGCCACCCAGTTCGCCTACCATCGCGAGGAACTCGTGAACGACCCCATCACCAACTCCATCGCCATCGAGCTCGGCGTCGACATGGCTCTCATCGAGCTGGGCGAGAGCGGGGCCGACGTGGTCGACATAACCGTGACGGTCGGATTGGACCAGGCGGCGCGGTGACGCCAGGAGCAGGCCCGGCCGATCCCGTCGCGCCGGCCAGTGTCGTCAGCCCGGCCGATCCCGGAGCCCCGGCCGGTGTCGTCAGCCCGGCCGATCCCGTCGCGCCGGCCGGTGTCGTCAGCCCGGCCGATCCCGTCGCGCCGGCCGGTTCACCTCCACTGGTCGACGGTGCCTACGCGCGGCGCTGGGCCGTGGCCGCGGCTGCCGCCGCCGACGAGCGCAAGGGCGTCGACACGGTGGTCATCGACGTCGGCGACGTGCTGGTGGTCACCGACCTGTTCGTGATCACCCACGGCAACAATGCCCGCCAGGTGCGCTCCATCACCGAGGGCGTCGAGGAGACGGTGAAGGAGGCGGGCGGACCGTCGCCGCTGCGCATCGAGGGCGCTGACGACCGCCAGTGGGTACTGCTCGACTACGGGCCGTTCGTCGTGCACGTCTTCGACGCTGAGCGGCGCTCCCTGTACCAGCTCGAACGGCTGTGGGGCGACTGCGAAGTGCTCGACTGGCGGACTGCGACCGACGGGCCGGTGCCCGCGGCGGAGGCTGCGCTGGACGCTTAGCGGCCGCGGAGCCTCACCGGGGTGGAGACCTCGGCGAAGAAGTCGTTTCCCTTGTCGTCGATCACGATGAAGGCGGGGAAGTCCTCCACCTCGATGCGCCACACGGCCTCCATGCCCAACTCGGGGTAGTCGAGCACCTCCACCCGCCGGATCGAGTCGCGGGCCAGGCGGGCGGCGGGGCCTCCGATGGATCCCAGGTAGAAGCCGCCGTGGCGGGCGCAGGCCTCGGTCACCTCTGACGAGCGGTTCCCCTTGGCCAGCATCACCATCGACCCGCCGGCCGCCTGGAACCGGTCGACGTAGGAGTCCATGCGGCCCGCGGTGGTGGGTCCGAACGACCCGGAAGCGTAGCCCTGGGGAGTCTTGGCCGGACCGGCGTAGTACACCGGATGGTCCCGCATGTAGTCCGGCATCGGCTCGCCGGCGTCGAGGCGCTGCTTGATCTTGGCGTGGGCGATGTCGCGGCCCACCACCAGCGTGCCGGTCAGGGCCAGCCGGGTCTTGACCGGGTAGCGGGTCAGCCGGGCCAGGATCTCATCCATGGGCTGGTCGAGGTCCACCGGCACGACCTCGCTGGAGAGGTCGTCGGCGCTTGTCTCGGGAAGGAACCGGGCCGGGTCGGTCTCCAGGCGCTCGAGGAACAGCCCCTCGGAGGTGATCCTGGCCCGGGCCTGGCGGTCGGCCGAACAGCTCACCGCGATCCCCACCGGGTTGGACGCCCCGTGGCGGGGCAGCCGCACCACCCGCACGTCGTGGCAGAAGTACTTGCCGCCGAACTGGGCGCCGATGCCGAAGGCCTGGGTGAGCTCCAGGATCCGCTTCTCCCATTCGAGGTCCCGGAAGCCGTGGCCTGTGTCGGCATCGCCGGAGGTGGGCAGGGAGTCGAGGTACTTGGCCGAGGCGAGCTTGGCCACCTTCAGGTTGTATTCCGCCGACGTGCCGCCCACCACCAGGGCGAGGTGGTAGGGCGGGCAGGCCGCGGTGCCGAGCAGCCGCAGCGTCTCGTCGCAGAAGTCGATCAGCGACTGCTCGTTGAGCAGGGCCTTGGTCTTCTGGTACAGGAACGACTTGTTGGCCGAGCCGCCGCCCTTGGCCATGAAGAACAGCTCGTAGACGTCGCCCGGCTTGGAGTGGATCTCGATCTGGGCGGGCAGGTTGTTGCCGGTGTTCACCTCGGTGAACATGTCGAGCGGGGCGAGCTGCGAGTAGCGCAGGTTGGATGTGAGGTAGGTGTCGTACACGCCCCGGGAGATGGCTTCGGCGTCGTCGCCGAAGGTGAGCACCTGCTCGCCCTTGCGGCCCATGATCACCGCGGTGCCGGTGTCCTGGCACATGGGCAGGATCCCGCCCGCGGCGATGTTGGCGTTCTGCAGCAGCTCGGTGGCCACGAAGCGGTCGTTGTCCGAGGCCTCGGGGTCCTCGAGGATGTTGCGGAGCTGCTGGAGGTGGTCGGATCGCAGGTAGTGGTTGATGTCGTGCATGGCCACCGACGTGAGCAGCGTCAGCGCCTCGGGCTCGACCTTCAGGAACGTCCGGCCCGCGGCCTCGACGGTGGACGCCCCCTCGGTCGACACCAGCCGGTAGTCGGTGTCGTCCGCGCCGAGAGGCAGCATGTCCGAGTAGGCGAACGCGTTCATTTTGGGATCGTTCGGCAGGTCGGACGAGTCGGCCATGACGTCCGTTCCAGCCGGAGCCCGTCTCAGGGCCTCGCGGGCGTTCCCGCGAACGCGACCGGGTCCTGCCCGTCGCCGATCACCGGGCGCTGCCAGTGCGTGTAGTCCGAGACCGTCTCGGCCACGTCGCGCCACTCCGCAGGGTTCCAGCCCTGGGCGGCGGCGGTGACCGACCCGTTCTGGAGGACGAAGGCGAACGCGGGCAACGTGTCGAGCCCGAGAGCGGCTGGCAGCCGGCGGTCGGGGTCGGAGAATGTGAGGATCTCCTCCGCGTAGGGCCCGAGGAAGCGCCGGGCGTCGTCGGGGTCGCAGGCGACCACCCAGCAGGTCCGGCAGCCGGCCTCGGCGTAGGTGACCAGGATTCGCCTTGCCGTGTGGAGGATCCAGGCGCTCTCGTTGGTGTAGGGATCGAGGAGAACGGGTAGCAGCGGGAAGGTCGTTAGCCAGGAGGACAGCGGTCTGGCCTTGCCTCCTAGAGGGTCCAGTTCCAGATCGAGCGAGACGGCGGTCACGGAGCCAACGCTAGCGGTTGTGCCCTCCCGGCCGACGTGTCCCAGGGCGCCGCCGTGCCGCCCCCGGGCTGGGCTGAGCCCCGACTTGCGATCCGCTGCGGCTAGCCGGGGCCGGGCTGGGTCAGCAGGGCGATCCAGATCGACACCGCGGCCAACACGATCGTCGACACCACGATGTAGAGGTGCCATGCCTGCCGCCTGATGATCTCAGCCCACGCGGTGGCGGCCTCGGCTCTGATCTCGGCCCGCTCCACCGCGGCTTGGGCGAATCCCTCGGCCCGTTCGGTTGCGGCTTGGGCCAGACCGGTGGCGATAGCGGCGTTGGTCTCGGCGAAGGCGGTTCGGAGGTCGTCCTTGGTGGCGACGTTGTCCCAGCCGCTGGGCGGGAGGTGCTCCATGAGCGTTTCGGCGTCTTCGTTTCCCATGACTTCTGCCAAGGTGTTGAACATCGAGGTGCGTTGGGTGTGGGTGAGAGCCATCTTCGGTGCCCCTTCAGTCGGCGTCGCAGATATTCGGGGGCGCCTCGTACGGGCTGCTCCAAGGCCATCGAATGGCAGCTGCATCCGATCATAGCACACTGGATGCCATCAGAATCAACTGTAGGGCAGGCAGTGCCGGGCGTGCCGGCCGCGGCACGTGACCGCCCGTGCCTACGCTCAAGGGGTGCATCCGATTGAGCGGTTGCGGTATGTGGCTCGGGCTGGGATTGTGCCGGCGGGGCCGCTGGTCCGGGAGTCGGCTTCGGCGCTGTCGTCGTTCGCTGACGATCCTAAGGGTCTGCTCACGTCGTGCCGCCGGCTGCTCGACCGGCGCAGCGATTGCGCGCCGCTGGTTTGGCTGGCCGCCCGGATGCTCACCGCCATGGATCCCCGCGCTGAGGCGCGGCGGGTGATCGGGGATCTTGAAGACGACGCGACCGGGCAGGTGCTCGGGAAGGGCATCGATGCGCTGCCCGCGGGGTCGAGTGTCCTGGCCGTGGGGGCGCTGGGCGCCTACGCCGCCGCACTCGACGACCGCCCGGACCTGCGCTGGGCCGAGCCGGACGATCTTGAGGCCGGGAGCGGTGCCGATCTGGTGCTCATGACCAGTGACTGCGCTGGTCCGTCGCAGGCACTTGTGGTGGCTGAGACCGTTTCGGTGGCCGAGATGGCCCGCGGCTGGGAGATCCCCGTGTGGCTGATCGCGGGCGCGGGGCGGATACTGCCCGAGCGAATGTGGGACCTCCTGAGCGCCCGGCACCGCCCTGACGATCCGGCCATGCGGGGCCTGGCCGCGCTGGACCTGGACCGGTTCGTGACCAGAATGGTCACCCCTTCCGGCCTGTGGACTCCCGCCGAGGCGGCTCGAAGGTCCGCCTGCCCGATCGTCCCTGAGCTCCTCGCACGCTGAGCGACACGAAATTGACGTCGACAACCGCCCTAGCGCGAGCGCATCTGCATCATTCTCGGCTGGGTGGCAGTTAGGCGGGGCCTGCTAGGGCTTGGACCAGTTCATTGAAGGCGGCGTCGGCGATGGTCGCCATCTCTTCGTCGGTGCGGTCCTGGATGGGGTGGCTGGTCAGCACCGCGGCTGCGTCGAAGCCGAGCGACTCCGACTGGGCCTCGACCGCCGAAGCGAAGTGGACGGTTGAGACGAGCACGCCGGGGACGCCGCGCCGCTCGATGTGGCTTATGTCGTGCACACTGCACGACACGCAGGAGCCTCAATCGGCGAGCGCTTCGATGACCGCGTCGCAGGTCGTGGCTATCTCGTGGCGCAGGTCCACCGGCGCCGGCTTGCTGAAGGCCGGTTTGGTGTAGCGGTTCACGGTCGCGCCCAGTGCGGTGAGCCGCTCCGAGACGCGGTCGAGGAACACGTTGCCGCGGGGCTTGGATATGTCGAGCAGGCCGACGGTGAGGCCGGTCAGCGACTCGGGCCTCCTGGCCCGCTCCCGCGCCGCCGGGGCCGTCTCAGAGGTTGGGTCGAGAAGCGTCGTCATCTTGGAGCCTCCTTGAACTCGTCACCGTAGTTGCCGTGCGGGTCATGGCGTGATCTCGCGGGTCACCGGGTCGCTTCCTCTCGGACCGTTGGCCCAGCCTCCGATGATGGCCGAGAACAGTCCGGCCGGGCCGCCGGCGTGGGCCACCAGCAGCCCGCCGGGGCGGAACTTGGGGACCTTCCGGCCGGCAGCGGCCGGAGGCAGGCCGGCGGCGACCCCCCTTACGCCGCCCAGTAGCTCGTCCGCGTCGCAGAGCAGCTCCGCGGAGAGTTCGTCCATGAACCGGTCGCGGCTCCAGCCCGCGTCGGCGTAGCGGGACATGTGGTCGGGCGACAGCACCAGCATGGCGTCCATGCCCAGCATCGTCCGGGGCGACACCGTGGCCTGGAGCGCCTGGGCCAGGTGCCTGGTCAGCGACTCGGGGCTGCGGGACTTCTCGTCGGCGAATATGCGGGGCGACTCTCCCGCGAACACGGTGACCGTGGACTGGTCCGCCCGCCAGCCCCGGCTCTCCGCCAGCGATGTCCACGGCGAACCGGCCTCGTCCTCGGCGAAAGAGAATCCCACCTTGGCCGGTGAGCCGAACGTGGCCCGGTCCACGCCGCCGGGATGCCCGCCGCCGACATTGCGCACCACCAACTGCAGGGCCCGACCGATGGTCGAGTTGGCCCGGTTGCCTTGGCCCAGCACGTTGAGCCCGCTGTTCATGCCGATGCGCTCGGCCAAGGGGCCGTTCACCACCAGCACCGGCGCGACGCTCATGGTGGTGGCCAGCACGCCGTGCATGTTGAACTCGTCGGTGCAGGCCGCCTCCACAGCGGCGATCACCACCGGCAGGTGCTCGGGCGCGCATCCGGCCAGCACTGCGTTGACGGCCACCTTCTCGACGCTGCAATCCACCAGCGCCGGCGGCACCGCGGCCACGATCTCGGACGGGTCCCGGGTCGTGCCCTCCAGCAACCGCAGCACTCTCGCCTCGACGGGGGGCACCACCGGCAGGCCGTCGGACCAGCCCCGGTCCCACATCGCCTCCCATTCGTCCTCCAGCGAGGCCGTCTCCACCCGGCGGCTGCTCAGACCCGAAGCCGAGAACCGCACCGCCAGCTCCTCAGCGTGGGCGGGGTCCACGCTGAGGGACCCGCAGCCCGGCCGCCAGCCGGGGAGGCCCTCACCCAGTCCGGCCAGGCCCGTGAACTGCTCCCACTCGGACCGCGACCAGCCGACGGTGCGCCGGTACTCCGAACCTTCGACCACTCGCAGAAGCGTCGGGACCACCTCGATGCCGTGATGCCAGGAAATGGCCAGGTCGTCGTCGTGGTGCACCCAGTCGGCCTCGGCCGGGAAGTGCGGGTCGTCCTGGGTGATCACGGTCAGGCCGGCCCGCTCGTGGAGGTCGCTGAGCACGGGCGCCACCAGCTCGCAGGTCGGGCAGACGCGCTTGACCACCGCCACCAGCCCGTCGGGCAGCGGCGGCGGAGGGAGGTCCGAACTCATCATGCGATTGTGCCACTGTTATCCTCGCGATGCGATGGGGAGAAGCAGCGGCGGGAGCGGCGCTCTGGACGGGCGCGAGTTCCGCCGTGTGCTGGGCCACTACCCGACCGGCGTCGCCGTGGTTTCCGCGGCCTGCCCTCACGGCCCCGAGGGGCTGACCATCGGGTCATTCGCCAGCGTGTCGCTGGATCCGCCGCTGGTGTCGTTCTGTGCCGGGCACGAATCGGACTCCTGGCAGAGGATGCGCGACGTGGGCAGCTTCTGCGTGAACGTGCTCGGCGATGACCAGGCCGACGTGTCCACCACGTTCGCCGGCAAGGCCGACGACCGCTTCGAGGGCATCAGCACCAGGGTGGAGGCCACCGGCGCCCCGGTCATCGAGGGATGCCTGGCCTGGATCGACTGCCGGGTGGAGGCCGTCCACACCGCCGGCGACCACGACATCGTGGTGGGCCGGGTCGTCGCTCTCGGCACGGCCCCCGGCGACATCGAATCGGCGCCCGGGCCGCTGATCTTCCTGAAGGGCGGCTACCGCCGAGTGTCGGGGCTCTAGATGGCGGTCTATGCGCTGGGGGACCTGGAGCCGAGAATCGATCCGACCGCCTACGTGCATCCGCTGGCGGTCGTGATCGGGAACGTCGAACTCGGGCCGGAGGCGTCGGTGTGGCCCTACGCGGTGCTGCGGGGCGATGACGGCGCGATCCGTATCGGCGCCCGCAGCAACGTGCAGGACAATGCGGTGATCCACTGCACCCCCGACCACCCGACGATCATCGGCGAGGGCGTCACGATCGGCCACCAGGCCCACCTGGAGGGCTGCACCGTGCACGACGACTCGCTCATCGGCGTAGGGGCGGTAGTGATTCACGACGCCCGGATCGGCCCTCACGCCCTGGTGGGCGCCAATGCAACCGTGACCAGTGGGACGGTGGTGCCGCCTCGTGCCATGGCGCTGGGAACGCCGGCCCGCATCCGCGAGAACGCCCTCGAGCCCGGCCACAACCAGCAGAACGCCGGCGTCTACGCCCAACGCGGTCATCACTATCGCGCCGAGCAGCGCCGCATCGACTGATCTTCGGCCCGGCCGCGGCACTCGGCGCGGATCGCGCATCGAATGCTTGTCGCTCCCGCGATAGATTGAGGTGCAGGCACGAGCGGATCGGGAGACCCCCATGACGACAGCGGACATCGGCGTCGATCTCAGCCGCTACCAGCTCGGCTGGAGCGACGAGGAGGACTACGTCTTCAAGCCCAAGAAGGGCCTCAACAACGACATCATCACCGAGATGTCGTGGCTCAAGGGCGAGCCCCAATGGATGCTCGACTTCAGGCTGAAGTCGCACCGCCGGTTCGAGCGCCGACCCCGCCCGACCTGGGGCGGCGACACCACCGGCATCAACTTCGACGACATCTACTACTACATCAAGCCCACCGACACGCTGGCCAACGACTGGGACATGGTCCCCGAGTCGATCAAGAACACCTACGAGCGCCTGGGCATCCCCGAGGCCGAGCGCAAGTACCTGGCCGGCGTGACCGCCCAGTACGAGAGCGAGGTGGTGTACCACCGCAACCGCGAGGACCTCGAGGCCCAGGGGGTGCTGTTCTGCGACATGGACACCGCCCTGCGGGAGTACCCGCAACTGCTCAAGCGGTACTTCGGCACGGTGATCCCGCCCAACGACAACAAGTTCGCCGCACTCAACTCGTCGGTGTGGTCGGGCGGGTCGTTCATCTACGTGCCGCCCGGGGTGGAGGTGGAGGCGCCGCTTCAGGCCTACTTCCGCATCAACGCCGAGAACATGGGCCAGTTCGAGCGCACCCTGATCATCGCCGACGAGGGCTCCAAGGTCCACTACATCGAGGGTTGCTCCGCGCCCACCTACTCCACCGACTCGCTGCATTCTGCAGTGGTGGAGATCATCGTGGGGCGGTCTGCCCGGGTCACCTACACCACCATCCAGAACTGGTCCGACAACGTCTACAACCTGGTCACCAAGCGGGCCCGGGTCGAGGCCGAGGGCCACATGGAATGGATCGACGGCAACATCGGGTCCAAGCTCACGATGAAGTACCCGGCGGTGGTGATGGTGGGGCCCAAGGCGTCGGGCGAGGTGCTGTCGGTGGCCTACGGCGGCCCGGGCCAGCACCAGGACACCGGGGCCAAGATGACCCACGCCGCGCCCGAGACCACCTCGAAGATCGTGTCCAAGTCGATCTCCTCAGGCGGAGGGCGCACGTCGTACCGGGGGCTGGTGCGGGTGGAGGACGACGCCTACGGCTGCAAGAGCCATGTCCAGTGCGACGCGCTGATCCTCGATGAAGACTCGATCTCCGACACCTACCCGTACATGGAGGTCGGGTCGGGCGACGCCGTCATCGGGCACGAGGCCACCGTGTCCAAGGTGGCCGACGACCAGCTCTTCTACCTCCAGAGCCGGGGCCTCACCGAGGAGCAGGCCATGGGCCTGATCGTCAACGGCTTCATCGAGCCGGTCACCCGCACCCTCCCCATGGAGTACGCGGTCGAGTGGAGCCGCCTGATCGAACTCCAGATGGAGGGCAGCGTCGGCTGACCCCCACCGGGTGGCCGAACAGCCCCCTCCGCTGGCGTCGTCTCGCGCCCGCTGACTCTGGATGCCCGGCTCGATGTGACGGTTTGAAGCCTATTTTCGCAGAAGCGCAACACACGGCTATACTTACTTGCAAGCTCTCTGCAAGGAGGAGCCATGCTGCTTAGGTTCGAAGTCAGCAACCACCGTTCGATTCGTGAGCCGGTCGAGTTGTCGATGCTCGCGATTGACAAAGACCGTGTCGCGGCGCGTCAGCTTCAGGGGCTTGAGGAGAAGGCATTGACCGTTGCCGGCATCTACGGGGCCAACGGGTCGGGCAAGACCAACCTCATCGACGCGCTCGCGTGGCTGTCGCATGCCGCGGCAGTGTCGTTGCGCGCCTGGGAGGACAGCATCCCATGTGACCCCTTCAGCTTCGCGTCCGGGCACCCTCAGCCGTCGCAGTTCGGGGTCGAAATGGTCGTCGGCGGCGTGCGCTACAGCTACGACTTGGAGGTAGAGGAATCCAGGGTCGTCCTCGAGGCGCTCTACAGCTATCCGAACCGCCGCCGCCGCACGTTGTTCGAACGCGAGGGCGACAAGCTTGCCTTCAGGCGCGGTTCGCGCTTCACCGGTGGCGGGCGCGAACTGATCACCCCGACGACGTTGGTTCTGTCTGCGGCCAGCCGCCTGACCGAGGAGATAGACGCGGTAGCCCGGTGGATCCGCAACATTTGCTTCGCCGACTATTGGCCTCGCGGACTGATCCCCAAGGAGTCTCGGATCTACCGACCCGGACCCCGTTGGGCGCGCCGCGGCTGGGACGACTTCCTGATCGACGTGTTCGACGAGGCGCCGTCCCACCTCCAGAACGGAGGCGATGCGTCCGCGCGTGAGCGGCGCGAGCGGCACCGCGAACTCGCCCTAGCGATGCTCACATTCGCGGATCTCGGGGTCAGCGGTGTGGAGGTCGTCGATGCCGCGGCGGGCTCAGGCCGCGGCGGCCGCAGTCTGAGGCTTCTGCATGACATTGCTGGCGACCAACGCCCTCTGGAGCTTGGCGACGAGTCCGACGGCACGCTTACCTGGCTTGGCCTTCTCCCGGAGTTGCTTGCCGTGTTGGAGGACGGCGGCGTGATCGTGGTCGATGAACTCGACGCCAGTCTTCACCCTGTCATTTCAGGTCAGCTCGTGGAGATGTTCCAGGATCCCGCGACCAACCGCCACTGCGCCCAGCTCATCTTCACGACCCACGACACGAGTCTGCTCGGCCAATTGAACCGCGATGAAGTGTGGCTCACCTCCAAGCGAGGCGACGGCAGCACCGACCTGACCCCGCTGTCGGACTTTCGCGGCACCAGTGTCCGGCGCTCGACGAATCTCGAACGCGGCTACCTACAAGGACGCTTCGGAGGAATCCCGATTGTCGACCAGTACCTCGTGCGCGAAGCGCTGGCCTCCCCGCCCGGCAAGTAAGCATGCCGCAGCACCGACGGCGCGACAAGCCATTGCGCCGGCGCGCGCCGCGGCGCAACGAGCTGCCCCGCTTCGTTATCTTCTGCGAGGGCGAGCTGACCGAACCGCTGTATCTGAAGGCGTTCGCCGCGCTTGACGAGGTTCGTGGCATTGCCACACTGGACATTCGCGGAATGGGATACGAGCCGCGCAGGCTCGTAGAGGAAGCCAGAGCTGTGAAGCGCAGCGAGCGTGGCCAAGCGACCGGGGCCACCGAGTACTGGTGTGTGTTCGATGTGGAAGCGCCGACACAGCATGCTCGGCTGAAGGAAGCGGTCCAGATGGCTCGCGACAACGGCATCAACGTGGCAATCTCCAACCCCTGCTTCGAGCTGTGGCTGGTGCTCCACCACGCCGAGCACGAGAGATGGATCGACAACGAGACTTGCCGAGGTCTGCTCCATGAACACGACCAGTCGCAGGGCAAGCGTGTCGACGGCGCGTCCTACATGCCGAGGCGACAGCAGGCCATAGGCCGGGCCCGGCGGCTCGCTGCGCTGCACGCAAGCGCGGGCCGAGAACTTCCCAACGACAACCCGTCTTCGGCCGTGTATCGTCTTCTGGAAGCCGTAGATCCCGACGAAGACCGAGATGACTAGACGGGCACCCAGACTCGGCGGTTTAGGGCTTCAGTGTGGAGTTCTAGGTGTGGGTAGTCGGGGTCTGGTGTGGTCTCGTCGGCCCAGAAGAGTTCTGGGGCTGCGGCGGCGCCGCGGACTTCTATTGAGCTGGCCTGGCGACAGAGGATGACGGCGTGTACTAGCCACGCGGTGGCGAGAGGACTGGCGTGGAGGCGGGCGCGACGGGTGACGGGCTGGTTTCCGCCTCCGTCGACTACGTCCAGGCGGCGCAGGCTGGTGATGGTCTTGCCGACGGCCTCGCGGACTGTGGAGGTTTCGCCCCAGCGGGCCACGAGGCGTCGTCGAAGGTTGGGGACGGTGAGGGTCTCGTCGAGGGCGAAGGAGCGGCCGAGTTGGCCCAGGACGCTTCCCACGAAGGGGACCGTGGCCAGCAGCGCGCCGGTGTGCATGACACGGCGGTCGGGGAAGTGCTCGGGGTGGTCGATGGCCCAGCGGACCATCGCTGCTGCGGGCCGTGGGGGGTTGATCCAGACGCGCGACACTGCCCACTTGAGGCCTGCTTTGGCGTCGGCGTCGGTGGTGTGCTCCCGCAGGGCGATCGTCAGCTGCGCCGACCGCTCCTTGATGCTGAGGTCTAGCGAGGCGATCCGGTAGACCGTCTCAAGCACCGGCAGGCTCAAGGCCCGATCGAGCGGGCGGGGCGAGCCCGGGTCTGTAGGTCGAGGGCTCATGCTGACACCCGTGCGACGGGGACGATGACTTCGTCGAGGGAGATGCCGCCGTGGCAGACGCGCTCACCGCCCGGGTGGTACCCGCTGCGCCCCGGCGCGAACAGGGGGAAGTAGCCAGCGTCCTCTGTGGGCAGTCCGGGCGGGTCCCAGACGTCGCCTTCGTCGGCTGCCTGCCCGCGTAGGACGGCGTTGGGATAGATGCGGACGCGAGTGCCGGCCTTCTCTACGATCTGCCCCTCTCCGGGGATCGGGCGCGGGAGGGTGGGCAGGTTGCCGTGATCGGAGGTGATCCATGTCTCGTAGCCGTCTCGGGTGGCCTCGCCGACGAGGTTCGTTAGGAAACCTGTGCGCGCCCACAGATCGACGCTGACGGCCACCTGCCGATCGCCGAGCACTTCGGCGCCGTGGAGAATCTCGTCGACGGCGTTCACGACGACAGCGGCTACACGCCCGCGCGGCTCGGGGATCGGGTCCGCGTCGCCGCCCGTGACCTTGGCGTAGGAGATGTCCCGGTTGGCGATCCCCCGGCCGGTCCAGAACTGCTGCCATCGGCGTTCCTCGGCGCGGGTGGTGTCGATGTGCTGGACGAAGTCGCGGGGTAGCGCGCCGGCGAAGATGGCTTGACGGGACACGCTGGTGAGGGTTGGGATCATTGCCAGACTCCCGGTGGCTTCGAGAACAGTGAGGCTCGCGGCCCGACGCAGCGGGTGCCATTGGGCGAAGCCGAGGCCGTCGATGACGACGAGGAGGATCTTGGCTCCCTCGTCCACGCGGCGTGCGAGACGGGGGGCGATTTGGTGCAGCGCCGCGAACGGCGCGGCAGACAGCAGTGAGGAACCATAGCTGCGGCGCAACCAGGTACGAAACCGTTCATCGAGTTGTTCCCAGATGCGCCAAGCCGATTCGGTGTTGTCTGGAGGGGCGGGCGACGCGGCGATGGCGGCTCGCACCTGCCCCCACCACGACGCTGTCTCGATCCAGCTAGTCGGGTCGGTGGGCGACGGGGGCTGCACGGCGAAGAGTTCGGCGACCAACTGCTCAGGATCGGGATCGACGGCCCCGACACTTGCCCAGTCCGGAAGACCGGTCGCCCGCATCGGCGCCGGCTTGAGCAGTCCTGCGCCGAGCAGCCCCAGCACAGCCCCCGGTGCGGCCGTGAACGCGTCGGCGCCGTCTGCGTGGCCATGGCGGAGCCATTCGTTCCAGAGCCGCTGGAGCCCGGTGAGGTCCCCTCGGCCTGCGGCGACGCTTCGAGCGGCCGGCGTGGCCAGGATCGCGGCCAATGCGTCCCAGAATTCAGTGGGCGTTTCCGGGATGAGCCTTTGCCGAACGACGCTCTTGAGCTCGGACCCTGGATCGCCCACTGCAACTCTGTAGGCGGAGGCGACGATCTCGGCAACGTCGGTGTGCGTTCCAGCGGCGTCGATGAGGTTCTGGGCGCTGGCCGGGTCGGCGGAGCGCAGCAGGGCGCGAAGTTCTTTCGGTACCGGCCATCGCAGCCGGATCACTTCGTCGGCCTCGTGCTCGATGTCCCAGGGAAGATCCGTCGCCGCAGCGAACTCGTCTGATGAGACACAGAGGGTCTGCTGGCTGTCGGAGCGGCAGCGAACGTCCAGATCCCATGCACGACGAAGGTCGAGCCATCCGTCGGCTCGGATGACTCGGCAGGCCTCGGCGAGGCTGGTGATCGCATCCTCGTCGAGCACGCCGTCCGGGTCGAGCACCACCGTGGCTCCCGATGTCCGGTCGAGAACCCCGCGGAGCTGCGACAAGATCCAGTTCGTCACGGATCCACCCGGACCAATAGACGGAGTTGAGCGCCGGGCAGGGTCAGTTCGGACTTTCCGGCCAAGCGGGCGACAGCCTCGTAGGCGTGATCGACGCCCGCGGCGGTGATGCGTTCCCACGTGCCGGTGTCCGGTGTCCGATGATCCGCCAGCGGGACGCCCATACAGCATCGGTCCCACAGCGTGGCGGAGAGATCGGGGCGCACCAAGCCCGCGTCGGGCTGGAACACCGCAGTCGCGCCGCGGGCCTCGCCGTCAGGAGTGACCTCCCAGATCGACAACCAGCCGGCCTGGGCCTCGGGCACGCGAATGACTGGGCAGGGCTCCCCGGGTGCCATCTCGGGCAGGGCGGCGAGAGCGTCGAGCGGATCGTCGACCGGCCGACCGAGGGCCTTCTTCGCTTCAGCCGCCACTTCGACCAGCTTTGCGATGCGCTCCGGGCGGGACGCCCCGACGACCGGCGCGGTGGCGTCGACGAGATCGGCGAACTGGGCGGCCTCGCAGGCCTCCGACCTCGTGTCGCGTGCGAACTCGTCGGCCTGGCGGTCGAGGCCGTCGGGATCGAGGATCGCGGTCGTCCACAGCCCGTCGGCTCTGCGAGCGGCGGATTCCAGAACGTCGCATCGCTTGTCGGCACCCAGTTCGGTGAGGATCACCTCGAGCTTGGCGTCCAGCACGTCGAGCACCCGGGCCTCCACGGAGTGCTCGCAGACGAGGTTGAAGGCCCGCACCGTGGCAGTCTGGCCGATCCGGTCGACCCGCCCGATGCGCTGCTCGAGACGGCTCGGCGACCACGGAAGATCCCAGTTCACGACCACGTGAGCGAACTGGAGGTTGATGCCCTCGCCTCCAGCGTCGGTGCTGACGAGAATCTGGGCACGCTCCCGGAACGCTTCCTGGGCCAGTGCCCGTTCGCCCAGCGACATGGAGCCGTTGATCGCCACTGCGGTGATGCCGGCCGCCTCCAGCAGGTCGAGCAGCATCGCCTGGGTGGGGACGAATTCCGTGAAGACCAGGACCTTGACCTCAGGATCCTGCTCGGAGCGTCGGAGCTCTCCGAGCAGGGAGAAGAAGGCGCCGACCTTGGTGTCCGCTCCGGCGGCGGCCGCGTCGCGGGCGAGGCTCAGCAGTTCGCTCAATTCGGCCCGCTCGGTCTCCCACGCCGGGCCCCGTGCCTCGGTGAGGGCCCGGTACTGCTCTTCACCGGTGAGGTCGGCCCAGTCCTCGTCGCGGTCCACGAACAGCGCCAGTTGTGCGCCGCGCTCGCCGAGAGCCGCTGACCGCTTCTCGAGCGCGGCGAGGATCGCGGACGTGCTGGAGGCCATCAGCCGCTGCATCAACAGCACCAGGAACCCGGCCGACCTCCGTCCCTGCCGCTTGGCCGCGTCCCATCCGCTGCGGACGTACTCGGTGACCGCCTCGTAGAGCTCGCGTTCGATCTCCCGGTCGGTGTAGGGCGCCACCCGCAGCGTCGTCTCGCGCGGCTGGAACAGCGCACGCCCGGCTTGGTCCACCGCCAGCCGCTTCTCGGTGCGGGCCACATGGGGAGCGACCGTGGCTCGTTGCACCGGCCGACCCTGCACGAACCCGTCGTCGATCAGCCCCAGGAAGCGCCGGAACCCGTCGCTCTTGCCCGAATGCGGCGTAGCCGACAGCAACAGCACATGCCGTGTTGCCGCGGCCAGTTCTACAGCCAGGCGGTACCGGGCCACGTCGTCGCTGGAACCGGCGACATGGTGGGCCTCGTCGATGATCACCATGTCCCAGCCCGCGTCCACCACCGCCCGGAACCGGGCCGCGTTGTACGCTTCGACCTGCTCGGGGCTCCACCCGGCGCGCTGACGCAGCGGCTTGACGGCATCCAGCCGGCAGACCACCCTGTCGAAGGACCGCCACGGATCCACGCCCGAGTCCACCGGCACGCCCTCGGGACCGACACGGACGAAGTCCTCACCGAAGCGGTCGGCCATCTCGGCCACCCATTGGAGCTGCACACCCTTGGGCGCAACCACCACCGCGCGCCGGACGCGGCCCCGGGCCTTCATCTCGGCGAAAATCGCCCCGGCGGTGATGGTCTTGCCCAGCCCGACCTCGTCGCATACCGCGAGGCGCACAGGGTCCATACCCAGGGCTCGTTCCAGGGTGGCCAACTGGTGCGGGAGCAGTCTCACACTCGCCCGTGCGGTAACGAGAGGCTCGCCCTCGGCGGCCAGACCCAGCGCCCGGGTCGCGGCCGCCCGCCAGGTCACCTCCGCTTCCGACCACTTCCGGACCCCGAGATGGACCACCTCGTCGGCGGGGACCCGCAGACGACGCTGCGACGATGGGACGACGATCTCGTCCACCCGGCGACCCCACAGCTCGTCGCGGCCCAGCACCTCCACCGGCTCGCCCGCCGCGGGAAGCCACGCCCAGCGCCGCTCGGCCACTGACGCTACTCCTCGAGGCGTTCGGCGTTGCGGTAGTAGTGCAGCAGTGCCGAGTCCTCCACGAACGCGTCCGGCGGCAGCCGTCGCCCGACCGCGACGATCGTGTCGAAGTCCCGGTCGGCCCAGGCTGCCCTGAACCCGGCGCGCACCGCCTCGGAGCGGAACTTCTTCAGCGGGCCCCGGCTGGCGGCGTAGGCGTCGAACTCCCGAAGCAGCGCACGAGTGCGGAGCTGGTCGAGGTGCTCGGACTTCTTGGGGTCGGGCACCATCCAGCGGCCCGATCCGTCGTCAACGAAGTTGGCCTCGAGCATGTCGCGCAGTTCGGGTAGCTCCTCCCATGAAGCGACGCCCGACTGCATTTCCCGCATGAACTCGGGCTGGATGTCGGCGAACGAGCGCGGTCTGTCCTTCAGCAGTTGTCGTAGCCACTGGACCGCCGAGGACTCGTCGCGGATGAACAGGGTCTGCGCGGCGAACTCCTTGAAGGTGATCCGGAACCGTTCGTACTCCTCCGCCTGCTCGGGGAGGAAGTACATGCCGTCGCGCACCGGGAAGCGCTGCTCCAGACCGGCGTAGAACTCGGCGGCCGTCATCGGCACGAGGGTGTTGCGGGCCACGTGGTAGGCCACCATCCGCTCGTACACCCGGTCGGCCTGCCGCTCCCGCACCACCATCGCCCGGCCGCGCCGGCCCTCGGTGACAGGAACCCGAGACAAGTGCTCTCGGACGAACACCCACGCCGCGTCCTCGGTGCCGGCGGCCACCCCGAAGGAGTGCTCGGCTGCCTCGGCCGGCTTGTAAGCCGAGATCACCAGATCGTGCTTCACCGCGTTGTCGGCGGTGATCTGGCGGTAGGAGAGCTGGTCCTTGTCGAACACGCGGGTGTCGGCGACCACGAAACCGGCCGACGCCAAGGCGTCCTGGATGCGCAGCCACACGTCGTTGGAGTGGTTCGAGAACTCCACCGTCATCCACCGGCCCGGCTTCAGCACACGGAAGAACTCGGCGAAGCAGCGGCGCATCAACTCGGCGTATAGGTCCAGACTCTTCGGCGACGCCTTGTGGCGACTCTTGATCGCTTCTTCCGAGGGCGAGGTGGTGTTGCCGTGCCACGACTCGATGACAAGGGCGAGATCGGCGTAGTAGATGTTCTCCCCGAACGGCGGATCGACGAACACGTAGTCGACGCAGGCGTCTGGAACCGGCAGATCGGTGGAAGAGCCGGTGCTGATCATCACCTCGCCCGCCGATGCTGGTGAGGAGTTCCACAGCTTGACCAGGGACTTGCGTTTGCCCCGTGTGGGCGAGGAGCCCTGAAGGTTGTAGCGGATTGAGCACTCGGCCGTGAGCGACGGCACGTAGTACACGCCCGTCAAATATTGATTGAGGACCGAGTAGTGGGTGGGTGTGTATCGGTTCATCCAGGACAGGCCCCAGAAGGCCTGCTCGATCCAGAACTGGAGAGCCAGCCGAGTGAGCAGGTCCGACTCCTCGGCGGCCCATGACCAAAGGACCGCCAACGCGGCAAGCGGACGGTCGGGCCAGAAGTGATGCAGTGATGAGATACCCCATCTCGGAAGATTGGTGCGCTCGTGGGTCATGTGCATGTTTGGCAAGGGCGCAGAAGGAAAGGGAGGCACCTTCATGCCGGACACCCGCTCAAGAACTTCGACGTCCGACTCGTCAACCCGCTTGCTGCCAGTTGCTCCGCCGGAGCGCCAGACAATCAGCACGGGTCGCATGTCAACGCGATCGATGGTGTCGCCAGCGAGCGTGCGAGCCTTGGTCTTGCGGATCTCGCGCTGCCGCTTCGTCAAGGCCGCACCGCAGGACGAACAGTAGAACTCATCGTCGACCCGGCCGGTTTCCGGGTCGAAGGCGACGTCGTAGAAGACGATCTCACCGCCGCAGTGCGGACAGGTGAACACCTCCGACCACACGACGTAGTCGATGCCGACTTCGAAGGGCTCCCCGTTCTCGGGCGTGATCGTGGTGCGGTACATCCAGCCGTACTCGCGGTCGAAGCGCTCCAGCAGGTGCTGCGAGGCCCGGTCGAAGTCGTCGCCGTCGACGGGCAGGTTCACACCTGCGGCGATGAAGGTGGCCGACGGACCCAGTTCTCCGAGGATTGCTCGCCGCGGGCCCCATTCGATATTGTCGTCACCGAGTTCCGCCTCGATGGCCCGCCTGACCTTCGGATCGGGGTTGCCGCAGGCCTGCGCGGCGACGCCGGTCATCCCCGAGCCCGCAAAGCCGTCGAGCACCACGTCGCCGGGGCGGGTGTAGTGGAGGATGAACCGCATGATCGCCGGGTGGGGCACCTTCGTCGGATACGAGTGTGCCTTGTAGAAGGCGTTGCCCTTGCCCTCCACGACATCGGTGGCGAACGGGCCGGGGTCGGCGCGGTCGTCGTCACTGGGGCGGTCGAGTCCCGCCAGCCAGTCGGCAATGAACGGATTCGGGCAGGCGGTGTAGTACGGCGGGTAGGACATTGCCAGGATGTCGTCGTCGCTGCCTTGGGGGCAGCCAGGCAGTTGGCGCATATCCGGGAGGCGTTGTCGCAGTTCCTCGCGTGCGGCCTTCACCCGGGCGTCCCGGCTGGGATCGGGGGTGTCGAGCGAGCCGAGGGGGAGGTGGCGATTGCTAGGCGGTGACCCGCTCACGAAGCCTCCTCTTCGCGGGGGACGAAGCGGACCCGCTCCTCGGGGGAGCCGTCGACGAGCCCGTCGAGCAGACCGCTGAACCGCTCTCTGAGCTCGGCGATAGTCGCTGGCGCCGCCTGGGGAAACAGCGTGTCCCAGACTCCCTTGGGGGAGATGGCGCGAACCTCGAAACGGTTGAGGACCTGGCGGACCGCCCGGACGAACTCCTCGGTGACTGACTCGGGAAGGCGCTGAGCCTCGAGGAACGCTTCCACCGTCTCTCGCTCCGCAGCGCCGAGCAGCGCTATCTGCTCGGCCATCTCCGACACGGCCAACGAGTCGAGCAGAGCTTGCTCCCACTCTGCGTGCAGCCCGAGGATCTCTTCTTCGATCTGTTCGAGCCGGGCCTTCGCAGTGGCGTGGTCCGCTGGGCGGGGCCGGTAACCGCACTCGGGGCAGGTGACGCTGCGCGCCAGCGCGGCCGGATCGAAGATCTTGCAGGTTCTCAGGTCGATCAGCCGCTGCTCCAGCGCGGCGTGGCGGCCGCCGGGCAGCAACTCGATGGGGGTGAGCCGCGTGAGGTTCTTGTAGATGTTGCCCTCGAGGATGCGCCGTTTGCTTTCGTCGCCTGCGCCGTCGAGGCGATCGCGGTTGTGGGCGGACACCGCTTCCTGGGCGAACCGCTGTCTCAGCTGCTCCCCGGTCGCCTTGAGAGCGCCGGTTTGGCTTGCATCGGGTGGGAGGTCAGCACGGAACAGCTCGAGCAGGTCGGTGCGCAGAGCGCGGGCATCGATGCTTACAGGGTGGTCGGGGCCGAACACGTCAACGGCCTCACGCAGATAGGCGGTCACGTCCGAGACGTGGGTCGCCGCGGCGACGGCATCCTCCAGCCACTTCAGAGCCTCTTTGCCCTCGTTCGCCTGAGAAATCTGGTCTTCGGTGAGGTCCAGCCTGTTGAGCTTCCCGACCGTGTTGCGGGCCTTCAGGTTGTTCACCGCGTCTTCAAGGGCGCGCAACGCTGCGGATCGTTCACCGCGGTGTTCCAGCACATCGGCGCCCCAGACGTGGATGCCGTCGCTGAGTAGCCCACGAGCTGTAGCGATCCGGTCGGCGTAATCGGTGCAATTGGTCGCGACGCTCTTCACCAACGCCTCAGTCGCCCCACTCGGGCCAACATGGCCGGCGGGGATGCCCACCAGCGCGACCGCTTCCTTGAGCACCCTTATCGGCAGCTCCTTCGGTGGCGCGACATGGGTTACCGACTCGATCTCCTCGAGGTCCATGCGGATGAGCCGTTCCAAGCCGAGCGCGTCGAGTTGGCCGCTCTTGAAGCCGATCTCGAGTCGCCCGAGCTGCGCTAGTGCCGCGGCCACCACCACGAACCAGCACGGTTCGAGATGCCATGGCCCCCAAGTGGCCACGCCGGGGTCACGCTCGGCGAAGAGCTCGCCGCGGTTGACCGCCTGGCCGTCTCCGCTTGAGACTTGTGCAAGAAGGTGGCCGGCGTAGGGCCCGTCATCGACGAGGTTGCCCTGAATGTCCACGAGACCGAGTGCCGCCAGCACCTTACTGCCCAACAGGTTGGAGCGGGTGGTGATCACCTGCTGCAGCGCCTGCTTCATGGTCTCAGCGAGGTTGGCCTGTGTCACCTGCACGCCGAAGGGCGGGTAGTCGGGGTAGCGGTCCTCGAAGTGCGGCACGAGGGCCGCTGCCGCGATGGTGTCGATCTGTTCCTTCACCGTCGCCCGCGAGCCCGGCGACGAGGCGAGACGCGACGAGACCGGCTGTGACTCGCCTCGATAGGTGACCGTCACGGCCTCCCCCATGCGCTTTCGCAGCCAGGCCACCATGGCCTGAAGGTTCCGCTGGCGCCGCTCGGCGTAGACGGTGCGGTGCTGGCCGGTGGACTCGGCCTCCAGGGCCACCGCCCCGGCGTAGCGGCGCAGCGCGTCGGTGAACTCGTCATCAGGTGAGGCGAGCCGGAAGAACACCTCGTCGGGTTTCTCCTCGTCGGTGAAGCCGGGCGGGTCGTAGGGCTGAAGGAAATACACGTAGAAGTCCCGCGGGGGCTGAGCGGTCGAGCGCTCGTTTGGCGCCCCCATGAACAGGTAGCCCGGACGGGTCACGTGCTTGGCAGCCCAGTTCAACTCGTAGGCCCAGATCCGGTACCCGGCGACATAAGGGCTCTCGCGCTGTTCGAGCACGGTCTCCAGGGCGTGGAAGTAGGCCTCGTCCAGCCGGGCGTCGTCCAGGGACTCCGCCCGCTCCTCGATCCGCTGGTCGTAGTCGATGTCCTTGCGAACATCGAGATACACCTGCCCGTTCTCATCGTTGAGGGTGATGAACTGACCAGAGACGGCCCTGATCATGTCGTCGATGATCGAGCCGACGGTCGTCTCCAAGAAGAAGGAGTCCACTTCCGGCATGCCCGGCGGCAGGAGCGTCAAGTCGTCGCGCAACTCCGGGCAGGACGGGCCGATCGGGGCGTTGATGTCCTCGGTGGTGAGCCGATGAACTGCGAGCGCGTCCACGATCCGCAAGGCGGTGGACACATACTCCGGCGTCGGAAGCGCACGCGACACCCTGGCGCTCAGCACCTGTGCCTTGTCGAGCACCTCTCGGACCTCCGGGATGGCCCGATTCGACGGGTCCGCCTCCAACTGCGCCCTGTAGGTGTCGTAGCAGATCAGTCCCGGCTCGTTCTCGGGCACGTCGGCATCGAGAATCGCCCTCATCTCGTCCGACAGCGTGGTCAGCACCTTGCGCTTCTCAACCAGCGTGACGAGTTCGAAGATCCGCAAGTAGGCCGGATGCACGGGGTAGAGCGCCACGAACGTCTCGATGTTCTCGGCCATCCCCTCGTAGGCCGGAGCGAACGGCAGCAGATGCTCGCGGATCATCGCCTTCTGCTGCGCCGTCTTGCGCAGCAGCCGCTCCTGAACGACGAAGGCGATGTCCTCTCGTGAGATGCGCATCTGGGTGAACCGCTCCCGGACCCTGATCACCGCGTCGGCGGCGCTTGCGAAGCGCGGGTTGTCGAAGATCGCCTCCTGCACGCCGCCGATGAACCGGAATCGGGTCGACTTGCATATCTCGCCGATCTCTCGCAGCACGGCCAGGTCCACGCGGAGTTCGTTGTCGCGCCGCGAGGCCAGATAGTCCAGCATCTCGTCGAGCACTAGCAGCAGCCCCTGATCGCCGTGAACAGCCTCGAACGCGGCCATCATCTCTTCGAGGCTCCGCTTGGTGTTGGTGACCTTGGACAGATCCGGGAACTCGAAGTCCACGCCGAGGCGAGCCAGCCCGTCGGTGAGCTCGGTAGTGATGATGTCGCGAAGGCCCATCGATGTCGCGCCGATCTCCGCCCGGATCACCCGATAACGGCCGGCCACCGGGGCCGCTGCCTCACGAACGGCCTCGGACTGCACCAGCTCCACCAACTCGGAGCGTTCGAGGATTGAGGACACCACCGACATCAGGTGCGTTTTGCCGGTCCCATAGTTGGCGACGACCAACATCCCCTTGGCGTCAGGCGCGGTGTCGAGGTTCAGGTTCGGCAGGATCACCTCGGTCAACTGCTCGGCCAGTCGTGGCGACACGACCAGAGTCTCGACGTCCCGGCGGGCCGCTTCCAGGTCCTCGGCGTCACGCAGCACCTTGACCGAGTCGATCGGCTCGAAGGCGATCAAGTCGCGGTACTTCATCTGGGGATCCTCTCAATCTCGAACGGGACCTCATCGGGGAAGCGGGTCGGAACAGGACGCAAGACACTGAGTTCGGCCAGGGCGGTCCTCACGTAATCGCGCCGGCCCGGCGCCGAGAAGGTGGCGATGCGCCCGGTGATCCGACCGGGCCATAGCGCGACTACGCCGCTCTCCCGGGCGTGCATACGCAGGAACCGCAGCACATCGAGCCCCAGCCCCCGGTCCCAGCACAGCGACTCCAGATCGAACAGCAGGGGACAGCCTGCCAGTCGATCCGCAAGCTCCTCCCAACGGCAAGACGGAGCGCGAGAGAGCACGACCTCGGTGATCGACACAGGAGCCGTCCCAATCACGCGCCCTAGTTCATAGAGGACGGCCATGCCCTTGGTCCGCTCCCCAGCCACGAGCCCCACCGACTCTCGGCGGAATAGCCCCTCAACCACACCGCCGACCCGATCCAGCCACAGCGGTTGCGCTGGACCGTCACTCGTGTCCCGTTGTTCAATGTGCTGCCCCATCGAGCACCCTATCGGTCCGTCGTCCTGCGTCCGGTGGAGGCTACGCGCCCACATGGGTCTGAGGGGCACGGCGTGATGCAGTTCAAGGCGAATATCAGGTAGCATCGCCACTGGGATCGCGGCCAGCATCCGCGCATGGAGCAGTTACACGCACCAATGCATAGGAACATTGTCGGCCCATCCGCGAAGATGGACTTCTGGGGTGTTGACGAGAGTGATGGCAAGATTCGAACTCGATATGGAAGCGGTCGAGAGAGTAGCTAACGACGCCATCAGGCGCTTGGGGGCTGAACTGCAGCGCGAGTTCGATCAGGTGCATCGTAGCTCCGCTGGCGGACGCCAAGGCTGCCCTTGGCACAGCGTGTGGCAGCGTTGGCATAACACCCAGCGAGGGGCAACTGGAGGCGTGGGCTCAGGCCACCAGCGATGGTACCCGTATCGTGATTGACGTCCAGGCGGTGCAACTGCGGTCCTGAAGTTCCTTCAGCCCTAGGTGCACTTTGAAGCTACTGGAGTGCTGGCCTCTGCTGGGCCGCGACGCGAAAGCCCGGCCGCCTGCCACAATGTCAGTCATGCCGATGCGCCAGGACTGCAAGTACTTCGAGTCGCGCACCTACCCCAACGGCGACACCGTGCGCAAGTGCGATCTGGACCTGGCGCCCGAGGCGCCGTGGCGCTGTCCCGACGACTGCCCGAAGTACACCCGCCGCATGGCCGACGTCAACTGGAGCTACGGCTCCCTGGTCACACCCGAGACCCCGCCCGAGCCTGAGAGCCTGGGCAGCGACGAGAGCATCGGGGCGCTGCTCGACGCGGCCGAGGACATCGTCAATGCGGCCGCTCCCGACGTGATCGCCGAGGTGGAGGCCGAGCGCCGCAAGCGCCGGCGTGCCCGGGGCCCCAAGGCGAAGGGCAAGAAGGGCAAGGGCGGCCGCGGATCCTCCGGCGGGAGCGGGCTGGGGGAGCGCTTCCGCAGGCGGTACCGCGACGGCGGCTGACTGCGAGTGCATTCCTTCACTGCTGACGCGGCCCGCAGCCTGCCGGGCCCTGGCTGGCTGGCGGAACGCCGCGCTGCGGCGGCTGAGCGCTTCGCGGCTGCCGACCCTCCCACCGCGGCCGCCGAGGAGTGGCGTTACAGCGCGATCGCCGATTTCGATCTGGCCGCCTATCGCCCCGCCAACGGCTCGGGCGCCGGAGCGTCGGCGACCGGGCCGATGCTTACGACGCTCGACGCTCCTAGCGGTCCGTCCGGCGTCGTCGGGGTCTCCGGTCTTGTCGAGGCCGCCGGCGACGCACCGGCCGCTGCGGTAGTGGATGTGGTCGACGGTCGGGTCGTGGCGATCGAGGGTGACGACCGGCTGCGTGACTCCGGGGTGTTCGCGGGGCCGCTTGCCGACGCGGCCGGCGGTGAGGAGATGCTCGGCTCGGTGTCGGCTGGCGCCTCGGACTACTTCACGGTGCTCAACGATGCCTTCACGCCAGACCCCCTGGTAGTGGACGTGCCGGCGGGCGTGGTGCTCGACGGGCCGATTGTGGTCCGCCACCTCGCCGGTCAGGCCGGAGCGGCCAGCTTCCCCCGATTGGTGGTGCGAGTGGGTCGCGACGCACAGGCCGCCGTGCTCGACGTGCAGCACTCGGCCGGTTCGGCGCTGGTGGTACCCGTGGTCGAGCTCGATGTCGGTCAGGCCGCCCGGCTCGGCTACGTGAACCTGCAGCAGCACGATCACCGGACCTGGCAGATCGCGGCCCACACCGCCCGGGTGGAGCGGGACGCAGCCCTCGTCGCAGCGTCGGTCGCGCTCGGCGGCGGCTACGCCCGCACCCGCACCGACACCCGCCTGGTGGGCCGGGGCGCCAGCGGCGACCTGCTGTCGGCGTACTTCGGATCAGGCGACCAGATCCTCGACTTCCGCACCTATCAGGACCACGCCGCGCCCGACACCACGTCCAACCTGCTCTACAAGGGCGCGGTGGGCGACTCCGCCCGCAGCGTGTACACCGGGCTGATCCGGGTGCGACCCAACGCCCGGGGCACCAACGCCTTCCAGACCAACCGCAACCTGAAGCTCAGCGAGGACGCCTGGGCCGAGTCGGTGCCCAACCTGGAGATCGAGAACAACGACGTCCGCTGCAGCCATGCCTCGGCGGTCGGTCCGGTGGATCCCGACCAGGTCTTCTACCTGGAGAGCCGGGGCGTCCCGACACCGGTGGCCGAGCGCCTGATCGTGTCCGGGTTCTTCGACGAGGTGATCGACGGTCTGCCGGTCCCGTCCGTCGAGGACGCGGCCCGCGAGGCGCTGGCCCTGAAGCTCAACCAGATGTTGAAGGCCGCGGCGTGACGCCATGACCGCTCAAGCAGACTGTTCGAGATCGGAGGCTCCACGATGACGACCCACGAGTTGTTCCCCCTCGACGAGATCGAGCCCGACTCGGCGCGGCGTGTCGACCTGGAGGGCCGCGAGATAGCGGTGGTTCGCATCGGCGACGACGTCTACGCCATCGGCGACACCTGCTCCCACGCCGAGGTCCCGCTGTCGGAGGGCTGGGTGGAGCCTGACGACTGCGCCATCGAGTGCGTGGCCCACGGCGCCATGTTCGATCTGGAGACCGGGGAGCCGTTGTCGCTGCCGGCGACCCGGGCCGTGCCCACCTACGAGGTGTCGGTGGTGGACGGCAGGGTGGTGCTGACGCTCGATGCGGACTCCGGCGGGGTCGCGTCGTGAGCAATCTGGTGGTCGAGGGCGGGGACGTTTCGTGAGCACTTTGGTGATCGAGGGACTGCGGGCCTCGGTGGCGAGCCGCGAGATCCTGACCGGCGTCGACCTCGAGGTGGCCGCGGGCGAGGTACACGCGGTGATGGGACCCAATGGGTCGGGCAAGTCGACCCTCGCCCACGTGATCGCCGGGCGGGGCGGCTACGACGGGATCGACGGTTCCGTCCGCCTCGACGGCACGGAACTGCTGGGAATGCCGGCGTGGCGCCGGGCCGAGGCGGGCCTGTTCCTGGCCATGCAGTATCCCACCGAGGTTTCGGGCGTGTCGCTGCTCGACATGCTCACCGAGTCGGTGTGCACCCCCGAGGGTGCGGCCGTGGCCGAGCGGATGAGCGAGGAGGCCGCCCGCATCGGCTTCGACGAGAAGTTCCTGGAGCGTCCTGTGAATGTCGATCTGTCTGGCGGCGAGCGCAAGCGCAACGAGGCGCTTCAACTCGGCGTGCTCGGTCCCGCGTTCGCGATCATCGACGAACTCGATTCGGGCCTCGACATCGACGCGCTGCGCTTCGTGGGCGCCAGGATCGAGGACGCCACCACCCATGACGGCCTCGGGGTGCTGGCCATCACCCACTCAAGCCGCGTGTTCGACCACCTGCGGCCCGACACCGTGCATGTGTTCGCCGGCGGCCGCATACAGGAGTCAGGTGGGCCCGAGTTGGCCGACGAACTGGAGGCTCAGGGCTACGAGCGCTGGACAGGGGCCGTCCCGCAGCCGGACTCGGACGCGGGGACCACCCCATTCACGGATCCCTTCGGCGACCCGTTCGCCGACCTGCTGACCTGAACCTCGACACCCGGCGCCGATCGACACCGAATATCATCGACGCCCATGAGCAAGGACGACCTGCTGACCGAGGCCGAGATCGCAGAGGTGCTGGCCGCTCATCCCGAATGGCGCCGCGACGGCAACGTGCTGCGCCGCTCGTATCAGTTCGCCGACTTCCGGGCCGCGTTCGCGTTCATGGCCCATGTGGCGCTGATCGCCGAGCGGCTCTTCCATCACCCCGAGTGGTCCAACGTCTACAACAAGGTGGAGCTGGCCATCACCAGCCACGATGCGGGCGGCATCTCGGCCCGGGACCGCGACTTCATTCAGCGCGTCGACTCCGCCGCCGGCTAGGCGCTCGGCCGTCTCCGGAATTGGCAGCGGTGGGCTCCCTTTTGGGCGCTGTGGGCTGCCAATTCGCGTCGGGGCTGCGGCAGCGTGGGGAATTGGCAGCGGTGGGCTCCCTATTGGGCGCTGTGGGCTGCCAATTCGCGTGGGTGAAGTAGCTTGACCGGGCCGGGCGGCAGCCGGGGGACCGAGGCGGCCTCGGGCTACGACGTGGAACAGGCCGCGGGGCCGGACTGCCTTGGTCGCAGCGTGCTGGTGCTGCCCGGACAGCCCGCGCCGGCGCCGTGGGAGGACTGCCCCCGGGTGCGGGTGGACGCCGAGTCACCGGACGCGGCTACGGGACGGCGGCTGCGATCAGCGTGGCACGGCCGGGAGCGACTGGTCATCGAGGTTGACGGCTCGCTGCCGGGTGCCGAGCCGGTGCTGGACCGGCCGTGGTGGGAGTTGGCACCGGGCCTCACGCTCGGCGACGAGGTCTGGCATCACCTGCTGACGGCCAACACGGTGGACGCACGCGACCCGGACCGGCTGCGCTTCGCTCCCCGTGAACGCGCTCTGGACGCGGGTGCTCGATCGGCGTCGCCCGGACAGCCCGGCGATGTTGTGACGCAAGCCGGGGGCCTGTGGTGTGACGGCGGGCCGCTGGACTGCTTCAATGCCTCGGATCTGGACGGTGCGGCCCTGATTCCGGCCGCCAACCTTGCCGTAGACGATCTCGGAGGCCTGCAGCATGGAGAGCCAGTGGCCGATCTGGCCCCGGACCAGCGGCGGGCGGTGGGCCATCTCGGGGGCGCCGCCTGCATCGTGGCGCCGGCCGGATCGGGAAAGACCAGGGTGCTCACCGAGCGGGCTCGCTGGTTGGTGCGCGGCCTCGGCGTGGCTCCGACCGCGGTGTGTCTGGTGGCCTACAACGTGAGGGCTCGGGCCGAGATGCAGGAGCGCACCGCCGACCTTGAGGGCCTCGAGGTGCGCACCCTGAACAGCCTGGCCCTGGCATTGTGCAACGGCTCCGGTCCCTGTGCCCGGCCCGCGGTACACGACCGGGTGGAGGTCATTGGAGAGCGTGACGTCCGGGATCTGTTGCACGGTCTGGTGGGGGAGCGGGCCCCTCGCCGGCGTAGGCGGGCCATGACCGACCCGCTGGCCCCGTGGGTGGAGGCCCTCAGCGCGTGCCGCCTCGGGCTGCGCGACCCGGCCGAGGTCGAGCGGGACTACGCCCCCGACATCGAGGGTTTCGCCGAGCTTGCCCCGGCCTACGCCGAGGCGCTGGACGAGCGGGGCGTAGTCGACTTCGACCACCAGATCGTGCGGGCCATCGACGTGCTCCTGACGGACCCGGCCGCGCGGACGGCGGCCCGCCGGGTGTGCGGCCTGCTGCTGGTGGACGAGTTCCAGGACCTCACGCCGGCACACCTGCTGATGATCCGGCTGCTGGCCGGCCCGAGGGCCGACGTGTTCGGGGTCGGCGACGACGACCAGACCATCTACGGCTATTCGGGCGCGTCGCCCCGATGGCTGATCGAGTACGAGCGCTTCTTCCCGGGCGCGGCCCGCCACCTGCTCGGCGTCAACTACCGCTGCCCGCCCGCGGTGGTGGAGGCCGCTTCCAACCTGCTGTCGCACAACCGCCACCGCATCGCCAAGGACATCTCAACTCGCCCAGCCCGCGCCCGTGAAACGGCCTCGCTGGACGTTGGCGAGCCTGATGGGGCCGTATCGGAGGCCGCGTCAGAGGCCGTCTCGCCGGACGGGTCCGCGCCGGATGCCGATGAGTCCGGGCGTGACCGGGTCGCGGGCCGGTCCTTGGCGGTCGAAGCGGCCGGTGACGGCGGTCTAACGGTGGTTGAGCGGGTCCGGACGCTGATGGCGGCAGGCGCCGAGGCGAGGGACATCGCCGTGCTCACCAGGGTCAACAGCACGCTGCTGGCGCCGCAGGTCCTGCTGTCGGAGGCGGGGATTGACTGTATGGCGCCGGTCGGGCCTTGGTTCCTGGAGCGCACCGGCGTGGCCGCCGCGCTGGCGTGGCTCCGGCTGGCAACCTCCGACACGGCCCGGCTGCCCGCCGGCGCGCTGGCCATAGCGGCCCGGCGCCCGCCCCGGGGAATCTCTCCCCGCGTGATCGACTGGATGGCAGAGCAGCACAATGTCGGCGCACTCCGGCGGCTGGCGGGCCGCATCTCCGATGAGCGGACCTCGCAGCGGGTGGAGGACTTCGCCGACGACGTGGAGCGTCTCGGCGACATGGCCCGCGACGGCGCCGACACTCTGCGCTTACTGGAGGCGGTACGGGATGGCACCCAACTGGGCGCCATCCTCGACGAGCGACTCGACGCCTCCCGCCGGTCGGTGGACCGCTCGGCCCACGGCGACGACCTGCGGGCCCTGATGTCAGTGGCGCCGCACTGCCGGGACCCGGCCGCGTTCGAGGACTGGCTACGCGACCGCCTGACCGACGGCGACGAGGGCGACGCCCGGCTCGGCCGGCCGTCGTGGGGCCGGGGCGTGCGGCTAGCCACCGTGCACCGGGTCAAGGGACTGGAGTGGCCCCACGTGATAGTCCTGTCGGCCACCGAGGGCCTGATGCCCCACCGCCTGGCCGGCGATATCGAGGAGGAGCGCCGGGTGTTCCATGTCGCCATCACCCGCGGCTCGGAGTCGGTCCTGGTCGTCGCCGACGGCCCGAAGTCCCCCTTCATCACCGAGATGCAGTGGCGCTCCAACCTTGGGCCCACGGATCCGCTGGCCCGCCCGGCCCAAGCTCGCCTTCCAGCATCTGCCGAACCGTCCTCGCCCGCACGACGTGACGCTCCGAGCGCGTCCTCGAGGGCCCAGAGCCCGCCCATAGACGAGGCGGCCGAGCCCGAGGCCGCGTCCGCCTTCGAACGCCTGCGGCAGTGGCGACTGGACCGGAGCAAGGCCGACGGCGTGCCCGCCTTCGTGGTGTCCTCCGATGCCACGCTTCGCGAGCTCGCTCGCCGCCGCCCCAGCACCGACGAGGCTCTGCTGGCCGTGCCCGGCATCGGCCCTGCCAAGCTCGCCGCCTACGGCGAGGCCCTCAAGTCCCTCCTGACCGGACCGGAGGCCCCCTAGTTGGCTGACGAGGCGGAGGGCTCAGCGATGTCGGCGTGCCGCCCGCCGAGGTCGTGGTAGATGGTGAAGAAGGCGATGACGCCCAGCATCTCGGGGAACATGCCCAGCCCGACAAGGGCCACGCGTGCAACAACGCCGTTGAGCAGCCCGAGGAGCTCCGCGGCGGCCAGCGCCGGGACGGTAGCCGCGAACGAGAGGACGAAGATCAACACCATGCGGCCGAAGGTCGCCCAGAAGGCGCCCCTCAGCAGGCCGCGTGCATAGCGCATCGACGGCTCGGCCGGGCCGACGGCGGCCGTCATCAAGGTGAGAAGCGCGAGCGGTGCGGCGACCCCCATCACCACCAGGCCCGTCGCTGCTCCCAGCACCATTGCAAGCGCACCCGACGCCGGGCTCAGCAGTCCCGCCAAGAGAGATGCCACCATGAGTGCCGCGAAGAGCATCGCCAGCAGCATCAGGCCCACGCCGACGATGCGCAACAGGCGCTTGAGGCTGGCCCGAAGGGCGCCGGTTGCACCCATCTGCCTCTGACCCAGCCGCGCCACCGCGACTTGGCCGAATGCGACGAACTGGACGATGTTGATGGCGATGACCACGACGGCGCCCGCCGCCATCAGGAGTATCCCCGCGGCCAGAGTGGACGAGCTCAGGCTCTCGAGGCGGTCGGTCACGTCGTTCCAGCGACTCTCCAACAGCGCGTCGAGCTCCTCGTCGTCGGTTTCGGGATCGACGCTGGCCACCTCGTCGACCAGAGCTCCCAGCGTGTCGCCGAACACATCGTCGAATCCCCGCCTGACCGACTCCTCGCCGGCCAGGTACACCACGCCCACCACCGCATAGATGACGAGCAGTGGGCGCAGGTTCTGTGTCATCAGCCGCCATGTGCCGCCGAGCAGGCTGCGGATGCTGCGATGCCGGGGGGCAGCACGATCGCCGGAGGCGCCGGCCTCTCCGTCGGGGGTGCCGTAGCGGGGCGAGCGGTGGTCGGTCCAGCGGGAGCCGTCCCAGTACCGGTACTGCGAGGAATCCTCAGGATCGGTGTACCAGTCGGCCGGCGGCAGGTCTGTCACGAACCGAACCGTACCAGCCGCCGGCCGATCGGCTTCTCAGGCGAAGGTCTCGTCGAGGGCCTGTACCAGGGTGTTCCACCCCAGGGTGGCGCACTTGATGCGCACCGGGAACTTGACCACGCCCCGCAGGGCTTCCAGATCGCCGAGCTTGACCTCGCCGTGCCCGTCGCCGCTGTCTCCGTCGTCGTCCAGGTCGTCGCCGGTGCCGCCGATCCCGGTGCCGTGGATGGACATCATGTGCTTGAAGGCCCGCACCAGCCGCCGGACCTCGGACACCTTGCGGCCCTTGACGGCAGTGGACATCATCGACGCCGACGACTGACTGATCGAGCACCCCTGACCGCCGGTGGACACGTCGGTGATCACGCCGTCGCTCACCTCGACGTAGACGACCACCTCGTCGCCGCACAGCGGGTTGAAACCCACGGCCTGGAACGCCGGCGGCACCTCCAGCTCGCCGCGGTTGCGGGGGTTGCGGTAGTGGTCGAGGATGATCTCGCGGTACAGGTCCTCCAGCCCGGCCATGGCGCCCTCCCGCTACCGGGCGAAGAACTCGCCGGCGACATCGAGCGCATCGGCTAGGGCGTCCACATCGGAGGTGTCGTTGTACACGTAGAGCGACGCCCGGGTGGTGGCCGGCACCCCGAGATGCCGCATCAGCGGCTTGGCGCAGTGGTGGCCGGCCCGCACGCACACGCCGCGGTCGTCGAGCACCTGCGAGAGGTCGTGCGGGTGGATGTCCTGGAAGCTCATCGACAGCACGCCGCCCCGGCAGGCCGGTTCGGACGGCCCGTGCACCGCGAGCTCGGAGCCGTAGCGCTCCTCGAGGGTGCGCAGCGCGTAGGCGGTGAGGCTGACCTCGTGCTCGCGCACCCGGTCCATGCCCAGGCCCTCGAGGTACTCGACCGCGGCGCCGAGCCCGACGATCTCGGCTATGGGCGGGGTTCCGGCCTCGAACTTGTGGGGGATGTGGTTGGGCAGGAAGCCGTCCTTGCGCACGTCCAGGATCATCTCGCCGCCCCCGAGGAACGGCGGCATCGCCTCCAGCAGCTCGGCTCGGGCCCATAGCACCCCGATGCCGGTCGGTCCGCACATCTTGTGGCCGGTGAACCCCAGGAAGTCGGCCCCCAGGGACTGCACGTCGGTCGGCAGGTGGGGCACGTACTGAGCCGCGTCCACCAGCACCAGCGCTCCGGCGTCGTGGGCGGCGTCGGCCAGCCGGCGGATCGGGTTGAGGGTGCCGAGCACGTTGCTCATGGCGGTCACGCCCAGCAGCTTGGCCCCGTCGAGGAGCCGTTCCAGGTTGCTGAGGTCGAGCCGGCCGTCGGCTCCGACGCCGATCCAGCGCAGCTCGAAGCCCTTCTCGGCCGCCATGATGTGCCAGGGGACGATGTTGGCGTGGTGCTCCATCTCGGTGATCACCACCGCGTCGCCCGGCCCGAGGTTGGCTCCGCCCCAGGAGCGGGCCACCAGGTTGATGACCTCGGTGACATTCTTGGCGAACACGATCTCGTCGGCGGACGGCGCGTTCACGAACCGGGCGACGCCGGCCCGGGCCGCTTCCATGGCCTCGGTGGCCTGGGCCGCGATCTCGTAGGCGCCCCGGTGGACGTTGGCGTTGATGGTCTCGTAGTAGCTGTTCATGGCGTCGAGCACGCTGCGGGGCTTCTGCGACGAGGCGGCCGAGTCCAGGTAGACGATGGGCCTGCCGTGCACCTGCCGCCTGAGCAGCGGGAAGTGCGCCTTCGTCCGCGGCCCCAGCCGGTCGCCGCCGCTCATGACGCGTACCTCTCGTAGCCGCCGCGCTCGAGCCGGTCGGCCAGATCGGGGCCGCCGCTCTCGACGATCCGGCCGTCGAGGAGCACATGCACCCGGTCGGGCTGAAGCCCGGAGGTGAGGATGCGCTGGAAGTGGGTGATGGCCAGCACCCCGAGCTCGGGCCGTTCGGCCCGCACCTCCTGCAGGCCGGTGGCCACTATGCGCAGCGCGTCGATGTCGAGGCCGGTGTCGGTCTCGTCGAGGATGGCCATGTCCGGCTCCAGGACGGCCATCTGAAGGATCTCGTTGCGCTTCTTCTCACCGCCGGAGAACTTCTCGTTGAGGTGGCGGTCCATCAGCGCCGAGTCGATGGACAGGCGCTCCATCCACTCGACCATGGTCATGTAGGTCTCGATGGAGCTCACGTCGGTGCCCTTGCGGGCCTGCAGGGCCTGGGTGAGGAAGTTGCGCACCGACACGCCCGGGATCTCCTGGGGGTACTGGAAGGCGAGGAACAGGCCGGCCTTGCCCCGCACCTCCGGGGGCCAGGAGGTGATGTCCTCTCCCTTGAAGCGGATCGAGCCGCCGGTGACCTCGTACTCGGGGCTGCCGAGCAGGGCCGCGGCCAGGGTGGACTTCCCCGACCCGTTCGGCCCCATCAAGGCGTGAAGCTCGCCCGCGCCGACCACCAGGTCCACTCCGCGCAGGATCTCAATGCCGCCGTCGACAGTCGCTGCATGCAGGCCGTCGATCTCGAAGAGCGGTGCTGCGGCCACGCTTCAAATCCTACGGCCAGCGGCGGGCACTACGGCCCTTCGGCCCCGATAGCTTGGCGACCACATCCGATCCGCAGGAGAGTCCCACGTGAACTTCGCATTCACCGACGAGCAGGAGCAGCTCCGAGACTTCGTCCGCAGCTTCCTCGAGGAGAAGTCGCCAGAATCCGCGGTGCGCGACCAGATGGACACCGAGCGCGGCTTCGACCCCGACGTCTGGGAACAGATGTCCGATCAGATGGGCCTCCCCGCCCTGACGATCCCCGAGGCCTACGGCGGCCAGGGGTTCACCTGCGTGGAGCAGGTGGTCGTGCTGGAGGAGATGGGCCGGGCGTTGCTCTGCGCGCCGTACTTCTCCTCCGCCGTGCTGGCCGCCAACACGCTGATGCGCTCCGGCGACGAGGAGGCCAAGCAGGCCCATCTGCCCGGCATCGCCTCCGGTGAGACGAGGGCCGCGCTGGCCTTCACCGAGCAGAACGGCCGCTGGGACGAGCCGGGGATCACCATGGTGGCCTCGCCGGACGACGGTTCGTGGCGCCTCGACGGCGTCAAGATGTACGTCCTCGACGGCCATACCGCCGACCTGATCATCGTGGCGGCCCGCACCGGCGGAGGCGTCTCGCTGTTCACCGTCGATCCGGACGCCGACGGGCTCACCCGCACCGCCCTGTCGACCATGGACCAGACCCGCAAGCAGGCCAAGCTCACCTTCGAGGGGGTGGAGGCCACCCTGGTCGGCGCCGAAGGGCAGGGCTGGCCGGTGCTGGAGACCGTGCTGGATTTGGCGGCGGTGGCTCTGGCGGCCGAGCAGGTGGGGGGCGCGCAGCGCTGCTTGGACATGTCGGTGGAGTACGCCAAGGTCCGGGTGCAGTTCGGCCGGCCGATCGGCTCGTTCCAGGCGATCAAGCACAAGTGCGCCGACATGCTGCTGGAGGTCGAGTCGGCCAAGTCGGCCGCCTACTACGCAGGCTGGTGCGCGGCCGAGATGAACGACGAGCTGCCCCAGGTGGCGTCGCTGGCCAAGAGCTACTGCTCGGAGGCCTACTTCCACGCCGCGGCCGAGAACATCCAGATCCACGGCGGGATCGGATTCACCTGGGAGCACCCGGCTCACCTCTACTTCAAGCGGGCCAAGAGCTCGGAGCTCCTCTTCGGCGACCCCACCTACCACCGGGAGCTCCTCGCCCAGCGCATCGGCCTCTAGAGCGGTACGGCGGGCGCCGTGATTTGGCTGATCGCCGCGGTCGGCCTGGCTGCCGTGGTGGCGATCGCGTTCGTGTCGGTGGGGATCGCGGTCGGGCGCCTGGAGCAGGAGACCGCACCGTCGGTGTACCGGCTGGCCGCAGCCGTCGATTACGTGGCAGACCACCTGCCCGACGAGGTGACCGCCAGGATCAGCCACGACGACGTCGCAACGGTGCTGGGCTGGCACCTCGACTGGTTCGCGGCGGTGGGCCTGGCCACCTCCCACGGCCAGGAGCTCGGCGACTCTGCGGTAGCCGTGGGTGACATGGCCGTGGCCGACACCGCCGCCGCCACCGAAGCGGTGGTGGCCCGATCCCTGGAGGAGGACGGCCCCGACCCGGTCGACGTGGTGTGCATCCTCGAGGCCCAGCTCGCCTACCTGGCCGAGATAGGCGCCCTCAGCGCCGGCGAACCCCCCGCCCGAGAGCAGGCTGCGGCTACATGAGGTTCGCAGCCGCGGCCTCAAGTCCTTTGGGGCTCCGGATGCCCACACTATCCAGAGTTGGTGCGCTGATGCTATAATGTGGTGATGCGAACGACTCTTGAACTTGACGACGACGTCCTCGCGGTGGCCCGGTCACTGGCCCGCGAGCGGCGCATGTCGCTCGGCGCGGCGGTGTCCGAGCTGGCCCGCCGGGGCTGGAGGCAGCGTCCCGCCGACACCGGGCGGGTCGTGCCCGGGTTCACGGTCGGGCCCGACAGCGGTCCGATCACCGCCGAGATGGTGCGGGCCGCGAGCGACGAGTGGTGACGCCGCTGCTCGACGTCAATGTGCTCGTCGCGCTGGCCTGGCCCACGCACGTTCACCATGACACGGCCGTGGACTGGTTCACGTCCCGCGGCGGTCGGCCCTGGGCCACGGCCGCGATCGTGCAGCTGGGCTTCATCCGGGTGTCCTCGAACCGCAGGATCCTCCCCGACGCCCGCTCGCCGGGCGAAGCTGCCGCAGTTCTGCGGGCGCTGACCGGGGTCGAGGGCCACGAGTTCTGGATCGACGACGTCGAGCCGGCCAGAGCGGAGTGGGCCCAACAGGACCGGCTGACCGGTTACCAGCAGGTCACCGACGCCCACCTCCTGGCCCTCGCCGAGCGCCACGACGGCTGCTTGGCAACCTTCGACCGTCAGCTGCCCGCCCTCACCTCCGACCCAAGCCGCGTCAACCTCCTAGAGCCCAACCCCTGACACCGCCTCACCCGGCCGTATCGGCGGGGTCAGGCGCAGGCGTTGAGGCATTGGGGCGCGGTCCTCGCCGACGCCCAGTCGAGGATCTTGCGGTCAGAGGTGACCAGCGGACGCTTGGCGACCGTCGCCGAAGCCGTGACGAGCTGGTCGGCGGGTTCGGAATGGAAGCCGTGGTTGGCGTGCAGCGAAGCGGCCAGCATGGCCGTCTCGGAGGTGACGGGAATCTCCCGCACCCCGGCCGCGAGCAGGTCGCGGTGCCACAACTCGGGCGCCGACGGCAGCTCGATCCTGCCGCTGTAGTGGAGGCGGGCGACCTCGAGCATCGATACGGCTGAGAATCTCAGGGAACCGTCTCGGGCGGCTGTCTCAAAGGCCGACGCGGCGCGGGGACCGAGCCTGGGGCTGCCCTGCGACATCCACAGCAAAGCGTCGGTGTCGAGTAGCAGGTCCATTCCAGCCGTGACCGTCGCCGGGTCAGGTGCCGAGGATGCTCGCCGGGTCCGACACGACGCTCCAGTCGTCTGCGGGCACGGCGGGCTCGCTCAAGTCATCGTGGATGCGGAGCCGCTCACACCATCCGACGATGCCCGTTGCGCCTTGCTCGGACACCGGAACGAGCGCGGCGACAGGCCGTCCGTGCTTGGTGACGATCAGCCTCGCGCCGGTGGCGTTCACCTCGTCCATGAGCCTCAGGCACTGCTCCCGGAACTGGCCCGCCGGAATGGTCCTCGTCTCGTCGCTCATCGCGTCCCCACACCACTCGCGGCTTCTGTACAGAATAAACAGGCCCTGCGCGTAGGTGTGGGATGAGGGTTGCTGGCACGGGTGGGGGCCGTCA
>VYBO01000078.1:0-10088 GCA_009844405.1 Acidimicrobiaceae bacterium
ACGGCCCCGCCCCGCATGGGCCGGGTCGCCCGTCTAGCCGCGGGGCCTCCAAGAGGCAGGACGGCCGTGCTTCCGGTACGGGCGCCTCGCAGCAATCGATCCGGCCCGACCGTGCGATACTTCGGCCCGGAGCGGAAATGCGGGACTACAGGCCGGGATGCGGCCGGCGGGAGGGCGCGGTGACGGCTAGGACCATCGGGCTGGCGGGAGCGGGCGTGATCGGCTCCGGATGGGCGGTGCGTGCCCTGGCCCGGGGTCACGACGTCGTGGCCTGGGATCCTGCCGGCCATGCCGAGGGACGGCTCCGGGCCGCCATCGAGCGAGCCTGGCCGTCGGCCACCCGCCTGGGGCTGTTCCCGGGGGCCGACCCGGCCCGGCTGCGGTGGGCTGCCAGCCCGGAGGAGGTGGCGGCCAACGCCGACTGGGTGCAGGAGAGCGCCCCGGAGGACGAAGGGGTGAAGCGGTCGCTGCTCGGCCGGCTCGACGCCGCGGCCGAGCCGGCGACGGTGATCGCCAGCAGCTCGTCGGGGCTGCTGCCCACCCGTCTGGCCGACGGGCTGGGCAATCCCGAACGCTTACTCATAGGCCACCCGTTCAACCCGGTCTACCTGCTGCCCCTGGTAGAGGTCGTGCCAGGCGAGGCCACCGCCGAGGAGGCGGTCGCGGCTGCGATGGCCCACTACGACGACCTGGTCATGCATCCGTTGCTGGTGCGCAACGAGGTCGAGGGCTACCTGTCGGACCGTCTCCAGGAGGCGCTGTGGCGTGAGAACCTTCATCTGGTGAACGACGGTGCCGCCACCACCGCCGAGTTGGACGATTCGATCGTCTATGGACCCGGCCTGCGCTGGGCGGCCATGGGCTCCAACCTCACTTTCCATCTGGCCGGAGGTGAGGGCGGGATGCGCCACATGCTGGACCAGTTCGGGCCCGCATTGAAGCTGCCGTGGACCCGGCTGGAGGCGCCCGAGTTGACCGGAGATCTGATCGAGGCCATGGCTGCGGGCTGCGAGGATCAGGCCGGCGGGCGGTCCATCGCCGAACTCGAGCGCCAGAGGGACGGCTGCCTGCTGGCGGTGATGCGGGCGCTGCGACCGAGCGGCATCGGCGCCGGCCGCCTCGTGGCCGAGCGGGAGGCTCGGATCCTGGCCGCCAAAGCCTCCACCGAGGCCGAGCCGTGGACGCCGGGTGCCGAGATCGCAGCTCCGCTGGCGCTGTACTCGGCCGTGGTGGAGCCCGACTGGGTGGACTACAACGGCCACATGACCGAGTGGGCCTTCCTGGCGGTGTTCGGGTGGGCGTCCGACGCCCTGTTCCGCTACCTGGGCATCGACGAGGCGTACCGGGATGGCGGGCACTCCTACTACACCGTCGAGACCCACCTCAACCACCAGCAGGAGGCCTCGCTGGGCGAGCCGCTGCGGGTCACAACCCAGGTGCTCGGCAGCGACGCCAAGCGTCTGCACATTTTCCACACCATGTACCGGGACGGCGAGAGGGTGTGCACCGGCGAGCAGATGCTGGTCCACGTCGACACTGCGGCCGGTCGCAGCGCCCAGCTGCTCGAAGGTCCGGCGGTCGCGGTGGCTGCGGTCACCGAGGCCCACGCGTCCATGCCGGTTCCGCCGCAGGCCGGCAGACGCATGTCCATCGACGCCCGCCGACCCGCCAACTGATCTACCAGGGAGGGCGAATTGGACTTCTCGATCAGCGAAGACCAGCAGATGGTGGTGGACGCCGTGCGCGCCTTCGTTGAGCGTGAACTGGTCCCCCATGAGGACGAGGTGGAGCGCACCGGCCAGGTGCGGCCCGAACTGGTGGAGGAGATCCGGGGCAGGGCCGTCGATGCGGGCCTGTACGCGGCCAACATGCCCGTCGAGCTCGGCGGCGGCGGACTCGACGACGTGACCCTGGCCATGGCCGAGCGGGCCTTCGGCTATACCGCCTACGGCCTGCACTACATCGTGGCCCGCCCGTCCAACATCCTGCGGGCCTGCACCGGCGACCAGGTCGAGGAGTACCTGCTGCCCACCGTGCGGGGCGAGCGGGTGGAGTGCCTGGCCATGAGCGAGCCCGACGCGGGATCCGACCTGAGAGGAATGACCTGCCGGGCCGAACGGCACGGCGACCACTACGTGGTGAACGGCACCAAGCACTTCATCAGCCACGCCGACCTGGCCGACTACGTGATCCTGTTCGCGGCTACCGGCACGGACACCACCGACCGGGGACCCCGCAAGCTGATCTCGTCGCTGCTGGTGGACTTCGAAACGCCCGGGGTCGAGCGGGTGCCGGGCTACAACTGCGTCTCGAACCGGGGTTACCACAACTTCATCCTCAACTTCGACAACGCCCGGGTGCCAGCCTCCAAGCTCCTGGGCGATGAGCACCGGGGCTTCGACGTGGCCAATGAGTGGCTGGGCAGCACCCGCCTGCAGGTGGCCGCGGTGTGCCTGGGGAGGGCCGACCGGGCCCTGTCGGTGGCCCTCGACTGGGCCGCCACTCGCGAGCAGTTCGGGCAGCGCATCGGGCGGTTCCAGGGCGTGTCGTTCAAGCTGGCCGACATGCGCATCCGCCTGCTCCAGGCCGAGTTGATGACCTACCGGGCCGCCTGGCTGTCGGCCCAGGGCGAGATGACCGACGCCGACGCGGCAATGGCCAAGCTGTCGGCCACCGAGATGCTGCAGTTCGTCTCGGACGAGGCCATCCAGATCCTGGGCGGGATGGGGCTCATGGACGAGTTGCCGCTGGAGCGGATCTGGCGAGACGCTCGGGTCGATCGCATCTGGGACGGCACCAGCGAGATCCAGCGCCACATCGTGTCGCGCGACATGCTGCGCCCCCTGGGCTCCTGAGAGGCTGAGCGGCCCGTGAGCGCAGCGAACAAGAGCGGAAATGACCACCGCGCGCCGCGATTGCCTGCCGATCAATCCGCGCTCGCTCTTGGTCGACCGCACCAGAACGGCCCAACCACATCAAGAGTAGCCAGCCCCCTACGGGCCGCCCCCAACCGGGGTGAACCGCCTCGTCCAGGCTTGGAGCAAGCGGTCGAGCAGCATCGCCAGCAGCACGATTGCCAGGCCGGCCACGAATCCCGAACCGACCGAGTCCGTCCGCCTCAGTCCCTTCACGGTCTCCAGACCCAGGCCGCCGCCCCCCACCAGCCCTGCGATCACCACCATGGCCAGCACCAGCATCACCGCCTGGTTGATGCCTGCGATGATGCTCGGCGCGGCCAGGGGGAGCTGCACCTTGCGCAGGGTCTGGCCCCGGGTGGCGCCGAACAGCTTGGCGGCCTCGGTCGCCCCGCCCTCCACCTGCCGGATGCCCAGATTGGTGAGACGGGTCGCGGCCGGCAGCGCGTAGAGCACCGAGGCGATGATCCCCGGTATGCGGCCCACGTTGAACATGATGATCACCGGTATGAGCAGCACGAAGCTGGGAATGGTCTGCAGGAAGTCGAGCACCGGCTTGAGCATCCGCTCGAACCGGTCGCTGCGAGCGGCCAGCACACCGAGAGGGACGCCGCACAGGATCGCCATGGCCACCGCAACGATGACCTGGGCCAGAGTGTCCATCGACAGCGTCCACATCCCGAGGAACCCCAGGCCCGCCACGCAGGCAGTGCAGAACGCGGCCAGTGGAGCTCCGCCCAGCCGCCACCCGGCCAGCGCAACCGCAAGCACCACCACCGGCCACGCCAGATCGACGCTGAACAGTTCCCGCAGCGGCGTGACCGCGTGGATCGTGATGGAGTCGCTGAACCAGCCGGTGCCGAACCAGGTGCCGCCGATCTCATAGAGGTTGTCCCTCACCCAGTCCACCAGCCAGTCGATGGCCGGCGCGAACGAGAAGGAGATCGTGCCGGGAAACTCGGACCGCCCGATTGCCGCGCCGCCTAGGGCGCCGACCACCAACAGCACCCCTCCGAGCACCTTGCGGGGATGACGCCCCACCGCGGCCACATTCAGCTTCCGGCTCAACGGCAGGGCTAGCAGGTTGCCTGTCCGGACCAGGTGTCTGTCGATGGCCGCCAGGGCACTCTCCACCCACTGGACCGGTCCGAACTGGGCCAGGGAGTCGGGCATGAGGCGCAGCCGCCGCCGGGCTCCAATGCCCGCCGCGCCGTGAGTGACCCGATCCATGATGACGGCCAGCACGACGATGGCCAGACCGGCTTCCAGTGCCTTGCCGACGAACAGCCCCCGCAGCGACACCAGAACGACCTGACCCAGCCCGCCCGCGCCGATGAGGGCCGCGATGACGACGATGCTCAGCGCCATCATGATGGTCTGATTGATGCCGGTCAGCACGCTCGGCAGCGCCTGCGGGAACTGCACCTTGCGCAGCGTCTGCCGGGGTGTGGCCCCGAACATCTCCGCCGCTTCCACTGTGACAGGGGGCACGGTCCGTATACCCAGGTTCGTGAGCCTGATGACCGGCGGCAGGGCATACACGACGGTGGCGATGATTGCCGGCACGCGAGCCACGCCGAACAGGAGCACGACCGGGATCAGGTACACGAAGGCGGGCAGGGTCTGCATGGCGTCGAGCATGGGCCGCAATGACTGCTGGAGCCGGTCGTAACGAGCGGCGGCGATCCCCACCGGCACGCCGATGGCCACCGCGATGGCCACGGCCACCGTCATCAGCGCCACCGTCTGGAGGCACTCCTCCCACAGGCCGATGGCGCCGAAATAGACGACCCCCAGCCCGGCCAGAAGGCCGGCCCGGAGCCCCAGCACGGCCGCCGCGACCATGGCTGTCGCGCCCGCCACCACGAACCACGGGAGCCACAGCAGGAACCACTCCACTGCTCGCAGGAACCAGTCGATGAAGTCGCTCGCCGGGTTGAAGAAGAACGAGAAGCTCCAGTGGCTCGTCTGGTTGTCGATCACCCAGCGGCGGGCGTCGTCGATCCAGTCGGACAGCGGGATCACCAGCGACCCGGGGAACCCGCCCAACGAACTTAGGGCGATCTGGACTGCCGCAAGCACGGCTACGCCGATGATGAGCCCTCCGCCGGAGCGCAGCCGCCGCCGCCGGTCGAGGGCCAACCGAGCCTCGATGACGTGCGAGACCGCGGTCGGTCCGGCCGGCCGGGCGGTCGCGGTCACGAGGACTCGACGGGACCGCCGCCCGCGGCGAATCCGGTTCTGGGGTTCGCTCCCAGCAATTCGGCGACCCGGTCCCGGTCCACCGTGCCGACTATCTCGCCCTGCTCATCGGCAACGCACAGATCCTCAGGGCTGGACAGCAGCCGGGGCAGCACTTCGTCGAGCACCGAGGCGAGTCTCACAGGCACTCCCCGGGGAGCTTCGCCGGTCAGGGGTCGCATGACCGAGCCCACGGTGATCACCTTCGTCTTGGGTGCGTCCTCGGTGAACTCGCGCACATACTCGTCGGCGGGCGCTGCGATGATCTGTTCGGGGGTGCCCACCTGCACGAACTCGCCGTCCTTCATGATGGCGATGCGGTCACCGAGCTTGAGCGCCTCATGGAAGTCGTGCGTGATGAACACCAGCGTGCGTCGCGTGTTGGCCTGAAGCGACAGGAGCTCGTCCTGCATGTCGCGCCGGATCAGCGGATCGAGCGCTGAGAAGGGTTCGTCGAAGAACAGGATCTCGGGTTCCACGCAAAGGGCGCGGGCCAGTCCAACCCTCTGCTGCATCCCGCCCGAGAGCTGCTGCGGGAAGTGGTCGGTCCAGTCCTGAAGGCCGACGACCTCGAGGACCTCCAGGGCTCGCTCGTAGCGGTCCGGCTTGGCCGCTCCCTGGATCTCGAGGCCGAAGGCGACATTGTCGATCACTCTGCGGTGCGGGAACAGTCCGAAGTGCTGGAACACCATCGACAGGCGGGTCCGCCGGAGCTCCCGCAGTCCCTGGTCGTCCAGGTCACCGATCGGGATGCCGTCGATCTCGACGGTGCCGCTGGTGGGCTCGATCAACCGCGAGAGGCAGCGGATCAGGGTCGACTTTCCCGAGCCCGACAGACCCATCACGACGAAGATCTCGCCGCGCTCCACCGCGAACGTCGCGTCCCTCACTGCCACCAGGCAGCCTGTGCGCTCCAGCACTTCCTGGCGGCTTGAGCCTTCGGTGAGCAGCGCCCTGGCCGCGGCGGTGTTCTCGCCGAACACCTTGGTGATCTCCCGGCACTTCAGGGGTGTCTGCTCGGTGTTCACCACCGCGCCAATGTAGTGGTCCCGAACGTGCCCCTTCACATGACCAACGAGCGATGCTAAAGTTGGCGTCCCTGGACGGCCGCGCCGTAAGCGGCAACCATCCAGAACCGGAGGGACACTTCATGAACAGATCGCTATGGAAGCTGGCTGCCGCGCTGGCCGTTCTCGGCCTGCTGGCGGGAGCGTGTAGCGGTGACTCCGACGACGGCGCCGAGGAGATCACCACGATCAAGCTCGTCGCCAATCCGTGGAGCGGCTCGGCTGCCAATATCGAGGTGGCCAAGCAGCTGCTCGAGAACGAGCTGGGCTACACGGTCGAGGTCACCGACCTCGACGAGAACGCCCAATGGTCGGCCATCAACACCGGCGAGCTGCACGCGTCGCTCGAGGTGTGGCCCTCGGGCCACGGCCAGAACCGGGTCGACTTCATCGACAATCCCGACGGCAACGTCGTGGATGCCGGGCTGCTCGGTCCCATCGGCCAGATCGGCTGGTACCTGCCCGCCTACATGATCGACCAGGACCCCGCGCTGGCCAATGCTGAAGGGTTCACCGATCCCGCGCTGGCCGGTCTGTTCGCCACCGCCGAGACGGGCGACCTGGGGCAGATCCTCCACGGCGACCCGAGCTGGGTGACCTTCGAGCAGGACATCATCGACGACTTCGGACTCCAGCTGGAGATCGTGTATGCGGGCTCCGAGGAGGCGCTGCTGGCTGCCTTCGATGCGGCCTTCGCTCGCGAGGATCCAGTGCTGTCGTACTTCTGGACACCTCACTCGGCCTTCAACACATTCGATCTCGTCGAGTTGGAGCTGCCGCCGAATCCCGACGGCGGCAAGTACTACCCGTCGGAGGATCTCTTCAAGATCGTCTGGGCGGGGCTTGAGGACGGTGCTCCCGCGGCCTGGCAGTTCCTGCAAGACTTCAACTACAGCACCGCCGACCAGGTGTCGATGCTGGCTGCGATCGATGGAGAGGGCAAGAGCGTCGAGGAGGCCGCGGCGGACTGGATCGCCGCCAATGAGGCCACCTGGAGCGCCTGGATCCCGTCCTAGTGCAGCACCCAGCGGAATAGCTGAGCCGGGGCTCGTCCCCAGGCTCTGGAGGGGGACCGGGGTTCTGGCCCCGGTCCCACCCGCGTCCGGCCTGCGGGAGTCCCAAGAGGCCCCGCGGATAGACGGGCGACCGGGCCCATACGGGGCGGGGCCGTGGCCCGAGCGGCCCGTGAGCGAAGCGAGCAAGAGCGGGAATGACCACCCTGCGACGCGATTGGCCGCCGATCAATCCGCGCTCGCTCTAGTGGGTGGTGCGGCCGAAGTCGAAGGCGGCGATCTCGGCCATCTGCTCACCGAGCAGTGCGACCGCGGTCTCGAACAGCAGCTTGCCCTCCTCGACGTTGGCGCCGGTCGGATCGCCGATGTGGCCGTGCGGACCGAAGTCGTTCGACAGCCACCCGAAGGATGCCAGACCTCCGAAGCGCACATGCCGGTTCCGGGCCAGGCCCTCGGGAACCGCTCGGTCCGCCTTCTCCAGGTGAACCAGATGGGGCCGCAGGTGCATGAACACCGACGTCTCGCGGTGCCCGCCGTGGATGCCCATGCCCATCTCGGCCTCGGGTGACGTGCCGCCGTGGTCGGCGGGCACGAACGGGTGCACGAGGAACGTCATCAGACCGTGCTGAAGCCGGATTTCGCGGCAGGCCACGTTGAGCAGGGCCGAGTTGCCGCCGTGGCCGTTGAGGAACACGAGGCGGCGGGCCGCGGTGGTGGCGACACTGCGGCCGATGTCGCGCAGCACCGCCAGCAGCGTCTCCGCCGACAGCCACAGCGTTCCCGGCGACCAGGCGTGCTCGTTGGACTTGGACACCGACAGGGTGGGCAGCAGCCACAGGTCGTAGTCGTCGCCGTGCTCGGCGACGAGCGCCGCCGCGGATTCGTGGGCGATCACGTGATCGACGGCCAGCGGCAGGTGTGGGCCGTGCTGCTCCACCGCGCCGATGGGCTGCACCATCACCGACGATTCGGTGATCCGTTCCGCGATCTCCTCTCCGCTGAGATCCTCGAGGCAGCGATTGCGTGCGTTCGGCATGGACGTCACGGTAGCCCGTCATCGGGCCGGGGTGGACTCCAGAACGACACGTCGGAGGACCCGAGGCTCGTCATGGCGCCGGCACTGCTGAGACGGGCGACCGCGGTGATGTCGCCGTCGACCGTGTTGGCTCCGAAGGTGATCGCGTCACTGTCGGGCGACCAGAGGCGCGGCGTCTCGTTGTACTGGTCCGCGAACCACAGGTAGTCCCGGAAGAAGGTCTCGGTGGGGGCGAACCGGGCGAGCTCGTAGGACTGCTGCCCGTCCCAGATGTGCCAGGACATTCCGATGCCGCCGGGGTCGTCCGTGTTGGCCGCGATCAGCAGGTGGCGACCGTCCGGGCTCCACTCCAGCCACAGCCCGATCCTGTCGAGGACGGTGAGGCGCTCGGCTGTGGCGAGGTCGACGATCTGCACGGAGCCGGCCGGGACGCCGGTCTCGGGGCCGGTCGGCGAGATCGAGTCCGTCTCGGCGCCGTCGCCGGCAAGGGCCTGCTGCTCGGGTGAGGCTGCTGAGATGGCGGCGCGGTCTCCGGAGGGGTGGACGGCCAGCATCGTGTACAGGCCGGCCGGCCCGAGTTCGGTGACGTCGCCGGCGTCGGTGCTCCGGCGCAGCAGTTGCGGGCTGGTGGTGGACCTCCGTTCCAGGAGCTCCGCTTCCCCGGCGCCGGCAGGGGCCTGGTCGTAGGAGTCCACATAGAGGAAGTCCTGAGTGCCGGGGACCCACGCCGGAGCCAGGAAATCGACGCCGACCAGGCCGAAGTCCTGGTAGTCCCGCGGCGAGTCGACGTCATTGATGAGCAGCAGTTGGTGCCCTGCGTGCACCAGCAGCCGGCGCCCGCCGGGTTCCCACGCCACGTACATGGTCTGGCCTTGAAGGGTGACGTCCGCGGCCGGGGCGCCCGTCTCGTCCAGTATGAAGGCCCCGGTGCCGCCCGTCGGCCCCGGCCCCAATGCGACCAGCCGGGCGCCGTCATAGCTCCAGGAGTAGAAGAAGTACGGTCTGCTGGAGGGCGCGGTGGCGATGTCGCCGGTGGTGACGTCGACCACGGCGACCTGGGAGGCTCCGGTGGCCGGATGAACGAGGGTCGCAGCCAGGCGAAGACCGTCGCGCGACCATGTGGGCTGGGTGACGATCTGGTCGGGGCTCAGCAGGCCCACAACTTCGCCACTCGGTTCCAGAAGCCGCAGGCCGATCGGGCCCGCGGCCGCGATCAGGCTCCCGTAGAGGGATCCTGCAGTGGATCCCTCACCGTCGCCGGCCGGCTCCGCCGGGCGCTCATCGGCTGGAGCAGGCTCTGCGGACCGCAGGAGTGAGGTGGGCGGCGCCGTGAAGCTCGGGTCCCCGGCCAGCGGATCGGTACCGGCCTCCGAAGCCCAGTCGGCCGGGGCCGGCACCGAGCTGCGGCTGGGCCCGGTCGAGCAGGCTGAGATCGCAACCAGGGCACACGCCGCGGCCACCATGGCGAGATGCCGGCGTCGTCGCACCGCCTAGACCGTAGCGCTGGACGGCTAGCCCTGTCCGTTCTCGCGTGGTCCGCCGACCTTTGCACGGCCCTCCCAGCGTTGGCAGACTGGGCGGAACCTGAGTCGTGACTCTCGCGACTATGACGTTCATTTCGAGGAGGGCGAGATGAGGCAAACGAAATCACGCCGGATGCTGTGGCGGGCGCTGCCGGCGCTGCTGGCGCTGGCCTTGGTGGCGGCCGCGTGCGGCGACGACGACGATGATGCAGCCACCCCCGAGCCGGCGGCGGTGCCTGAGCCGGCTGCTGAGCCCGAGCCCGAGCCTGAGCCGGCTGCTGAGCCCGAGCCCG